>NZ_KV791251.1:0-58272 GCF_001807865.1 Stenotrophomonas sp. HMSC10F06 | reverse complement strand
CGGGCCCCGGTTGCCGCCCGGACCACCGGGGCCGCGATTGCCGCCAGGACCGCGCGCATTGGCGCCGCCCGGGCCACGGTTGCCACCCGGACCACCCGGACCACCCGGACCGCGGTTGCCCGCCGGGCGCGCGCTGCCGTACGGGCTGGCGCCCGGATTGGCGTGGTCGGACGGGAAGCTCGGTGCATTGCCCGGATGGCCATACGGATGGCGGGACGGACCCTGGCCCCCCTGGGCGCCGCGGTTGCCACCGCCGCCCGGACCGGCCGGACGGCCCTGGCCGCCGTAGCCGCCACGGCTTTCGCCACCGCCGGCATAACCGCCGCGGCCTTCAGCGCCGCCGCCGTAGCTGCCGCGACCCGGGCCGCCTGCGCCACCCGGACCCTTCGGCTTGCCGTACGGACGGCCCTGGCCGCCGGCGCCTGCGCCGGCACCCGGACCGCGCGAACCTGGGCCACGGGCAGCGCCCGGGCCGGCATTGCGGTGGCCGCTCGGGCCGGTGCTGACACCGTCGGGCACGTACCAGCTGCGGAACGCGGCCGGGTTGCCTTCCGGCAGCGCACGGTTGCCCTTGTCCGGGCGCGCCTTGAACGGGCGCTGCGACTGCTTGGCTGCTGCTTCGCCGCTGACCGTCAGGCCACCCTTGAAGCCGCCGCCCTTGCCGCCGCGACCACGGCCGCGCTCTTCGCGCACGTTGTCGAAACGACGCAGTTCTCGGCCTTCATCGGCCGAGTTGTGGCCGTTGACGTAGGCGTTGCCACGGCCACCCTCGCGCGAGACGCGCACGGTGGTCTTGGCGGCGCGGCGCTGGCCGATCACCGGCTGCAGGGTCAGCGCCGACGGCGCGCCTTCTTCCAGCTTCAGTTCGGCGCGCAGCGCTTCGACCTGCTTGGCCGGCAGTTCGACCGACTGGCCACGCAGCAGTTCGCGCGGCAGGCTCACCTTGCCGTAGCGGGTGCGCTTCAGGCGGCTGACCTGGCAGCCCTGCGATTCCCACAGGCGGCGCACTTCGCGGTTGCGGCCTTCCTTGACGACCACGCGGAACCAGTCGTGCGAGTCGGTGCCGCCGATGCGTTCGATCTCGTCGAACTTGGCCGGGCCGTCTTCCAGCGCGACGCCACGGGCGAGGCGGTCGACGATGCTGTCCGGCACCTTCTCTTCGCCTTCCGGGGCACGCACGCGCACCACGTATTCGCGCTCGACCTCGTAGGAGGGATGCATCATCGCGTTGGCCAGCTCACCATCGGTGGTCGCCAGCAGCAGGCCGGTGGTGTTGATGTCCAGGCGGCCGATCGCGATCCAGCGCGCGCCCTTCAGGGCAGGCAGCGCTTCGAACACGGTCGGGCGACCTTCGGGATCTTCGCGCGTGGTCACTTCGCCTTCCGGCTTGTTGTAGGCCAGCACGCGCGACGTTTCGGTCAGCGCGGTGGCCACGAAGCCACGGCCGTCCAGTTCGACTTTGTCGCCGCTCTTGATCGACTGGCCGGTCTGCGCGACCTCGCCATTGACCTTGACCAGGCCATCGGCGATGCGCTGTTCCAGCGCGCGGCGCGAACCCAGGCCTGCCTGCGCCAGCACTTTGTGCAGGCGCTCTTCGAGCTTGGGCTGTTCGGAGGCGGTTTCGCGCTTGAGCGAAAGCTTGTTCAACGACGGCTTGCGGGGGGTGTCACTCATTTACTTGGCTCCGGCCGGCAACGGATGCGTCGGCCTCTGGTTCGGGATCGGCTTCGTCAACAGCCACGGTCGTCTTCGCGACGGCGTTGTTTTCGGTTTCGTTCTGGGGCGCCGCGCGCTCTCCCGGCGCGGTATCGGGTTCGCCATCGCTGGCGGTCGTATCCGCGTCGTCGTCGGCAGGCGACAACGGCGCATGGGATGGGGTGTCCGAAGCGTCCGCATCGGCGGAAGCTTCGCTATTGTCCGTATCTGCCGGCTGCTCCGCCAGCCGGGCCGAGGCCAGCGCCACGCGGGCGGCCAGGCGGGCGGCGGCCGGGTCCACCGGGTCTGCAGGATCCACCGGCGCTGCAGGATCCACCGGCTCCGCAGGGTCCGTCGGCGCCGGGGCGTCGTCGTCGTTGGCCGCGTCGCTGTCCAGCGCCGCATCCGGTGTCGCCGCGCCTGCGGGCAGGCGGCCGGCCGGCTGGCCTTCGCTGTCCAGCGGCAGCTGCGGTTCCAGCTCACCCAGGTCGCGCAGCTCGGACAGCGGCGGCAGTTCGTCCAGGCGCTTGAGGCCGAAATAATCCAGGAAGCCCTTGGTGGTGCCGAACAGCGCCGGCTTGCCGGGCACGTCGCGGTGGCCGATCACGCGGATCCATTCACGCTCTTCCAGGGCCTGGATGATGTTGCTGCTGACCGCCACGCCGCGGACCTGTTCGATCTCGCCGCGGGTGATCGGCTGGCGGTAGGCGATCAGGGCCAGCGTTTCCAGGGTCGCGCGGGTGTAGCGGGTCTTGCGTTCGGTCCACAGCCGGGTGATGTAACCGTGCACCTCGCTGGTGACCTGGAAGCGGAAGCCGGAGGCCACCTCGACCAGTTCCACGCCGCGGTCCTGGCAGCCTTCGCGCAGCAGTTCCAGCGCGCGTTCGATGCTGCCCGGCGGTGCCGGTTCCTCTTCCGGGAACAGACCCTGCAGCTGCGCCAGCGTCAACGGCTCGCTGGCGGCCAGCAGGGCGCCTTCGACAATACGGTTGATCAGCGGTTGATCCATACGTGGGTCGGGTGCTCAGTCGGATGCGTTGGCGGCGTCGTTGTCGTCGAACTCACTGTTGAACTGCAGCGGTTCGTTGGTGTTGCCGGCGGCCAGGGACTTCACGTAGATCGGCGCCAGCGGAGCTTCCTGGACGATGTCCAGCAGCTGTTCCTTGGCCAGTTCGAGCAGGGCCAGGAAGGTGACCAGCACCCCCAGCTTGCCTTCTTCGGCGGTGAACAGCGTTTCAAACCGGTAGAACCTGCCGTCTTCCAGACGACCCAGCACGTCGCCCATCCGCTGGCGCACGCTCAGTGCCTCGCGTTTGATCGCGTGGCCGGTGAACAGCTCGGCGCGCTTGAGCACGTCGTGCAGCGCCATCAGCATTTCCTTCAGATCCACCGGCGGCGGCAGCTTGACGGCCGCGCGGTCGGGGACGAAGGCGTGGGCCACGGTGGTATCGCGGTCCTGGCGGGGCAGGCTGTCGATGTCTTCGGCAGCCTGCTTGAAACGTTCGTACTCCTGCAGCCGGCGCACCAGCTCGGCGCGTGGATCGGCTTCCTCGCCCTCGATGCTGGGCGGCCGCGGCAGCAGCATCCGCGACTTCACTTCGGCCAGGATCGCCGCCATCACCAGGTATTCGGCCGCCAGTTCGAAGCGCAGCTCCTGCATGACGTTGATGTACTCGACGTACTGGCGGGTGATCTCGGCCACCGGGATGTCCAGGATGTCCAGGTTCTGCCGGCGGATCAGGTACAGCAGCAGGTCCAGTGGACCTTCGAAGGCATCCAGGATGACTTCCAGCGCGTCCGGTGGGATGTACAGGTCCTGCGGGATCTGCAGGACCGGCTGTCCATGCACCACGGCCAGCGGCATTTCCTGCTGCTGTGGGGCGGGCACTCGGGTTGGCGGGTTCGCGTCGGGCGCGAGTTCGGCAGTCATCAAATAGACGTCAGTATTGCAACGGACCGGTCGCCGCACCATGCCAGCGTCCGGAACGGTCCCGGGCGGCAGGATGGCAAGCCATGACACGCCTGGGTCGGCGCGGTTCCACACTTCAAACAGCAAGGCGCGCCGCGATGGGCAGCGACAGAACTACGGGGAGGTCGTCTACGTGTGCTGGTGTGGGGCAGTGGATCGGTCGTCGGCTGGCGGTGGAGCCGAGGGCCGACGGGGCGCTGCGTCCAGCCACGTGCAATGGAGCTAAGACTACGGGGTTGGGGCGCCAGTGTCCAGCCAGCCCCGCTAGAATGCGCGGGATCGATTCAACAAGACCTCGGAGTTGCCCGTGTGGTATGTGATTGAAGGCTATGACGGCACCGATGTGCTGGCCGCCCGTCTGGCGTCGCGCCCGGCCCATCTGGCCCGGCTGCAGGCCCTGCAGGATGAAGGCCGGCTGCTGCTGGCCGGCCCGTGCCCGGCCATCGACAGCGAAGATCCCGGCCCGGCCGGCTTCAGCGGCAGCGTGGTGATCGCCGCGTTCGATTCGCTGACCCACGCCCAGGACTGGGCCGCCGCCGATCCCTATGTGGAGTCGGGCGTCTACGTGCGCGTCCAAGTGCGTCCGTTCCGCAAGGTCCTGCCATGAACCGGGTCGAACGCATCCGCGAGGCGCTGCAGCAGGCGCTGGATCCGGAGCTGCTGGAGGTCAAGGACGACAGTCATCGCCATGCCGGCCACGAGGGCGCGCGTGATGGTCGGGGGCACTTCAAGGTGCACGTGGTCAGCGCAGCCTTCGAAGGAAAGCTCCCGCTGGCGCGCCATCGGGCCGTCTATGCGGCCCTGGGGACGATGATGGAGACCGATATCCACGCGTTGTCCATTCGCGCCGAGACACCGGTCAAAAACCGCTGAAACCCTTGTCCCGCCTTGTCCTGGTCGGTCCCGGACAGGGCCGCCATGGACAGCTTTTGGTTACCGCCGTACGACATGAGGCTAACGTAGTGTTTACATCCGGGTTTGAAAACGCTTACATTCCGCGCCAAGCCCAGATCTCTAAGCCGTGGAGGGCGGCGAAGTGAACAAGGCAGCGATCACTATCAAAGATGTCGCCCGTGAAGCCCGTGTCTCTGTTGCCACGGTCTCGCGCGCACTCAATGGCCATGAAAATGTTGCCGAGCCCGTGCGCAAGCTGGTGCTGGAGGTGGCGGCGCGACTGCGCTATACCCCGCATGCAGCGGCCCGGAGCCTGAGCAGCCGACGGACCAATACCATTGGCGTGGTGTTGCCCGATCTCTATGGCGAATTCTTCTCCGAACTGATGCGCGGCATCGATGGGGTGGCCCGCGAGCGTCGCCAGCATCTGCTCGTGTCCAGTTACCACGGTGACCAGGAGCAGCAGGGCGCGGCCCTGCGGGCCATGCGCGGCCGTGTCGATGGGTTGCTGGTGCTCTCGCCGTATGCCGAGAGCCCGGGCTTCCTGACCGACAACCTGCCGCAGTCGTTGCCCACGGTGCTGATCAACACGTATCTGCCCGAGCAGGATCATCCGGTGCTGAGCATCGATGACCATGCCGGCGCGATGGCCATGACCCGCCACCTGCTGGACGTCGGGCATCGGCGCATCGCCTTCATTTCCGGTCCGGACCTCAACTACGACGCCCGTGAGCGCCTGCGCGGTTTCCGCGATGCGCTGGCGGCCTTCGGCGATGCTGCCGAAGGGATCGAGTTGCCCGGTGACTTTGACGAAGCTTCCGGCCATCGCGCCGGACAGGAGTTGCTGGCAGCCGGCACGCTGCCCGACGCGGTGTTCGCCGCCAACGACATGATGGCGCTGGGGTGTCTGTATGCGTTCGCGCAGGCAGGCGTCCGTGTCCCGTTCGATGTCGCATTGGCGGGGTTCGATGACATTCCGCTGGCACGTTTCGTTCACCCATCGTTGACAACGATGCAGGTGAGTATCGCCGACCTCGGCGATAAGGCCGCGACGCGCCTGCTGCAGTTGATGGATGGCAACAACACAGAAGGGGCCGGCGACAAGCAGACGCTTGTACCGACCCTGATCGTGCGTGATTCGAGCAGAGCCAGAACCGAGCAGTAGGTCACGACCGTTGGTCGTGACGCCCTAAAAAAACGCACCACATAAAACGACAGGGGCCGCAAAGACGGCCACCACCACCCGGAGAGTTACATGACGTATTCCAATCACCGCAACCGCGCGCCCGCACGCAGTCTGTTGTCCAGCGCGCTGGTCACCTGCCTGATGCTGGGCGCCGCCCCGAGCGTGATGGCGCAGTCGGCCACCTCGTCGCTGCGCGGCCAGGTCGCCGAGGCTGCCGCCGGCACCGAAGTCACCGCCACCAACGTGGCCAGCGGCACCGTGCGCCGCGCCACCACCCGTGCCGATGGCAGCTACTCGCTGATGGGCCTGGACCCGGGCACCTACAACGTCGTGGCCAATGGCCAGACGCAGAAGGTGACGGTCACCGTGGCCTCCACCGCGACCCTGAACTTCAGCGGCGCGCCGGCCAACGGCGGCACCGCCAACGCCACCAACCTGGACACGGTCAACGTCATTGCACCGACCCTGCTGCAGGAAGTGCGTACCTCCGAAGTGGGCAAGACCGTCAGCCTGCAGCAGATCCAGACCACCCCGCAGGTGTCGCGCAACTTCCTGGAATTCGCCGACGCGGTGCCGGGCCTGATCTTCACCCGTGATGCCAAGGGCAACACCTCGCTGCGCGGCGGTGCCACCAACTCCGACGGCACCAACGTCTACATCGACGGCGTGGGCCAGAAGAGCTACGTCAAGGGCGGCGGCGTGGCCGGCCAGTCCGGCAGCGCCGGCAACCCGTTCCCGCAGCTGGCGATCGGTGAATACAAGGTCATCAGCGGCAACTACAAGGCCGAATACGGCCAGGTGTCGAGCGCGGCCGTGACCGCGGCCACCAAGTCCGGTACCAACGAGTTCAAGGGTGAAACCTTCTACCGTTACACCAACGAAGACATGCGCGCCAAGACCCCGGCCGAGCGCCAGGCTGGCCAGAGCAAAGAGGCATCGGCCGAGAAGGAATACGGGTTTGCATTGGGTGGCCCGATCATCCAGGACAAGGCGCACTTCTTCGTGACCTACGAAGCCAAGCGCTTCGACCTGCCGGTCACCATCGCGCCGGACGGCGCGGTCGGCCGCGCTGCCGCCCTGCTGCCGCCGGAAGGCGCCGCCGGCCTCGGCCCGGCCAGCCAGCCGTTCCAGCAGGATCTGATCTTCGGCAAGATCGACTTCGAGCCGACCGACAACGATCGCATCGAGCTGACCTTCCAGGACCGCGATGAAACCCAGTCGCAGTTCAGCGGCCAGACCTCGCCGGAAGCCGGCCGCGAAGTGGTCAACACCGACCGTCGTTACGCCCTGCGCTGGAACCACAGCGGCGAGCGTTACTACAACGAACTGATGGTCACCCACGAAGATTCGTTCAACAACCCGACCCCGCTGACCCTGGCCAACGGCATCACCTACACCGCACCGGACGGCACCGAAGACCGCACCGTGGTCAAGATCGGTGGCGCATCGGCGCTGGATTCGCAGGTGAAGGGCCAGAAGGGCTGGTCGATCGAAGACAACCTGACCCTGGACGGCATCGAGTGGCAGGGTGACCACACCATCAAGATGGGCGCCAAGTACAAGCAGATCGATCTGTACGCATCCGATGCCGCGCAGATCAATCCGACCTTCACCTACAGCCTGGGTGATCCGGACTTCCCGTCTTCCATTCCGTACAAGGCGCAGTTCGTCAAGCCGGTGACCGGCGTGTCGGGCGTGTCGGGCGAAGTGCGCTCGAAGTCCAAGCAGATCGGCCTGTTCATCCAGGACGACTGGCAGGTCAACGACCATCTGCAGCTGAACCTCGGCCTGCGTTGGGACTACGAGAAGACCCCGTCCTACCTGGACTTCGTGACTCCGCAGCAGGTGGTCGACGCGATCTACTCGCAGGATCCGCGCGCGGCCGCCGGCCAGACCTACGCCGATTCGCTGGCGCTGGGCGGCCTGAACATCGGCGACTACATCAGCAACGGCCACAACCGCAAGGCGTTCAAGGATGCCTGGCAGCCGCGCCTGGGCTTCTCGTATGACGTCAACGCCGACGAGCAGCACGTGTTCCACGGTGGTGCCGGTCGTTCGTATGACCGCGATCTGTTCGACAACCTGCAGCTGGAAACCACCAAGCTGGCCCTGCCGCAGCCGACCATCTACTTCCGCAACCCGCCCACCGGCACCTGCATCGACGGCCAGGCCGCCTGCTATGACTGGAACCCGAACCTGCTCAACGGCATCGGCAACCTGCAGGCCCTGGTCGGTTCGACCAGCAACGCCGGCCTGGAAGTCGATCTGCTGAACAACAACCTCAAGGTGCCGTACTCGGACCAGTTCAGCTTCGGCATGAGCAACCAGGTCGGTGAGTGGCTGACCGATGCCACCATTTCCCGCACCCTGAGCTACGACGGCTTCGCCTTCACCCTGGGCAACCGTTACCCGACCGGCCAGTTCTTCGATGACCCGCGCCTGTGCGGCGGCACCGACCCGGGCCTGAGCCAGGCCTGGAGCTGCAACGTGCCGGGCTTCGGCAGCCTGATCATCGGCCAGCAGGGCATCAAGACCCGTGCGACCCAGGTCCTGCTGTCGGCGCAGAAGCCGTTCACCCAGGAAAGCGGCTGGGGCACCTCGGTGGCCTACACCTGGACCACCGCGCGCCACAACCGTGACATCAACGAGAAGTACGCGTTCGACCGCGGCCTGATCGAAGATTATCCGACCATCCGTTCCAACGGCGCGCCGCGCCACCGCCTGGTGGTCACCGGTTCGTACGCGGGCTTCTGGGGCATCACCTTCGGTGGCAAGGTCACCCTGGCTACCCCGACCGCCGTCAACGACTGGTACCCGGTGCCGCAGGCCAGTGGCTACAACCTGCCGACCCCGCAGGCAGCCGTGCCCAATGCCAATGGCAAGTTCCTGCTGGGTGGCAAGATCTTCGGCTACCGTTCGGTCGATCTGCAGGCGACGAAGACGTTCAAGATGCCGGGCGAGACCGAGCTGTACGCTCGTATCGACATCATCAACGTGTTCAACTTCGACAACTTCTCGACCTACAACTACGTCAAGACCAACGGCAAGCTGCAGGCCAGCTACAACGAGACCGGCGACATCATCGGTACGCCGCGTCAGGTCAAGGCAGAAGTCGGCTTCCGCTTCTGATGCAACAACGGCCCCGTCTTTGGACGGGGCCGGTTTCATGGCAATGGCTGGCCTTCGGGCCAGTCCATTGTCCAGGCCGCTGCCACGGAGGGTGGCAGCGGCCTGGGCAATGACCCGCTTGTTCGGACCACGCACGCGTGGTTTTTTTAAGCGGCGTTCTGTAAACGATTTCAGGTCATTGGACGTTATGCTTCCCAGTCACGAACACCGTAGAAGGAGTTGGCCCATGCAGGCACGCCACCTGTTGACCGCTGCGGCGATCAGCGTCGCCGCCGTTGCCTGTCAGCCGCAGGCCCAGCAGGAGCCGGCCAAGCCCAAGCCGCCCGTGATCCTGGTCGAGGCGGATGTGCCGCCGCGGCCGATGAAGCCGGAACTGCCGCCGCTGTTCGACGATATCGAGCGCCGCACCTTCCAGTTCTTCTGGGATACCACCAACGAGGTCAACGGGCTCAGCCCGGACCGTTACCCGTCGCGCCCGTTCGCGAGCATCGCCTCGGTGGGCTATGCGCTGACCGCGTATCCGATCGGCATCGAGAACGGCTGGGTCAGCCGCACCCAGGCGATCGACCGCACCCTGCTGACGCTGAAGTATTTCCGCGACCTGCCGATGGGCCCACAGCGCACCGGCAAGGCCGGTTACAAGGGCTTCTACTACCACTTCCTGGACATGCAGGAAGGCCGCCGCTACGACAGCTGGGTGGAGCTCTCCAGCGTGGATACCGCGCTGCTGATGATGGGCGTGCTGTTCGCACAGTCCTATTACGACGGTGACGACGCGCGCGAGAAAGAGATCCGCGAGATCGCCGACACGCTCTACAAGCGCGTGGACTGGCCCTGGCTGCAGCAGCGCGCACCGCTGATCTCGATGGGCTGGTTCCCGGAGAGCGGCTTCATCGATCACGACTGGATGGGCTACAACGAGGCGATGATGGTCTACATCCTCGCGCTCGGCTCGCCGACCCACCCGGTCAGCCCGGACGCCTGGACGGTCTGGACGCGCACCTACGACAACGACTGGGGCGTCTACCAGGGCCAGGAATACCTGTCCTTCGGCCCGCTGTTCGGCCACCAGTACACGCACGTGTGGGTGGACTTCCGCGACATCCAGGATGCCTACATGCGCGAGCGGGGCAGCACCTACTTCCTCAACAGCCGCTCGGCCGCCCTGGCGCAGCGCGAATACGCGATCGCCAACCCGATGAACTGGAAGGATTACGGCCAGAACGTGTGGGGCCTGACCGCCAGCGACGGCCCGCAGAACACCACCCAGGAATACCGCGGCGAGCAGCGCCAGTTCCGCCATTACTCCTCGCGCGGCGCGGGCCTGCGCGAGAATTTCGATGACGGTACCATCGCACCGACCGCCGCGATCTCCTCGATCGTGTTCGCCCCGGAAGAGGTGATCCCGGCCGCGGTGGAGATGCACAAGCGCTATGGCGATTACATCTACTCCAGCTACGGGTTCCTGGATTCGTTCAACCCGAGCTTCAACTACGACATCCCGATCAAGACCGGTCGCCTGGTCCCGGATCGCGGCTGGGTGGCCAGCGATTACATCGGCATCGACCAGGGCCCGATCCTGACGATGATCGCCAACTACCGGAACGATTTCGTCTGGAACGTGATGAAGAAGAACGCGCATATCCGCAAGGGTCTGGAGCGCGCCGGCTTCAGCGGTGGCTGGCTGACGCCGGAAGGCGAGGACCAGCCGATGGAACTGCAGAAAGATGAAAAGGCGGCCTCGGCCCGCTCGGTCGGCATCGCCGAATCGCGTGCGGCAGCCGCCCAGGAACAGAAGAACAATTCCAATTCGAACCGCAACCAGCAGCAGGGGAAGTAAGCAGTGCCATCGTCGTCGCGCCCGAAGCTGGGGTTGAGTCTTTTGCTGCTGCTGGTCGGCAGCCTGTTGTTGAGTGCCTGCCGAAAAGAACCGGAAGGCGTGACCGTGCGTTTCTGGGCGATGGGCCGCGAGGCCGAAGTCGTCACCGGCCTGATCCGTGAGTTCGAGGCGGAAAACCCGGGTATCCATGTGGATGTGCAGAACATCCCGTGGACGGCCGCGCATGAAAAGCTGTTGACCGCGTTCGCGGCCGACGGCCTGCCGGATGTGTGCCAGCTGGGCAATACCTGGATTCCCGAATTCGCCGAGCTCAATACCCTGACCCCGCTGCAGCCCTACGTGGCGCAGTCCAAGGTCGTGGACCCGGCCGATTACTTCCAGGGCATCTGGGATACCAACGTCATCCATGACGAGCTGGTCGGCGTGCCGTGGTACGTCGATACCCGCCTGCTGTATTACCGCAAGGACATGCTCGCCAAGGCCGGTTATGACCATCCGCCGCGCACCTGGGACGAGTGGAACGCGATGATGGCGGCGATCAAGAAGATGCAGGGCGCGAACCGCTATGCCGTGTTGATGCCGATCAACGAGTTCGAGCAGCAGCTGTCCTTCGCCCTGCAGCAGTCGGACCCGCTGCTGCGCGATGATGATACCCGCGGCAACTTCAGCAGCCCCGGCTTCCGCAGGACGCTGGGCTTCTACGAGAACATGTTCGCGCAGGGCTGGGCCCCGCGCATGTCCGAGACGCAGATCTCCAACGTCTGGGATGAATTCTTCCGTGGCTTCAACGTGTTCTACGTGTCCGGCCCCTGGAACATCCGCGAGTTCAAGAAGCTGCAGCCCAAGGCGCTGGAAGGGCAGTGGGGCACCGCTGCGCTGCCGGGCCCGGACGGCCCCGGCGCCGGCATCGCCGGTGGAACCAGCCTGGTGATCTTCCGCTCCTCGCAGCAGAAGGAAGCGTCGTGGAAGCTGATCGAGTTCCTGTCGCGCCCGGCGATCCAGGAACGCTTCCATTCGATCATTGGTGACCTCCCGCCCCGGCGCAGCACCTGGGATTACCCCTCGCTGGCCAACGACCCGTTGGCGCAGCCCTTCCGCGACCAGCTCGAGCGGGTCAAGCCCACGCCGAAGGTGCTGGAGTGGGAGCGCATCGTGCAGGAAATGCGGATCATAACCGAACAGGTGGTGCGTGGTGGCATGGATCAGGACGTGGCAGTGAAAGAACTGGACAAACGCGTGGACAAGGTCCTCGCCAAACGCCGTTGGATGCATGAGCAGCACCGGCGCGACGCCTCCGGGGTGAGCGACAAGCAGCACTCCAGCGCGGTCGCCACGGAGGCGGCGCCATGAAGCAGCGTTCGCTTGCCGGCTGGATGTTCGCCGGCCCGGCCATCCTGGTCATCGCGGTGTTCTTCGGCCTGCCGGTGTTCTCGGCACTGGCCCTGAGCATCACCGATTTCGATCTGTACGCACTGGCCGACGGCGAGAACCTGCGCTTCGTCGGGCTGGGCAACTACATCGACCTGCTGCAGACCCCGATGTTCTGGAAGTCGCTGTGGAACACCACCTACTTCGTGATCGTCGGTGTGCCGATGTCGATCGCGGTGTCGCTGGGCGCGGCGATCCTGCTCAACGCCCCGGCTGCGCGCTTCAAGGCGCTGTTCCGCACCGCACTGTTCGCCCCGGTGGTGACCACCCTGGTGGCGGTGGCGGTGATCTGGCGTTACCTGTTCCACACCAGCTACGGCCTGGTGAACTACGGCCTGGGCCACCTGGGCATCAGCCCGATCGACTGGCTGGGCGACCCGAACTGGGCGATGCCGACCATCATGCTGTTCGCGGTGTGGAAGAACTTCGGCTACAACATGGTGATCTTCCTGGCCGGCCTGCAGGCGATCCCGCATGACCTGTACGAGGCGGCCCGGATCGACGGCGCCTCGCGCTGGAAGCAGTTCCTGCACATCACCCTGCCGATGCTCGGCCCGGTGCTGCTGGTGGTCGGCGTGATCACCGTGTCCGGCTATTTCCAGCTGTTCGCCGAGCCCTACGTGATGACCCGTGGCGACCCACTGCAGAGCACCGTCAGCGTGCTGTACTTCATGTTTGAAGAAGGCTTCAAGTGGTGGAACCTGGGCCGCGCCTCCGCGGTGGCGTTCCTGCTGTTCCTGATCATCCTGGGCGTGACCAGCATCATGCTGCGTTTCGGCCGCAAGAGGCAGTTGGTATGAGTCGTGAAATCGGTCAATCGCGCTGGCACGCCTGGTGGGTCAATGGTGGCCTGCTGGTGCTGGCCGCGCTGAGCCTGGCGCCGCTGTTGTGGATGCTGTCGGTGTCGTTCATGCCGACCGGCGAGGCGGCGCATTTCCCGCCGCCGCTGCTGCCCTCGTCGCTGACGACCGCGAACTACCATGAGTTGTTCGCGCGTACCGGCATGGCCAACAACTTCGTCAACAGCCTGATGGTGTCGCTGGCGATCACCTTCGGCTCGCTGCTGCTCAACACCATGGCCGGTTATGCCTTCGCCAAGCTGCGCTTCGCCGGCCGCGAGCGCATCTTCCAGCTGCTGCTGGCCGCGCTGGTGATCCCGGCGCAGGTGGCGATGCTGCCGCTGTTCCTGCTGATGAAGCAGCTGGGCCTGGTCAACAACTTCGGTGGCGTGATCGTGCCGGCGCTGGCGACCGTGTTCGGCATCTTCCTGGTCCGCCAGTACGCCCGTTCGATCCCGGACGAGCTGCTCGAAGCGGCCCGGATCGACGGGGCAGGGGAGCTGCGGATCTTCTTCCAGATCGTGCTGCCGATGCTCAAGCCGGTGCTGGTGACGCTGTCGATCTTCACCTTCATGGCCGCGTGGAACGATTTCATGTGGCCCTTGATCGTGTTGACCGACCAGGAGCACTACACTCTCCCGGTGGCCCTGGCCACGCTCTCGCGCGAGCACATCATGGACGTTGAGATGATGATGGCCGGCGCGGTGGTCACGGTGGTTCCGGTGCTGCTGCTGTTCCTGGCATTGCAGCGTTATTACATCCAAGGTCTGTTGCTGGGGAGTGTCAAAGGGTGAAGCATGCCGTCGTCGCGGTGGGTCTGGGTCTGGTCTGGTCACTGGCGGCCTCGGCCGCACCGTCGGCGACGCCGGTGCTGCCCGCACCCAAGGTGCTGGACAGCTTCGACGACATGACGCCCTGGAAGCTGGTCGTCTCCGACCAGGTCAGCGGCTCGCTGCGCAGCGTCGCCGGCACCGGCGGCGGGCGCGCGCTCTGCCTGGACTACGACTTCCACAACGTGTCCGGCTACGTCGGCATCCGCCGCGAGCTGGGCATCCAGTACCCGGAGAATTACCAGTTCGGCTTCCAGCTGCGCGGTGACTCCCCGGCCAACGACCTGCAGTTCAAGCTGATCGACGCCAGCGGCGACAACGTCTGGTGGGTCAACCGGCCCGGCTATGCCTTCCCCAAGGCCTGGGCACCGGTGCAGTACCGCAAGCGCCAGATCGACAAGGCCTGGGGGCCGGAAACGGACCCGACGCTCAAGCGCAGCGCCGCGATCGAGTTCACCATCTACAGCAAGGTCGGCGGCAAGGGCACGGTCTGTTTCGACCGGCTCACGCTGCAGGGACTGCCGGCGGCCGATACCTCTTCACTGAGCCCGTCGGTGATCGCCGATACCGCCACCGCGCTGCAGAACCGCATCGTCGATGGCAAGCCGGACACGGTCTGGATCAGCGGCGGCGTGGCCGAGCAGACCATCACCCTGGACCTGCACAAGGTGCGTGAGTTCGGCGGGGCGGTGATCGAGTGGCTGCCCGGGCTGGAGGCCACGCGGTATGAAGTGCGCTCCTCGGCCGACGGGCGCAGCTGGGACACGCGCCGCGAGGTGACCGCCGGCGGCGGTGGCCGCGACTGGCTGGCGCTGCCGGATACCGAGGCGCGCTATCTGCGCTTCGACCTCAAGGGCGGCCCGAGCTGGCGCTACGGCATCCGTGACATCACGCTCAAGCCGCTCGAGTTCGCCGATACCCCGAATGATTTCGTCCGCTCGGTGGGCGCCGACCTGCCGCGCGGTTCGGTGCCGCGTGGCTTCATCGGTGAACAGCCGTACTGGACGCTGCTGGGCCTGGATGGCGGTCGCGAACAGGCCCTGATCGGCGAAGACGGTGCGCTGGAAGTGGCCAAGTCCAGCTTCAGCGTGGAGCCGTTCGTGCTGGTGGACAACAAGCTGCTGAGCTGGGCCGACGTCAAGACGAGCCAGTCGCTGCAGGATGATTACCTGCCGATCGCCAATGTCGGCTGGACCCACGACAAGGCCGGCCTGCAGGTCACCGGCTTCGTGCAGGGCACGCCGGACAATGCGCAGCTGGTCGGGCGTTACACCCTGCGCAACCCGGACAAGGTCGCCCACGAGTACACCCTGGCCCTGGCGGTGCGCCCGTGGCAGGTCAATCCGCCGACCCAGTTCCTCAACACCGTTGGCGGTGTGAGCCGGATCGACAACCTGTCGGTCGACCCGACCCATGTGGACGTCAACGGCAAGCCGCGCCTGTATCCGGCGCAGGCGCCGGATGCGGCCTTCGCCACCGCCTTCGACAGCAAGCTGGACGTGGTCCACCTGGCCAGCGGCAAGCTGCCGGGCACCACCGAAGTGAAGGACGGCACCGGCCTGGCCTCCGGCGCGCTGCTGTACCGCTGGAAACTGGAGCCCGGCCAGAGCCGGGAGGTCGCCATCGTGCTGCCGCAGACCGGCAACTGGACGATGCCCAAGGCCTTTGATGCCGCCAAGGCGCAACAGCAGGTCGCCTCGATGTGGCGGACCAAGCTGGACCAGGTGACGCTGCAGGTACCGGCCGCCGGCAAGCCGCTGGCCGATACCCTGCGCACCGCGTTGGCGCACATGCTGATCTCGCGGATCGGGCCGAGCATCCAGCCGGGCACGCGCTCGTACTCGCGCAGCTGGATCCGCGACGGCGCGATGATTTCCGAGGGCCTGCTGCGCATGGGCCGTAGTGATGCGGTGCGCCAGTACGTGAACTGGTACGCGCCGTACCAGTTCGACAACGGCAAGGTGCCGTGCTGCGTGGACGCGCGCGGCAGCGATCCGGTGCCGGAGAACGACAGCCACGGCGAGTTGATCTTCAACATCGCCGAATACTGGCGCTACACCGGCGACACCACCTTCCTGGAAGTGATGTGGCCGCACGTGCAGGGCGCCTACCAGTACATGGAGCAGCTGCGCCTGAGCGAGCGCACCGAGGAAAACCGCGCCCGTAACCCGGCCTTCTACGGAATGATGCCGGTCTCGATCAGCCACGAGGGCTATTCGGCCAAGCCGATGCATTCCTACTGGGACAACTTCTGGGCGCTGCGTGGCTACAAGGATGCCGCGATCATCGCCAGCACCCTGGGCAAGGCCGAGGCAATGCAGATCAGCGAGTCGCGCGATCAGTTCCGTGACGACCTGCAGGCCTCGTTGCTGGCAGCGACCGCGCAGCACAGCATCGACTACCTGCCCGGTTCGGCCGAGCTGGGCGATTTCGACGCGACCTCGACCACCATCGCACTGGCCCCGGCCGGTGAGCAGGGGCGCCTGCCGCAGCCGTACTTGAACAACACCTTCGAGCGCTACTGGAGCGAGTTCGAAGCGCGTCGTGATGGCAAGCGCGAGTGGAAGGACTACACCCCGTACGAGTGGCGCAACGTGGCTGCGTTCGTGCGCCTGGGCTGGCGCGACCGCGCCTGGCAGGCGACCGAGTTCTTCTTCAAGGACCGCGCGCCGCAGCCCTGGAACCAGTGGGCCGAAGTGGTCTCGCGCACGCCGCGCAAGCCGTTCTTCCTGGGCGACCTGCCACACGCCTGGGTGGCCTCGGACTTCGTGCGCTCCGCGCTGGACATGTTCGCCTACAGCCGCGACATCGACGACAGCCTGGTGCTGGCCGCCGGGCTGCCGTCGCGTTGGCTGGAAGGCAAGGGCGTCGGCGTGCAGGGCCTGCGCACGCCGAACGGTCAGCTCAACTACGCACTGGTCCGCAATGACAAGCAGCTCACCCTGACCGTGTCGGCCGGCCTGATTCCGCCCGCCGGTGGGGTGGTGTTGCCATGGCCGTACAGCGGCGAGCCGGGCGCCACCACCATCAACGGTGAGCCAGCGCAATGGGTGGGCGGCGAGCTGCGGGTGATGCAGGTGCCGGCCAAAGTCGAGATCGAAATTCCGGCATCGGTACGCCGGGCGGAACGCAAGGCACCGTAATGCGGCAGATGACGAAGTTGAGGCGCGGCCTGCTGGCCGCCGTGCTGGCGTTCGCGCCGGTGGTCGCGATGGCGCAGGCCAACGGGGCAGGGGCCACGCAGGAGATGACCATGGTCACCTTCAACCTGCACCACGACCGCGAAAACTGGCCGGCCCGCCGCCAGGTGATCCTGCGTGAGCTGCAGACCCTGCAGCCCGATGCGATCGCGTTGCAGGAGGTGATCCAGAAGCCCCATGTGCGCAACCAGGCCGCGTGGCTGGCGCGCAAGCTGGGCTATGAGTACCAGTTCGTTTCCACCGATCCGCCGGGGCGTTTCAAGCGCTATGGCAATGCACTGCTGACCCGGCGCCCGGTGCTGACGCGCAACGACCATCTCTTGGCACCGATCAACGACTACCGCACCGTGGCGCATCTGCGCATCGATGTGGACGGTCGGCCGGTCAATGTCTATGCCACGCACTTGAACGAGCGCTCGGACGAGGTGGGCAGCCGCATCCGCGGCGAGCAGGTGGCCGATCTGCTGACGTTCATCGCGCAGACCGCAGGTGATGCGCCGGTGGTCGTGGCCGGGGACTTCAACGCGCTGGTGGATGCAGGTGACCTGAGCGAGCTGCGCAATCACTACGGCGACAGCTACGGCAGCGTGCACGTCAACAACGAGCTGGCCCAGGTCAGCACGCTCAACCGCCATTACTACGATGCGCCATCGCGCATCGACCATATCTTCTTCCAGCAGGATCGCCTGCTTGCCCGCGAAGCGAAGCTCCTGTTCGATCAGCCGTACGCCGATGGCCGCTGGGCCTCGGATCACTACGGCGTGTGGACCCGGCTGCAGTTCGCGCCGGGTACCGGCAACGCCGGCGCGACGACGCCCTGAGGCGCGCGCCGCGTCGTCGGTGATGGTGTAGCGCGCTACCGGCTGCCTCCACGGATGACGTGGATCTGCCCTTGATGCGACCGATCCGGGATCCACGCATGGCGTGGATCTACCCTTGCTGCATCCCATGGCCTGTGTAGATCCACGCCATGCGTGGGTACGCTCAACGCCGCCATCATGATTGCCTGACCCGCGCCGCTGGCTCCGCCATCCAACCGCCCAAACGCAGACAGCGGCCCGAAGGCCGCTGTCTGCTTGTTGCGTCACTCACCCAGGATCAGAGCGTGTCTTTCTTTTCCTGGTCAGCCTTGTCGCCTTCGTCGGCCTGCGGGGCATCGGTGGGGATGTCCTCGCGGGCCTCGGCCTGGGCGGCCTGTTCGGCGGCATTGGTGGTGGCCGGGGCTTCGCTGGCGGTCGCACCGAACAGCTGGCCGTTATGCACGACCGGGCCGGCCGGGGCCGATTCGGTGCGGGCCTGCGGCGCTGCCGGCTGTGCCGGGGCCTGGGTCGCATCGACGGCATCCAGCATGCTGGTCTGCACCGGCGCGGCGGTCGGCTCCTTCACTTCTTCCGGGGCGGTCTCGACGACCGGGGCCGACGGAGCAGCGACCGGAGCCGGAGCTGCCGGAGCAGCCACCGGAGCCGGAGCCGCCGGAGCCGGAGCCGCCGGAGCAACCACCGGGGCCGGAGCCACCGGAGCAGCGACCGGGGCCGGAGCTGCCGGAGCAGCCACCGGAGCCGGAGCCGCCGGAGCAGCCACCGGTTCAACCACACGCGGTGCTTCCACCGGTGCAGCCGGCTGCGCAGCGGCCGGGGTCGGCTTCGGGCTTTCCACGAACGGCACCGGGTCGTTGTAGGAGGCCGGGGCCTTCTCGGCGACCGGTTCGGCTGCCGGGGCAGCGGCCTTTTCAACGACCGGGGTCGGTGCCTTCTCGGCGACCGGTGCTGCCACCGGCGCCGGAGTCGGCTCGGTGTGGCCCGCCGTCACGACCGGGCTGCTGACCACCGCCACCGGAGCGGCAGCAGCGACAGCGGCAGCCGGCGCCGGGCGCGGGGCCTGGACCGGGGCAGGGGCGGCGGCCGGCGCGTTGCCGGATTCGTCGTCGAACTCGAACTCCGGCTGCGGCTGACCATGGTTGGCGACCTGGCGCTCGGCCGGGGCGGCGGTGTCGCCGTCCTGATCGCCATCCTGATCGTCGCCCTCGTCATCCAGACCGTTCTCGTCACCATTGAGGCCATCGCTGCCGGCAGCCTGCTCACCGTTGCCACGACGACGACGACGGCCACCGCGACGACCACGACGACGACGCGAAGCGCCTTCGCCGGTACCGTCTTCGGCGTTGGCCGGGACGTCACCCTGTTCGGTGGCCTCGCTCACTGCAGCCTGCGCGTCCTCGGCCACAACGGCCTTGGTCGCGTCCTGCGCGTGGGCAGCCGATGCAGCAGCATCGGTGGCGACCACGGCAGCGGCGGCGATCACCGCGGCATCGGCGGCGACCGGGGCAGCGGTGGTCGGCTTGGGTGCATCGGCCTGCGGCTGGCGCGCGGGCTTTTCGCTCACGGCCGGCTTGTCGCCGTCATTCTGCTGGGGCTTGGCCTGGCCGTTCTGGCCCTGCTTCTGCTTCAGCTTCGGCTGCTGCTGGTCATTGCGCGCTTCATTGCGCGGCTTGGCCGGCTGCTGCTCGTTGCGCGGCTTGCCCTGGCTGGGCGCCTGCACCTGTGCTGCGTTGCCATTGGCCGGTGCGGCGGTGTCCTGGCGGCGCTCGTCACGACGCTCGCCCTTCGGGCCGCGCTCGCCACGCTCACCACGGTCCTTGCCACGGCCCTGCGCCTGCGCATTGCCGTTACCGCCACGTTCGCCACGCTCATCGCGGCGGCCGTTGCGGTCCTTGCCGTTGCGGTCCTTGTTGCGACCGTTGCGGCTGCCGTCCTGGCCCGGGCGGCTGCTCGGCTGCGGTGCGGCGGCCGGGGCCGGTTCGCCACCGAAGATGCGCTTGAGCCAACCCACCACACCGGTGGCGGCCGGGGCGGCCACGGGGGCGGCGACCGGGGCCGGTGCGGCCACCGGTTCCGGGGCTTCACGCACCGGGGCCGGCTGGCTGTGCTTGACCTGGGTCACCACCGGGGCGACCGGGATGTTCAGCTGGGCCTTGGTCAGGGCATGCACCGGCAGCTTGCGCGGGGTGCCGCGCTGGTAGCTCGGCTTGCCGCTCTCTTCGCCCAGCTCGTTCTCGCGCAGGCGGGTCACTTCGTAATGCGGGGTATGCAGCTGCTCATCGGCCACGATCACGATCGGCGCGTCATGGCGCTGTTCGATCTCACGCAGCGCGCTGCGCTTTTCGTTGAGCAGGTAGTTGGCGATCTCGACCGGGGCCTGGACCAGCACCTGCCCGGTGTTCTCCTTCATCGCATGCTCTTCAGCCACGCGGATGATGGACAGCGACAGCGACTCGACGCTGCGCATGCGGCCATGGCCATCGCAACGCGGGCAGACGATCTGGCTGGATTCGCCCAGGCTCGGGCGCAGGCGCTGGCGGCTCATTTCCATCAGGCCGAAGCGCGAAATGCGGCCCAGCTGCACGCGCGCACGGTCGTACTTGAGCGCGTTCTGCAGGCGGTTCTCGACTTCGCGCTGGTGCTTGTTGGAGGCCATGTCGATGAAATCGATGACCACCAGGCCGCCGAGGTCGCGCAGGCGCAGCTGGCGGGCCACTTCTTCAGCCGCTTCCAGGTTGGTCTGGAAGGCGGTGTCCTCGATGTCGCTGCCCTTGGTGGCGCGCGAGGAGTTCACGTCGATGGCGGTCAGCGCTTCGGTCTGGTCGACCACGATCGAGCCGCCGGACGGCAGGCGGACGTTGCGTTCATACGCGCCTTCGATCTGCGATTCGATCTGGAAGCGGTTGAACAGCGGGATGTCGTCCTTGTAATGCTTGAGCTTGCGCAGGGTCTGCGGCATCACCTGCTGCATGAACTCCTGGGCGGTCTCGTACAGCTCCTCGGTGTCCACCAGGATCTCGCCGACATCGGCGCGCAGGTAGTCACGCAGGGCGCGCACGATCAGGCGCGATTCCTGGTAGATCAGGAACGAGGCCGGCTTGGTCAGCGCCGCTTCGGCGATCGACTTCCAGACCTGCAGCAGGTAATCCAGATCCCACTGCAGCTCTTCGGCATCGCGGCCGACGCCGGCGGTGCGGATGATCACGCCCATGTCGTCGGGGATGTTCAGCTTGTCCAGCGCGTCTTTCAGCGCGGCACGGTCTTCGCCCTCGATGCGACGCGAGACGCCACCGGCGCTCGGCGAGTTCGGCATCAGGACCATGTAGCGGCCAGCCAGCGAGATGAACGTGGTCAGGGCAGCGCCCTTGTTGCCGCGCTCTTCCTTGTCCACCTGGACCACGACTTCCTGGCCTTCACGCAGCAGCTCGCGGATGCCGGCCTTGTTGTGGTCGACGCCAGCCTGGAAGTAATCGCGGGAGATTTCCTTCAGCGGCAGGAAGCCATGGCGCTCACCGCCGTACTCGACGAAGGCCGCTTCCAGTGAAGGCTCAAGGCGCGTGATGCGGCCTTTGTAGATGTTCGACTTCTTCTGTTCCTTGGACGGCTGTTCGATGTCGATGTCGTACAGCGTCTGGCCATCCACGATGGCTACCCGCAGCTCTTCAGCCTGCGTGGCATTGATCAGCATTCGCTTCATTCTTGCGTTCCTCGCGCGCTGCTACCGCGCGGAACGCCATGGGGTTTCGCTTCTGGTCACGCTTCACCGCCCATCGCGCATGCGCGGGGAGGGCGGTTTGGGTTTCCAGCGCTACGACACCACGGCAGGCCGCGGGAGCGCTTCATTTGTTTTGGTTTGGGTGTAACTGGGCCGGAGGCAGCTTTCAGCCAGGCTGGAGCGCCACAGGGACATGTTCAGCGCGAATGTGTGTCAGACATCCGGCGATGGCCGGGACCGCCGGTGAGCCGCTAACATGGCCGCCCCGGGGGCGGTGGCTGCGCACTGTGCCGGAATCGCGGGAAGTCGGGCTTCTGGCCCAGAGCAACTTCCAACGAAATCAATCCCTTATCTCGCCCGCCGAGTGTAACAGAATAAAAGGCCAATGACCGTTACCGAGCCCACCCCCAAAGCCGCTGAAGCCATGACCAGCGTACGTATCATCACTGTTCCGGCCGACCGTGCCGGGCAACGCCTGGACAACTTCCTGCTCGGCCAGCTCAAGGGTGCACCGCGCAGCCTGATCTACAAGCTCGTGCGAAGTGGCCAGGTCCGCGTCAATGGCGGCCGCGCCAAGGCCGAGCGCAAGCTGGAGGGCGGTGACGAAGTCCGGGTGCCGCCCGTCCGTCTCAACGAAGAGGGCGACAAGGCGGGGCCGCCGGCCGCGTTCATGAAGCGGCTGGAAGATGCCATCGTGTTCGAAGACGATCGGCTGCTGGCGCTGAACAAGCCGTCGGGCGTGGCCAGTCACGGCGGCAGCGGCATCAGTTTCGGCGCCATCGAAACCCTGCGCGCACTGCGGCCGGGCAAGACCCTGGAGCTGGTCCATCGCCTGGACCGGGATACCTCCGGCCTGCTGATCGTGGCCAAGAAGCGCTCGGCCCTGAGCGAGCTGCAGGCGCTGCTGCGTGAAGACCACGGCGCCGGCATCCGCAAGCGCTACCTGACGCTGCTGGCCGGCCGCATGCCTGATGGCACCATGACCGTGGACGCCCCGCTGCACGTGGGCCTGCGCCAGGGTGGCGAGCGCCACGTGCAGGTCAATCCGATCGGCAAGGAGTCGATCAGCCACTTCAAGGTGCTGGAGCGCAAGGGCGGCCATTCGTACTGCGAAGTGCGGATCGAAACCGGCCGGACCCACCAGATCCGCGTGCATGCCCAGCATCTGGGTCATCCGGTGGCCGGTGACGACAAATACGGCGATCCGGACGTCAACAAGCGGCTTCGTGAGCAGATCGGTCTGAAACGCCTGTTCCTGCACGCGGCCTCGCTGGAGTTCGCGCTGGATGCGGGCAAGACCCCTTATCTGATCAATGCGCCGCTGGCCGAGGAGCTGGTCGAGGTGTTGAACCGGCTCAAATAAGGCCGACCGACAAGGGTAGTGCCGGCCGCTACGGTGTCGATCGACATCCGACGTCGGGAAACGCCGGCCAGCGGCCGGCACTACCGGGCGGCGGGACCCTGCGCCGACGTTACCCGGTTGAAAGGGCCCGGAGTTGCCGGGATAGAGCCCCCGGCATCACCACTTGAACAGCACCAGGCTGATCGCCAGGCTGCCCATGCCGGCCACCAGGCCGTACACGGTCTCGTGGCCCTTGGCGTAGCGCTTGGCCGCCGGCAGCAGTTCGTCCAGGGCCAGGAACACCATCACGCCCGAGATGATCCCGAACACCCAGCCGAAGGTGGCATGGTTGAGCACCCCGGACAGGGCGACATAGCCGATCGCCGCACCGATCGGCTCGGCGAGCCCGGAGAGCAGGCTGGCGCCGAACGCATAGAACTTGTTCTGGGTGGCGAAATACACCGGCACCGCGATCGCGATGCCCTCGGGGATGTTGTGGATGGCGATGGCGAAGGCCAGCGGCATGCCGACCGAGGGGCTCTCCAGGGTGGCGAAGAACGTCGCCAGCCCCTCGGGGAAGTTGTGCGCGGTGATCGCCACGGCGGTCAACAGGCCGACCCGCTTGATGTAGGCCTTGTTGTTGTCGCGGAACAGCGGGTCCTGCTTGTCCAGGCTCTCGTGCGGGTTCGGGATCAGGTGGTCGATCACCACGATCAGCAGCACGCCGACCAGGAAGGCCGCAGTACCGTAGGCGAAGCCCAGTCGGGCGTCATAGGCCTGGGTGAACGAATCGATGGCCTTGTTGAGGATCTCCGTCAGCGAGACGAAGACCATCGCGCCACCGGCAAACGCCAGCCCGAACGCCAGCAGGCGCGGGTTGGGGCGGCGCGAGAACAGCACCATCAGGCTGCCCAGCGCGGTGGCCAGGCCGGCGGCCAGGGTGACCGCCAGGGCGATCCATACGTTTTCAGTGGAAATATCAGGCATCCGCCAACGCGTCCTTGTACGAGAAAAGGGCGCCGTGCGGTCCCCGCCTCCCCACCGAGCCGCTGAAATGCGGGGCTCCGTGGGGGCAGTGTTCACCGGGCGCGTGGCGACGCGTCGATCCGACGGGCGCCTTGACGATCCATGATGCGCGGCTTGCGGCGGCTGACCTCAACACCCTGCGGCGATCAGCCGCCGCGACGCAGCCGTTCTTCGATCGCGAAGCACTCGTCCGGCTTGGGCTGCGGCGGATTGAAGCTGACCGGTACCTGGATCGTGGTCGAGACCGTCTGCCCGGCACGGGTGCCGGCCTTGAACTGCCAGGCCTGGACCGCCTTCTGCGCCTGCTCGTCGAGCTGGGCGTTGCCGCTGCCACTGGCGAGCTGGACCTGGCTGGGCTGGCCGTCGGCGGCGATGGTGACCTTGAACGTACTGGTGCCGCCGATCCCCTGGCAGGCCAGTTCGATGGGGTACTCCGGCGGTGGCGTCTTGACCGCGGCGACCTCGGTGGGCGCAGCGACCGGGGCGGCCGGTTGTTCGGGCGTCTTGTTGCAGCCGGCCAGGGCCGCCACGGCAAGGCTGGACAGCACGATGTACTGCAGTTTCATGGGCTCACTCCGTCAGGGCCGAGGCTTTCGCCGCGCAGATGAAGTCGTTTTCGCTCAGGCCACCCACATCATGGGTGGAGAATCGCACCACGGCGCGGTCGTAATGCACGCCCAGGTCCGGGTGGTGGTCTTCGCGATGGGCAACCCAGGCCAGGGCGTTCACGAAGGCCATGGTGCCGTGGTAGTTGTCGAAGCGGAAGGTGCGGGTCAGCGCCTGGCCGGCCTCGGCCAGCTCCCATCCGGGAATCTGTGCCAGCAGCTCGGTGACCCGGGCGGTGCCGAGCTTGTGGTCGCTGCCTTTGCGCGGCACGCAATGGGCCTGCGCCAGCGGAATCAGGTCGGCCATGGGTTCCTCCACATCTGGATGACTGAACAATGCGCGGTCGGGTGTATAAACCGAATGAGCGCATAACAAGGGATTGGCTAGAATAGCCCGATGATCCAGATATCCGACACTGCCCAATCCTATTTCCGCAAGCTGATCGAGCGTGAGGCCGTGCCCGGCATGGGTGTGCGCCTTACCGCCGTCGATGCGGGTACCCCGCGCGCCGATGCCCGCCTGGAGTTCGCCGATCCCGGCGAGCTGCTCGGTGATGAGTGGGCGGTGGACTGCGATGGCTTCACCCTCTACGTGGCCGCTACCAGCGTGGCCTGGCTTGATGGCGCCGAGATCGATTTCGTCACCAACGCCACCGGCAGCCAGCAGCTGACCATCAAGGCGCCGAAGATCAAGGGCGAGGCGCCGACGGAAGGTTCTTCCCTGGTCGAGCGGGTGCGCTGGGTGGTGGAGAACGAAGTCAATCCGCAGCTGGCCTCGCATGGCGGCAAGGTCGCAGTGCAGGAAGTCTCGGCCGAGGGCGTGGTGCTGCTGCGCTTCGGCGGCGGCTGCCAGGGCTGCGGCATGGCCGACGTCACGCTCAAGCAGGGCATCGAAAAGACCTTGATGGGACGTGTGCCCGGCATCACCGCGGTGCGCGACGCGACCGACCACGAGAGTGGCGACGCGCCGTACATTCCCCGCGGCACGGCTGCCTGATCGCGCTGCGTGCCACTGCGCCGGGCTGACGACATCCTCGATTGGCTGCTGGCTCGCCAGCCGGACAAGCGCATTCTCGAAAAAACCACGGGCCTCCCCTATGGGTGGGGCCTGTGGCTGCGCGCGTTGTCGCCATTGCCGCGGCCGTTCCGGGCCAGCGAAGTACTTGCCGAACTGGCCCAGCGTGAGCCGATGCCCACTGGTGGGCGCCTGCCCGAACTGAGTTTCGTCCAGGCGATGCGCCGGCTGCTCTGGCAGGGCTGGGACCCGGCCCCGCGCGATCAGCGCTGGATGCGCTGGACCTCGGCGCTGATCAGCGCGCTGCTGCATCTGATGTTCGCGCTGTTGTTGCTGTGGGTGGCCTTGATCCGCCCGCCAAGCGAGCCCGAACAGGGCGGCGAGAGCGGGCGCGTGCAGGTGGAGTTCGTCGGCCGCGGCACCCCGCAGCAGGAGCAAGGGGCGTCACCGGCCGCTGCCGAGCCGGCCACGGCGGACGCGGCGATCGCTGCGGCAATGGCCAATGCGCAGGCGATGGCGCAGGCCGAGGCGGATGCGCGCACAGCATCGGCCCCGCAGCCGACCGCGGCGCCGGCGCCGCCAAGCGAGCCACAACCGGCGCCACCGGCGCCCGCGACGCCGGCGGTGGAGCAGCCCGTCCAGGCGACCGAGGTGGCCCAGGCCACGACCGATTTCGTGGTGCCGCCGACCAGCGTGCCGCGCACCGAAGTGCGGGTGATGACGCGCGAGCCGCAGGACATCGCGGTGCGTGAGCGCACCGTGGTCACGGTGGAAGCGCCGACGCCGCGTACCACCGTGCCGGCCCCGCGCACGGCCGAACCGCAATTGCGCACGCCCGAGCTGACCGTGCAGGAGCGGCAGGTCACGGTGGTCGAAGCCCCGACTCCCACCGTGGCCATTGCCGGGCCCCGGGTGGAGGCCACCGTGCCGCAACGTGAGGTGCAGGTGCGCGAACGCGAGATCCGGCCGGTGACCGCGCCGTCGGTCAACGTGGCCACGCTGCCCACGCGCGAGGTGGCCGTACCGGGCCGATCGCCTGAGGTCGCCGTGCGCGAACGCGCGGTGCCCAACGCCGCACCGCGTCCGGCACCGCCATCACCGGCCGCGGCGAGCAGTACGGCGACGGCGCCGGCGGCCGCCAATGCCAGCACGGCGGCCAGCACGTCCACGGCGCCGGCCGCGACCCGCGCCCCGGCGAGCCCATCCAAGGCACCGCCCGGCAGCTGGACCACGCCCAACCGGTCCGATGACTGGGGCGCGGCCAATCATCCGCAGGACGCCGATCTCAACGGCCGTGCCGTCAGTGCGACCCAGGGCAATGGCAGCAGTCTGTTCAAGGCCGATGGCAGTGTGCGCGTGCCCGGCCAGGAGGGTCACGGCAACAGCGAGCGGGGCGCACCGGGCGGCGAGAAAGATGGCTGGAGCAAAGAGCGCATCGCGCAGTCCGGCACCTGGCTCAAGCGCCCGCCGTACGACTACACCCCGACCTCGTTCGACAAATACTGGGCGCCCAACGAATCGTTGCTGGCCGAATGGGTCCGCAAGGGCATCAAGGCGGTGGAGATTCCGATCCCTGGCACGAGCTCGTCGATTTCCTGCGTGATCTCCGTGCTGCAGTTCGGCGGCGGCTGTGGCTTGAGCGATCCGAACATGCAGGACCAGCCAGCCATCGCGCGTCCGCCGCCGGACATCCCGTTCAAGAAGGAACTGCAGGAAGACAACGGCAGCCGATGAGGCGCGGCCTCGGCGGCGGGTAGAGTCACGCCATGCGTGGCTGGGTTTCGGCCGGGTGTCACGGCGCCTCGCAGCCACGCATGGCGTGGCTCTAGCGGATGCTGGGCGTTACGGTGCGGGGTCCGCGTCCGGTTCCACGTCCGCGTCCTGCAGCGCGACGAACGCCCAGAACGGCACGTTGCTCTCGCCCCAGTAGCGGCTGGCTTCGTCCAGCACATCCAGCAGCGTGTCGAACTCCGCGCCCGCCTCGCTGCGCAGCGCATCGGCGTCGTTGAAGAACAGCGCATAGCCGTTGGCCGGCAGCCACGCCAGGTCACGCAGGTTGTCGGTCAGTGCATCCCAGTTGCCGCCGAAGCCGGTCGGGAAGTCCAGGCGGGCGGCCAGCCGCATCAGCAAGGTGCGCTTGTCCTGGCAGCCGGCCAGGTCGATCTGGATCACACGCAGGCCGGCATCGCGCATCGCCGCCGACAACGGGGCGACATCATCGTTGCCGATCGCATAGATACCGGCGTTGTTGATGTCGTGCAGGCCCAACTCGAATCCGTCATGCGTCATTGCCAGCTCCCGGCAGGTGGAACGTCGAAACTGCGGAACGTTTCATAGTGATCATCGGTATAGAACCAGCCAGTAGGGGGGGTGCCGCCGGTGACAATGCGCCGTGCGCCGCGATTGCCTGCGCCGGGCGTGTCTACCGTGTATTCGTGGTAATAGCCGCGCGGCCGCTGCGGCAGCCGCTGTTCGCGGTTGCTGAAGATGCTGCCGTCCTGGCGGTGCGGGAACGGGCCGCCACGCTGGATCAGCGCGATGGTGTCGCGCGCTTCGGCCGGCAGGAACGGGGGCAGGGGATCGCGCGTCGTCCGGCTCGATGCCGTCGGTGCAGGGGCGGCCGGCGCGCTGTCGGGCTGGGTCAGCGATGGCGCAAACTGCGGCGCGGGCGGGCGCTGGGCCAGCTTGATGGCGGCCAGGCCTCCCACCAGTAGCACGATGGCGATCAACAACAACAGCGGCTTGCGCATGAGGGGCCAGCGAAAAGGGGCGAGGCCACTACTCTACTGCGATCACCGCCCGGCACGGTGAGGCCCAGCCGAACAGGCATGCTGCACCGCGGGGCCTGCGCCACTGCGGTGTACACCGTCACTGTCGCGTAACGCGCCCGACACGCCATCGACCACGCAGGACGAAGTTTCCTTTACATCGCCCTTGGTAAGCTTGTCGGCCATCCCCATCATCGACTCCGCAACGCCCGGTCTTTGCCGGGTGAGTGAGCTACCAGGAGAACCACATGGCCTATACCCTCCCCAAGCTGTCCTACGCCTACGACGCGCTCGAGCCGCATATCGACGCAGCGACGATGGAAATCCACCACACCAAGCATCACCAGACGTACATCAACAACGTCAACGCTGCGTTGGAAGGCACCGAATACGCCGACCTGCCGGTGGAAGAGCTGGTCAAGAAGACCAAGTCGCTGCCGGAAAACCTGCAGGGCGTCGTGCGCAACAACGGCGGCGGCCATGCCAACCACACCCTGTTCTGGACCGTGATGTCGCCCAACGGCGGCGGCGCTCCGGTCGGTGACGTCGCCAAGGCGATCGATTCGCAGCTGGGCGGTGTCGAGAAGTTCAAAGAGGCCTTCACCAAGGCCGCGCTGACCCGCTTCGGCAGCGGCTGGGCCTGGCTGAGCGTCACCCCGGACAAGAAGGTCGTGGTGGAAAGCAGCGCCAACCAGGACAGCCCGCTGATGGACGGCAACACGCCGATCCTGGCGCTGGACGTGTGGGAACACGCGTACTACCTGAAGTACCAGAACCGTCGCCCGGAATACATCGGCGCGTTCTTCAACGTCGTCGACTGGAACGAAGTCGAGCGTCGTTACCAGGAAGCCATCGCCTGATCGGCACGGTTGCCTGAAACACCAACGGCCAGGCAGTAATGCCTGGCCGTTTTTCGTTGGGCCTCCGCAAACGGTGCCGGTCAGGGCGCGCTGGTGCTTTCCGGCGTCTGCAGGCGCAGGGTGGCCATGGTGCCCAGCCGCATCGCCGCAGCGTCGCCCTCGCTGGCCGGCAGCTTGATGCTGTCTTGGCGGATGCCGCCGAAGTGCTTCACCTGGAACAGCACGTCCAGGCCGTGCCCCCGTGCCGCGCCGGCCAGCGACGGCGGATCCACGCGTTCGCCGGGGTTCTTGCGGGCCGGCTGGAAGCCCGGGGTACTTCCCACCAGCTCGGTGATCTCGGCCGAGAAGTCGCCGGCGATCAGCGAAGGCAGGCCGTCGGCGGTCGCGCCGATCCAGGTCATCAGATCGGTGGTCTGGTGCCGGCGGATCTGCGCGTCGTCCGGTTCCGGGCGCAGCCGGGCCACGTAGATGTTGATCAGTTCCTCGCGCAGCTTGACCCGCAGCATCCCGGCCGCGCTGAACTGCCCCGGCGGGTGCAGCAGGGTGACGGCGTCATCCGTCACCGGCAGCCGGGTCAGCATGGCGCTGCCGTGGCGCAGCGGCTGGCTGGGCGGATCGGCAGTGACGAAATCGCAGCTGTAGCGCAGCCGGCTGGCCAGCCAGCAGGCGGGGTTGCGGCCCTGGGTCTGCAGCACCCGCTGCACCGCGATCACGTCCGGCTGCATCGACTCCAGCAGCTGCAGCACCTGGTCACGCCGCTGTTGCCATTGGGCATCGTCCTGGGTCGGCAGTTCCAGCGTGGCGATCTTCAGCGAGGGCAGGGCGTCCTCGGCCTGGCGCGCGTGCGCGCCGGCGGCGGGCGCGGCCAGCAACAGCAGCAGGATCCAGCCTGTCCAACCTCGGGTCCCGCCGGTGATGTGCGTGCGCATAACGATAAGTTTACGCTTTCGCCGTCGACGATCCGTGACACGGGTGCCATCGCGCAGATGGGATTCCGGCCCGCCTGCCATGTCCGGTGGCCCCTGTCATGCAGCTGTGCAGCGTGCGCTGGGGTAGGGGCTTCCGGTAATCTTGGTCCTTTCGTGTTCGCAGGACAGCCCCACAGGATGAGCAATATCGCAGCCGCCAGCGCCGGCAAAGGAAAGATGCCGCGCCAGATTCCCTACATCATCGGCAATGAGGCCTGCGAACGCTTCAGCTTCTATGGGATGCGCAACATCCTGGTGCAGTTCCTGATCACCTCGCTGCTGTTGCAGGAGATCACCGCCGATGGCCGGGCCGGCGAGGCCAAGGACATCATGCACAGCTTCATGATCGGCGTGTATTTCTTCCCGCTGCTCGGTGGCTGGCTGGCCGACAAATTCTTCGGCAAGTACCACACCATCCTGTGGTTCAGCCTGATCTACTGCGCCGGCCACGCCTGCCTGGCCATCTTCGAGGACAGCCGCCAGGGCTTCTTCGTCGGCCTGGGCCTGATCGCGCTGGGTGCCGGCGGCATCAAGCCGCTGGTGGCCTCGTTCATGGGCGACCAGTTCGACCAGAGCAACAAACATCTGGCCAAGGTCGTGTTCGACGCCTTCTACTGGATCATCAACTTCGGCTCGCTGTTCGCCTCGCTGCTGATTCCGCTGGCGCTGAAGAACCTGGGTCCGTCGTGGGCCTTCGGCATCCCGGGCATCCTGATGTTCGTGGCCACCTTCGTGTTCTGGATGGGCCGCAAGCGCTACGTGCTGGTCCCGCTGCCGCCCAAGGACCCGCATTCGTTCGGCAACGTGGTGCGTACCGCGCTGTCGGCGCAGGTGCCGGGCAAGGGCCGTCCGGGTCGTACCCTGGCCATCCTCGGTGCGGTGCTGGCGGTGGCCTCGATGGGGCTGGTCGGCAGCCTGGGCATCGTGATCTGCCTGTGCATCGCGCTGGTCCTGCTGTTGGCCGGCATCGGTGGCGGCACCTGGATCCAGCTGGACCGCGCCCGCGCCGTGCACCCGGCCGAGGCGGTGGAGGGCGTGCGCTCGGTGCTGCGCGTGCTGGTGATCTTCGCCCTGACCACGCCGTTCTTCTCGCTGTTCGACCAGAAGGCCTCGACCTGGGTCCTGCAGGGCCAGCAGATGGCAATGCCAAGCTGGTTCACCGCCTCGCAGATGCAGGCGCTGAACCCGCTGCTGGTGATGATCCTGATCCCGTTCAACAACCTGGTGCTGTACCCGATGCTGCGCCGCTTCGGCTTCGAGCCGACCGCGCTGCGCCGGATGACCGCCGGCATCGCCTTCAGCGGCCTGGCTTGGATCGTGGTCGGCGGTATCCAGGTGATGATGGACGGCGGCAACGTCATGTCCATCTTCTGGCAGATGCTGCCCTACGCGCTGCTGACCTTCGGTGAAGTGCTGGTCTCGGCCACCGGCCTGGAGTTCGCCTACAGCCAGGCGCCGCAGGCCATGAAGGGCGTGGTGATGAGCTTCTGGAACCTGACCACCACCATCGGCAACCTGTGGGTGCTGCTGTCCAACGCGGCGGTGCGCAACGACACGGTGACCCACCAGATCGCCAGTACCGGCTTGAGCGAGGCGGCGTTCCTGATGTTCTTCTTCGCCGGCTTTGCGTTCCTGGCGGCGTTGGCCTTCGGTTGGTATGCCAAGCGCTATCGTATGGTCGACAACTACCGCACCGCCTGAGCCTGACATGACCCCAGTCAACCTGCTGCTGATCGCCATCACCGTTATCGTGTCGTGGATGGCGTTCAAGAACCGTGCGCTCGCCGACCGCCTGATCCTGTGGCCGCCGGCAGTGGACCGCAACCGTCAGTACGATCGCCTGATCACCTACGGGTTCATCCACGCCGATCTGTCGCACCTGGCGTTCAACATGATCACGCTGTTCTTCTTCGGCGGCTTCATCGAACAGGTGATGCTGCAGTTGAGCGGCAGCTACCTGACCTATCCGGCGTTCTACCTGGGTGCGTTGCTGGTCTCGATCCTGCCCAGCTACCTGAAGAACCAGAAGAATCCGAACTACCTCAGCCTGGGGGCATCGGGCGCGGTCTCGGCAGTGCTGTTCGCCTTCATCCTGATCAAGCCGTGGTCGATCATCCTGGTGCTGTTCATTCCGGCCCCGGCGATCATCTATGCGGTGTTCTACGTGGGCTACAGCATCTGGATGGACCGCCGTGGCGGCGACCGGATCAACCACAGCGCGCACCTGGCCGGTGCGGCCTTCGGCGTGCTGTTCATGCTGGCCATGCAGCCGAGCATCTTCAGCCACTTCCTGCGTGAGCTGAGCAACCCGACCTTCCGCCTCGGCGGTTGATTCGGCGCGTACCGACCAACGGTCTCGGTACCTGGCGACGGTGGGTCGATGCATCGTCGCGCCGGGGGGGCTCACGACCGTTGGTCGTGAGCCCGGCACCCGTCAGGCGGCCTTCTTGCCGTCCACGCCATAGGTGCTGAGCAGCCGGGCGTAGACCTCATGGTTGATCTGGTCGAATTCCCAGCCCTGGGTCTGGCCGTTCACGGCCAGCTGGAACAGGCCCTCGAGCAGGGAGCTGTCGGCATCGCCGTGGGCGGCGGGGGCAGGTGCGGTGTTGTCCATGCGGACCTCCGGAAGAGCGGGTGCGTGCAGGCAGGTCTTCGCAAAAGCCATGCCAGCTCTTACGCCCTGTCCGGATCCGATATCGGCGTGGCGGCTCCAGCCTTTAGGGCCGGATGTGACGCGCCACGTCGCTGCTTGCCCCTGTTCAGGCTTCACGCGATCATGGCGGCCGGCTGCGCACTATCGCTGCAGTCGCCGCAGGAGACACCGCTCATGGCTTCGGTCACGCCGCCCGGACTGGCTTACGAGGTGGAGCACGATCTGGCCCATCACCGGTTCCAGGCCCGGGTCAAAGGGCATCTGGCGCTGCTGGATTACCAGATCAAGCGCAAGCGGATGATCATCACCCACACCGAGGTGCCCGAGCCGATCGCCGGACGCGGCGTGGCCGGTGAGTTGACCAAGGTGGCGCTGCGCTACGCGCGCGAACACAGATTCAAGGTAGTGCCTGCCTGCGCGTACGCCGAAGCGTTCCTGCAGCGGCACGAGGAGTACGACGACCTGCTGGTCCGATGAGGGCAGCGGGTCATGCTTCAGGGATGGCCGATCATGATGGTAGGTTACAACAAGGGGATTTCAGGATGAACATCGCAGGAAACCGTTGCGCGCTGCGCACCAGCGCGTTGGCCTTGGCTATGGGCTTGGTGGTGGTGGCAGGCTGCAAGCGCGACGGTGACGCACAGGCGCCGGTGGCAGCGGCCGATACCGCCGTCGAACCGGCTGCACCGGCGGCGACGCCGGATGCGCCGGTCGAGCTGCGCGACGTGATCGAGACCTCGCCGCAGGCGGTGGTCGGGATTACCTATCCGCCGGACATCGCGCGGTATCCGGGCCTGGCCAAGACGCTGGGCAGCTATGCCGACAGCGCCCGGGCCGAGCTGCAGCAGGCGCTGGACGGGCTGGGCAACGACAAGCCGACCATGCCCTACGAGCTCTCGCTGACCTTCGAGAAGGTGCTGGAGACGCCGCAGCTGGTGGTGGTGACCGCCGATGGCAGCCGTTACACCGGTGGCGCCCACGGTGAGCCGCTGGTGGCGCGCTTCGTATGGCTGCCGGAGCAGCAGCAGATGCTGACCGCCGACAAGCTGGTGGCCGATGCCAAGGGCTGGAAGGCGATCAGCGACTACGTGGCCGACCAGCTGCGCGAACGCGTGGCCACGCGCCTGAGCGGCGATGAGATGGAGCCGGCGCAGATGCAGGAGTCCCTGCGCAACGCCAGCCGGATGATCGCCGATGGCACCGGGCCCAGCGCGGACAACTTCAGCCAGTTCCAGCCGCTGACCGGTTCCGACGGACGCATCTCTGCGATACGCTTCGTGTTCCCGCCCTACCAGGTAGGGCCGTACTCGGACGGCACGCAGACCGTGGACGTCCCGGCCGCCGTGCTGGTGCCGCACGTGGGTCAGGATGTCGCGGGGTTGTTCGCCCGGGGCTGATCGACGGAGGCGATGTGGACGCTGGGCTGCAACGACGGGTCACGGGGTTGCTGCACGAAGCGGGGGTCACCGTTGACGGTGACCAGCCGCAGGACATCACGGTGCACGACCCGCGCTTCTATGCACGGGTCATGGCCCAGGGCTCGCTGGGCCTGGGCGAGAGTTACATGGACGGGCAGTGGGATGCCCGCGCGCTGGACGACTTCCTCTTTCATCTGATGCAGGCGCATCTGGACGAACGCGTGCACGGCTGGCGCGATCTGGCCGATGCGATCAAGGCGCGGGTGTTCAATCTGCAGGCCGGCGCCGGCAGTTTCGAGGTCGGCCGTCGCCATTACGACCTGGGCAATGATCTGTACGAGGCGATGCTCGGCCAGCGGCTGGTCTACAGCTGCGGTTACTGGCGCGAAGCTGCGGACCTGGACACGGCGCAGGAGGCCAAGCTCGATCTGATCTGCCGCAAGCTGGGCCTGCGCCCCGGCCAGCGCATTCTGGATATCGGCTGCGGGTGGGGCGAGGCGCTGAAGTTCGCGGCCGAGCGCTATGGCGTGTCCGGCGTCGGCGTGACGATCTCGCAGGAGCAGGCGGACTATGCGCGGCAGTTGTGCGCGGGGTTGCCGGTCGAGATACGGTTGCAGGACTACCACGACGTGGAGGAGTCCTTCGACGCGATCCTGTCGGTGGGGATGTTCGAGCACGTGGGCGACAAGAACTATCGCGGGTACTTCGAGATGGCGCGGCGCTGCCTGCGGCCGGAAGGATTGTTCCTGCTGCATTCGATCGGCAGCAATCTGTCGCGGCATCGCACCGATCCGTGGATCGCAAAGTACATCTTCCCGAACTCGATGCTGCCCTCGGCGGCGCAGGTGACCGACGCGTTCGAAGGGGTGTTCGTGCTGGAGGACTGGCACAACTTCGGCACCGATTACGACCGGACCCTGCAGGCGTGGCGGGCCAACATCGAGGCGGCGTGGCCGCGCCTGGATGCGCAGCGGTATGACGAACGGTTCCGCCGGATGTGGCGGTTCTATCTGGCCGGTTCGATGGCGAGTTTCCGCTGCCGGCATGCACAGTTGTGGCAGCTGGTGTTGTCGCCCAATGGCGTGCCTGGAGGCTACGTAGCGCCACGGTGAGATGAGCTGGCGGCACGAAAAAAACGCCCGGCGGTGCCGGGCGTTTTTCGTTGCGCACGTCGTTGAGGCGGACGCTTACTTCTTGCCGTCACCCGAGGTCAGGCCGCGCTTTTCGAGCAGCGGCTCGATCTGCGGGGCATGGCCGGCGAAGTTCTGGAACAGTTCCATTGCATCCACGCTGCCGCCCTTGGAAAGCAGGGTCTGGCGGAAGTGATCGCCGTTCTTGCGGCTCAGGCCGCCGTTTTCGCGGAACCACTTCTGGGTGTTGGCGTCGAGCACTTCAGACCAGATGTAGGCGTAGTAGCCGGCCGAATAGCCGCCCATGATGTGGCTGAAGTACGGGGTCTTGTAGCGCGGCGGGACCGGCGCGTAGAAGATGCCGTCCTTGGCCAAGGCCTCGGCTTCGAACTTCATCACGTCCTTGGCGGCCGGGACCTGGTCCGGACCGATCTGGTGCCAGCGCTGGTCGAGCATGGCCGCACCGAGGTATTCGGTGGTGGCAAAGCCCTGGTTGAACTTGGCGGCGGCGACGACCTTGTCGAGCAGGGCCTGCGGCATGGCCGTACCGTTCTGGTAGTGCTTGGCGTAGTTCTTCAGGATGACCGGGTCATCGGCCCACATCTCGTTGACCTGCGAGGGGAACTCGACGAAGTCGCGCGGCACCGAGGTGCCCGAGAAGTAGGGGTACTTCACGTTCGAGAACATGCCGTGCAGGGCGTGGCCGAATTCGTGGAAGGTGGTGGTCACTTCATCCCAGGTCAGCAGGGTCGGCTTGCCGGCCGGCGGCTTGGGGATGTTGAGGTGGTTGGCGACCACCGGCTTGAAGCCGGTCAGCTCGGACTGCGAGACGTACGAGTTCATCCACGCACCGCCGCGCTTGGAGGCGCGTGCGTACGGGTCGAAGATGAAGATCGCCAGCTGGCTGCCGTCGGCATCGAACACGTCATAGACGGTGACGTCGTCGTGGTAGACCGGCAGGTCGGTACGCTGCTTGAAGGTCAGGCCGAACTCCAGCTGGGCGGCGTGGAAGACGCCGTTTTCGAGCACGTTCTTCATTTCGAAGTACGGCTTGAGCTGGGATTCGTCGAAGTTGTACTTGGCCTGGCGGACCTTCTCGCTGTAGAACGCCCAGTCCCATGCTTCCAGCTTGAAGGTGGGCTTGCCGGCGGCCTTCTGTTCCTTGTCGATCATCGCCTGCAGGTCGGCGGCTTCACGCTTGGCGTTGGCGACGGCGGCCGGGGCGAGCTGGCCGAGCATGGCGTTGACCGCTTCGGGGGTCTTGGCGGTCTGGTTGGTCAGGTTGTAGGCGGCGAAGTTCGCAAAGCCCATCAGCTTGGCCTTGTCGGCACGCAGCTGCATGATGCGCGAGACCAGGGCGGTGTTGTCGTACTCACCGCCGCGGCTGCCGCGGGTGATGGAGGCTTCGTAGATCTTCTGGCGCAGGGCGCGGTTGGCCAGGTTGGTCAGCGGCGGCTGGCCGGTGGTGTTGAGCAGGGTGATGACGTACTTGCCGTCCTGGCCACGGGCCTTGGCGGCTTCGGCAGCGGCGGAGATCTGCTCCTGCGAGAGCCCGTCCAGGTCCTTGGCGTCATCGACGGTGATCGCCGAGGCATTCACTTCGGCCAGCACGTTCTGGCTGAACTTGGTGCCCAGGTTGGCCAGCTCGGCGTTCATCTCCTTGAGCTTGGTCTTGTCCGCTTCGGACAGCTTGGCGCCGGCGCGGACGTAGCTCTCGTAGTACTTCTCGACCAGGCGCACGCCCTCGGCGTCGAGGCCGAGCTGGGCGCGGGTGTCGTACAGGGTCTGGATGCGGGCGAACAGCTTGCCGTTCAGCGCGATCGCGTCGCTGTGCGCGGCGAAGCGGGCGGAGTAATCGGCCTGCAGCTTCTTGCGTGCGTCGTTGGTGTCGGCACCGACCAGGCTGAAGAAGACGGTGGTGGCGCGGTCCAGGGTCTCACCGCTCTTCTCCAGGGCGATGAGGGTGTTGTCGAAGGTCGGCTTGGCCTTGTTGTTGGCGATCGCCTCGACTTCCTTCAGCTGCTGGGCCATGCCGGCGTCGAAGGCGGGCGCGAAGTCGCTGTCCTTGATCTTGTCGAACTGCGGGAAGTGCAGCGGCAGCGGGCTGTCGGCGAAGAACGGGTTGGCCTGCTGGGCGGTGGTCGCGGCCGGGGTGGCGGCGGTGGCGGAATAGGCGGGCAGGGCCAGGCCGAGGGTCACGGCGACGGCGAGGGCAAGACGGGTGGTCAAGGGGAATTCTCCGGTCAGACAAGTCTTTGAGGGTAACCCGGGCCGTTGGGGAGCGGCTTGTGTCGAAAGGCATGTTTTGGCCAGGCCAGGGCATTGCGAAGGGTGCGGCCACTGCAAGAGCCAGCCCGGTCGTTGCCGTCCCGAGGCGTAGTGCCGGCCGCTGGCCGGCTCCTCGGGCCACCGGCCGGCTCCTCAGCCCACCAGGCCGAATACGCTGGGCGAGCTAAGATGAGAGGCCTTTCCACCGGAGCCTCTGCCATGACCACTGCCTTCGATTTCCCGTTCGTGGATCTGTCGGGCCAGCCACAGGCGTTGGCGCAGTATCGGGGCAAGGTGTTGCTGCTGGTCAATGTGGCCAGCAAGTGTGGCTTCACGCCGCAGTACGAGGGGCTGGAGGCGTTGTGGCGGGAATTCGGGCCGCGCGGGCTGGTGGTGATCGGGTTTCCCTGCGATCAGTTCGGGCACCAGGAGCCGGGCGATGCGGCGCAGATCGGGGAGTTCTGTTCGCTGACCTATGGGGTCAGTTTCCCGATGTCGGACAAGGTGGAGGTCAACGGCGACGGCGCTGATCCGCTGTGGCAGTGGCTCAAGGCCGAGAAGGCCGGGGTGCTGGGCACGCGGGGGATCAAGTGGAACTTCAGCAAGTTCCTCGTCGGTCGCGACGGGCGGGTGTTGCAGCGCTATGCACCGACCGACAAGCCCGAGTCGCTGCGCGGCGACATTGAGGCGGCGCTGGCGTAGCGCCGGGCTCTGCCCGGCTCCGTGATCCCGGTAGTGCCGGCTGCTGGCCGGCTCCTCGCATCACCGGTTCGCCCAACGTTCCAGCCACGCATGGCGTGGCTCTACACCGCAGCGGTGGAATCAGCCGCCTGCTTTCCGGTTGCGCACGTCTTCGGGCAGGAGGGCGAGAATGTCGTCGACGATGTTCGGCAGACTCTGCTCGGAGTAGCCGCGATGCACGCCGGCGATGCTGCCGTCGTGGCCGATGATGAACATGTGCGGGATGGTCTGGATGCCGTACTGGTCGCTGACCTCGCCCTTGGCGTCGTGGATGTAGTCCAGTGGCGGGGCTTTGCGGCTGCGGGCGATGGCGGCGAAATCGGCGCGCGGTTCCTTCAGGTTCACCGCGTAGACCTGCAGCGCGTCATGCCCGATGACCTTCTGCAGCTGGCCCAGGATCGGCAGTTCCTTGCGGCACGGGCCGCACCACGAGGCCCAGAACGTGACGATGACGACCTTGCCGCGCTGGCTGGCCAGGTCCACCACATTGCCCTGGCGGTCCTTGCCCAGGATCTGCGGCGGGATATCGCCGGCTTTCGGTGAGGGCGTTGCGGGCGCGGCGGCGCTGGCAGCCAGGCTCATGGCGAGCAGCAGGCAGGCGAGGGCGGGGCGGATCTTCCTGATCATCGGTACAGCTCCAGGTCAGGCCCGGCCGTTGCCGGGCTGACGCGGAATATAGCCCAACGTGAATGCGATCGTTGCCGCGTAGAGCCGACCAAGGGTCGGCTCTACGCGGCAGGGCCGCGGTCGGCGAATCAGCCCCGTAGAGCCGGGCTCTGTCCGGCTGGCGCGCAGGTTGGTCGATCAGCCGGGCGGAGCCGAGCGCCGCGATTACTTTTCGACGAAGGCGCGTTCGAAGACGTAGTGGCCCGGGGTGCCGATGCGCGGCGAGGTCTGGAAGCCGCGGCTGTCCAGCACGGTGCGCAGGTCGGCCAGCATCTGCGGGCTGCCGCAGATCATGGCGCGGTCGTTTTCCGGATCCAGCGGCGGCAGGCCGAGGGTCTTCTGCATCTCGCCGCTTTCCATCAGCGAGGTCAGGCGGCCCTGGTTGGGGAAGGCTTCGCGCGTGACGGCCGGATAGTAGAGCAGCTTGTCGCCGATCATCTCGCCGAGGAATTCGTGCTCGCGCAGTTCCTTCTCGAACAGCTCGCGGTAGGCCAGGTCCTTTTCGTAACGCACGCCGTGGGTGAGGATCACCTTGTCGAAGCGCTCGTAGGTTTCCGGGTCCTTGATCACCGACAGCCACGGCGCCAGGCCGGTGCCGGTGCCGAGCAGGTACAGGTGCTTGCCCGGGTGCAGGTCGCTGATCAGCAGGGTGCCGGTAGGCTTCTTGCCGACCAGCACCTTGTCGCCCGGCTTGATGTGCTGCAGGCGCGAGGTCAGCGGGCCGTCCTGCACCTTGATGCTGAAGAACTCCAGGTTTTCTTCCCAGTTGGCACTGGCGATGGAGTACGCGCGCAGCAATGGGCGCGCTTCGGTTTCCAGGCCGATCATCACGAACTGGCCGTTCTCGAAGCGGAAGCCGCTGTCGCGGGTCGTGGTGAAGCTGAAGTAGGCGTCGGTCCAGTGACGGACCTCAAGCACCGTTTCGGCGCCAAAAGCGGAAGACATGGGGGTGGGGTTCTGGTCGGTTTCGTCGGGTCTAGTTTATCTCAAATGAGATAAATTCTCATTGACTGGCCGGACAGGCCTGTCGTGCCTGGGTTTCAGCGGTAACCGGCCGCCTGCAGTTCGAACAGTTCGGCATACCGGCCGCCCTGGGTCATCAGCTCGGCATGGGTGCCGCTGGCCTCGATCCGGCCGCCGGCCAGCACCAGGATACGGTCGGCCATGCGCACCGAGGAAAAGCGGTGCGAGATCAGCACCGCAGTGCGGTTGTCGGACAGTTCCTTGAAGCGCTGGAACACCTCGAACTCGCTGCGCGCATCCAGCGCCGCGGTCGGTTCATCCAGGATCATGACCTGCGCATCGCGCATGTAGGCCCGCGCGATCGCAATCTTCTGCCACTGGCCACCGGACAGGTCCACGCCCATCTTGAAACGGCGGCCGATCAGCTGGTCGTAGCCACCGGGGAGGCCGGCGATCACCTCATCGGCCATGCCGCGCCGGGCGGCATCGCGGATGCGGGCGTCGTCGCCCATCGCCTCGACCAGGCCGACGCCGATGTTCTCGCCGGCGCTGAGGTTGTAGCGCACGAAGTCCTGGAAGATCACGCCCATGTTGGCGCGCAGGTCATCCAGGTCGTAATCGCGCAGGTCGCGGCCATCGAGCAGGATGCGGCCTTCGTCGGGGTCGTACAGGCGGGCCAGCAGCTTGACCAGGGTGGTTTTGCCGGCACCGTTCTCACCCACCAGCGCCAGTACTTCACCGGCACGCAGGTCGAAATCCAGATGCCGCACCGCCCAGCTTTCGGCGTCGGGATAGCGGAAACCGACGTTCTCGAACACGAAGCCCTGGGTGATCGGCTGCGGGATGGCGATGGCATCCGGGCGCGAGTGGATTTCCGGTTCGATCTGGAAGAACGAGAACAGATCGTCCAGGTACAGCGCCTGGCCGGCAACCTGTGAAAAGCCGATCAGCAGGCCTTCCAGCAGCTGGCGCAGGCGCAGGAAGCTGCCGGCCAGGAAGGTGAGGTCGCCGATCGAGAAATCGCCGCGCACGGTGCGCCAGGCGATGTAGGCGTAGGCGGCGTAATAGCCCAGCGTACCGAGTGCTGCCAGCAGCGTGCCCCAGATCGCACGCTTGCGGGCCAGCGCACGGTTGGCCAGATAGAACTTCTCGGCGAGTAGTTTGTAGCGATCGATCAGGAAGCGATGGAGGTTGAAGATCTTCACCTCCTTGGCGGTCTCCACGCTGGCCCCGATCTGGCGCAGGTACTCCAGCTGGCGGCGCTCGGGCGTCCACTGGAAGTTGAGGCTGTAGCCGGCTGCGTTGAAGTGCGATTCGCCGATGAAGGCCGGGATCAGTGCTACCGCCAGCAGCAGGATCAACCACGGCGCGTACACGATCAGGCCGACCGCGAGGCTGGCCACCGTGATGCTGTCCTGCACCTGGCCGAACAGCTGGCTCATCAGGTTCATCCGGCCCATGGTCTGGCGCCGTGCCCGGTCCAGTTTGTCCTGCAGGTCGGGGTCTTCGAAATCCTCCAGGTCCAGCTCGGCGGCGTGTTCCATCAAGCGCACGCTGGTGACGTTGGTGAACAGCTCCGACAGTAGAGTATCGGCGTAGCTGACCATGCGGCCGAGCAGGTCCGAGGCCATCGCCAGGCCGAACTCGAGCGCGAGCAGGCCCAGCAGGGGATTGAGCAGGCCACTGGACAGCGCCTCGCCGAACGGCGGGAAGCCGGCATCATGCTGGCTGAGCTGCACGGCGGCATCGATGATCAACTTGCCGACATAGAGCATCGCCACCGGCAGCAAGGCACGGATCACACGCAGGCCGAGACTGGCCAGGGTCAGCCCGGGGCTGGTCTGCCAGACCTGGCGCAGGAACGGGGGCAGGTTGCGCATCGCATTGACGCGCTCACGCAGGCTGGGATTCTTCTGGCCGGGTGCACCGGCAGCGGGGGAGGCGGGCATGGGCGGTATTGTGCGCGCCGTGACCGTGGTTGATGCATGAAGTCAGTGCCTGCGCAGATTGCCGACGCGTACGCCCCGCAGAACGGTGCAGCTGGTACACCGCTACCCGGTAGTGCCGGCCGCTGGCCGGCTCCAGGTGGCATCCAGCATCGTGCGGAGCCGGCCAGCGGCCGGCACTACCCGTGCAGCACGACGATCGTGCGGAGCCAGCCAGCGGCCGGCACTACCCGTGCCTTATGGCAGCGGCGGCAGCAGGCCGGCGCCGAGGCGGTTCCAGGCGTTGATCACCGCGATGCCCATGCTCAGGTCGCTGATGCCCTTCTCATCGAAATGCGGTGCCAGGGCGTCGTACGCGGCATCGGACGGCGCCGCGCTGCTCAGCCGGGTCAGTGCTTCAGCCCAGCCCAGTGCGGCGCGCTCGCGTGCATCGAAGAAGCGGCTCTCGTGCCAGGCTGGCAGCGTATCGAGCTTGCGCGGTTCGATGCCGCCCTTGCGCAGGGTGGTGGCATGCATGTCCATGCAGTAACCGCAGCCATTGATCTGCGAGACACGCAGGAACACCAGCTCCATCAGTACCGGATCGATCGAGCTGTCGTGCACGGCCTTGCTGGTGGCCAGCAGGCCCTTGAAGGCCTCGGCGGCGAGGCGGGTGTATGGAACGCGCGGTGAGGTGGACATCGGGGACTCCATGACGGCCGCAATGGCCGTCTTCATCTGGAGGACGCGCCAGCATCGCGCGCTGTGACAAGGGCGGTGAGTTTTTCCGGATTGAGCACGCTGAGCACGCGCACGATCCGTCCGGCATCGACCGTGATCATCGTCACCGAGTGCAGCTGGTCGCCCGCGAAACGCAGGATCGCCGGCTCGCCATTGACCTGGCCGAGCTGCGCCGGATGCTGGCCGTTGCGGCGCGCGATCGCCCAGTACAGCTGCGCGATGCGCTCGGCGCCGAGCAGGGGGCGGATCGCTGCGGTCACGCGGCCACCGCCGTCGGAGATCATCTCGGCATTGGCATCGAGCAGGGCGCGGATCGCTTCCAGATCACCCTGCTGCGAGGCGGCCATGAAGCGCGCCAGCAGGTCGCGGTGCTGGGCGGGCGAGACCGTGAAGCGTGGGGCGCCGGTCTGCAGTCGCTGCCGCGCCCGGTGCACCAGTTGCCGGCAGTTGGCGGGGGAGTGCTCCAGCAGGGGCGCGATGTCCGGGTAGTCGTAGTCGAACACATCCTTGAGCAGGAAGGCGGCGCGCTCATCCGGCTTGAGCTGCTCCAGCAGTGCCAGGAAAGCCACCGAGACCTCATCGGCGAGGGCATGGCGCTGGGCCGGGTCCTGCAGCGGGTCCGGGTCCAGGGCGATCTCCAGCGGCTCGGGCAGCCACGGCCCGACGTACTCCACGCGCGCGCTGCGCAGGGCGCGCAGCCGGTCCAGGCCGAGCCGGGTGGTGGCCGTCACCAGCCAGCCCTCCGGGTCTCGGATCCCGCCGGTGTCGGCGCCCTGCCAGCGCAGCCAGGCGTCCTGGACGATGTCCTCGGCGTCGCTGCGGCTGCCCAGCAGGCGGTAGGCCAAGGCGAACAGGCGGGGGCGGTGGGTCTGGAAGGTATCGGTCGGGGTCATGCCAGGAGGACGCGGCCGGGCAGGCCGCTGTGACAAGGCGGGGCGCCCACTTTGCACCAAACCCCGCCACCGCGAGCGATTCTCAACGCCGCCGGGCGGTAGTTGTTAAAATCGGCGGTTAAACCCCCGCCAGCCTCCAGCAAGCGAGCAAGTCGTGACATCGATCAAGCAGGAAGACCTCATCCAGTCCATCGCCGACGCGCTGCAGTACATCTCGTACTACCACCCGGTCGATTACATCAAGAGCCTCAACGCTGCCTATGAGCGCGAAGAGTCGCCGGCCGCGAAGGAGGCGATGGCCCAGATCCTGATCAATTCGCGCATGTGCGCCGAAGGCCACCGGCCGATCTGCCAGGACACCGGCATCGTCACCGTGTTCCTGGAAATCGGCATGAACGTGCGCTGGGACGACGCCACGATGGGCGTGGAGGACATGGCCAACGAAGGCGTGCGCCGCGCCTACAACTATCCGGACAACAAGCTGCGCGCCTCGGTGCTGGCCGATCCAGCCGGCAAGCGCATCAACACCAAGGACAACACCCCGGGCGTGGTCAACGTCAAGGTGGTGCCGGGTGACACCGTCGAGGTGATCGTCGCGGCAAAGGGCGGCGGTTCGGAAGCCAAGTCCAAGTTCGCCATGCTCAACCCGTCCGACTCGATCGTGGACTGGGTGCTCAAGACCGTGCCGACCATGGGCGCCGGCTGGTGTCCGCCGGGCATGCTCGGCATCGGCATCGGCGGCACCGCCGAGAAGGCGATGCTGCTGGCCAAGGAGTCGCTGATGGAGCCGATCGACATCAACGAGCTCAAGGCCCGTGGCGCCTCCAACCGTGCCGAAGAACTGCGCCTGGAACTGTTCGACAAGGTCAACGCGCTGGGCATCGGCGCGCAGGGCCTGGGCGGCCTGACCACCGTGCTGGACATCAAGGTCAAGGACTTCCCGACCCACGCGGCCAACCTGCCGGTGGCGATGATCCCGAACTGCGCGGCCACCCGCCATGCGCATTTCACGCTGGATGGCAGCGGCCCGGTGATGCTCGATCCGCCGTCATTGGAAGACTGGCCGCAGATCACCTATGACGCCTCCAAGGGCACCCGGGTCGATCTGGACACGATCACTCCGGAAGACGTCGCCAGCTGGAAGCCCGGCCAGACCCTGCTGCTCAACGGCAAGCTGCTGACCGGCCGCGACGCCGCGCACAAGCGCATGGTGGAGATGCTGGACAAGGGCGAGCCGCTGCCGGTCGACCTCAAGGGCCGCTTCATCTACTACGTCGGCCCGGTCGATCCGGTGCGCGACGAAGTGGTGGGCCCGGCTGGCCCGACCACCGCGACCCGCATGGACAAGTTCACCCGCCAGGTGCTGGAACAGACCGGCCTGCTGGGCATGGTCGGCAAGGCCGAGCGCGGCCCGGCGGCGATCGAGGCGATCCGTGACAACAAGTCGGCCTACCTGATGGCGGTCGGCGGCTCGGCCTACCTGGTCTCCAAGGCGATCAAGGCGGCCAAGGTGGTCGGCTTCGCGGATCTGGGCATGGAAGCGATCTACGAGTTCACCGTGCAGGACATGCCGGTGACCGTGGCGGTGGATTCCACCGGCGAGTCCGTGCACCAGACCGGCCCGCGCGAGTGGCAGGCCCGCATCGGCAAGATTCCGGTCGTCGTCGCCTGAGGCTTCCGGTCGCGGCAATACGGCAGGTATCGGTCACGGGTTGATACGCTGCTGAAACGAAAACGGCGCCCGAGGGCGCCGTTTTTCGTTGTCCACCCCTGCGCGTGGCGCGCGCATAATGCGGGCCTTCCCCTGAGAGGCACCCACGCATGCGCACCACGTTGTATGGATCGCCGAGTACCGCCGCCCTGGTCGTCCATTGGCTGTTGCTGGAACTGCAGATCGAGCACGATCTGGTGCTGTTGGATTTCGACAAGCGCGAGCACAAGGATGCCGCGTATCTCGCGTTGAATCCCGCAGGCCTGGTGCCGACGCTGGTGCTGGACGGGCAGGTATTGACCGAAGCGGCAGCGATCGCGCTGCACCTGGCCGACCGCCACCCGGACGCGGCTCTGCTGCCGGCCCCGGGGACTGCCGATCGCGCCGAGGCCTACCGCTGGATGTTCTGGTGTGCCAACACCGTGCAGCCGGCGTACCGGGCGTGGTTCTACCCGCAGGAAATGGCCGGCCCCGAGCATGTGGAGGCGACCCGCCAGCGGGCGCGCGAGCGGCTGGAAGGCGCGTGGCAGCACCTGGCCGAGCATCTGTCCACGCGCGGGCCGTATGTGCTGGGCGACGCGTTGAGCGTCGTCGATTTCATGCTGGTGATGCTGATGCGCTGGTCGCGCAACATGCCCACGCCGAGTGACACCTGGCCGGCGTTGAAGGCCTACGCCGATCGTCTGAAAGCCCGGCCGGCGTTCGCCGAGGTCTACCGGCGCGAGGGCATCACCGACTGGCGCTGAGGTCGATGGCAGGTCGGAAAGAAGTGCTGCTAAAGTCGGGCGTGTGCCGTTCAAGGATGATCGCGATGGGCGTAAAAGGGAGCGTGCTGTTGCTGTTGCTGTTGCTGTTGCCGTTACTGGTGATGGCGGGGCTGGCCGGGTGCGCGGGCTACGAGATCCAGCCCCCGATCAGCGCTACGGGACAGCAGTGCATGCAGACCTGCGATGCGCGGCGGGATCAGTGCACCTGGCAGGCAGAGGCGGTGGCGCGTTCGGAGGGCGATTCGTGTGCCTTCAGCCAGCAGCGGCTGGCGAGCCGCTGTTCGGCGTATACCAGCGAGAGCGACCGGCACCGCTGCGAAACCGCCAATGGCGGCACGAGCTGCATCACTCCCACGGCCAACACCTCGCCATGCAGGGAGCGCTGGGAGCTCTGTGCACTTGACTGTGGCGGGACGATGGTGGAGCGCTGACCGCCTGTCTGCAAAGCTGGCCGGCAGTGCTGTTACCGCAACCGGCTGCCCGCACTGACCTGCGGCGAGGATAACAACCGCTGTACCAGCCGCTGTGGAGGCAGCTGAGGCGCAGTTTTACGCCGGCAGGATCTCCAGCACCGTCTCCGGTGGCCGGCACAGACGTGCCCCGCGCGGAGTCTCCACGATCGGGCGGTTGATCAGCTCCGGGTGGGCGACCATCGCGTCGATCAGCGCGGCATCGGAAAACGCGGCGTCGTCCAGCCCGAGCGAACCATAGGCCGGCTCCTTGCTGCGCAGCAACGCCCGTGGGGCGATGCCCATGCGCGTGATCAGGGCGGTCAACGTAGTACGGTCCGGCGGTGTCTTCAGGTATTCGATCACCACCGGCTCGATGCCGTGCTCACGCAGCAGTTCCAGCGCCCCGCGTGAATTGCTGCAGCGCGGGTTGTGCCAGATCGTCACCGCCATCAATACCACTCCAGCAGCGACACACCCAGGCCCACATACGTGGCCTTGTGGTTGTAGTCGATCATGCTCTCGCCGTAGCCATCGAAGATCTGCACGTGACCGCGCAGCAGGTTGCTGATCGGGAAGCCGTAATCAAGCTGCAGCGCACCGTGCGAGCGATCACCGCCACGCAGCGAGTGCCGCGCCATCAGCGAGACCTCGTGACCGTTCTTGTTCCAGGTCAGGGTGGCGTCGCCGCGGCCCATGTAATCGGAGATGTCCGGGTTGTTGTCGTCCTTGCGGTCTTCCGGGATGCGATACCACGGGCGCAGGACCAGCGCCCAGTTCTCGCGGTCCAGGCCGACGGTGGCGATCACCCGGTTCCAGCTGCGCGACAGGGGATCGGCGCGGCCGTTGGACATGTGGTTGACACTGATCCCGCTCATGCGCCCGCGCCAGCCGCCGATCGAGTAGCCGTTGCGGAACATCAGCATCACTTCCGGCTCGTAATTGGTCTCACGGAACGGACGCGAGTTGTCGGCGTTGTAGGCCTGCCAGCGCGAGCTCTGCGTGTAGCCGGCCCAGATGTCGCCGTTGTCGCCGAACAGGTTTTCCACGACCTTGGTCTTGAAGCTGAGCTGGAACTTCAGTTCCGCGCTGTCCAGCTGCTGCGAGGTGGTGACCGTATTGACCGGATTGGGCGACTGCGGCATCTGGTTCTTGTCGCTGGTCCAGAAGGCGGGCAGCAGGTAGACCGGCTTGTAGGCGCGCAGCTGGAAGGCGCCCAGCTTGGAGTCCTGGGCCAGTTCCCAGCGGCTGTCCAGCAGCGAGCCCTTGCCAGCGTTGGCCAAGGCGTCCTGATGGCCGTCGTTCTTGAACACCTCGCCAAGACGCTGCTTCACCCGCTGTGCCGCAGGCGCATCGGCATCGGCCCCGCGTGCGGCCTGGCGCTCTTCGCGGCGTTCCTGCTTTGCGGCGGTGGCCGCCGCATCGGCGGCCAGGGTCACGTCCGGCGTACGACCAAACAGCGTGTCGTAGCACGCCAGACGCGCCGCGTCGGTGTCCACCAGTGCGCAGGCCTCCGGTGACGCCGGCTTCGGTGCCGCCTCCTGTGCTGCAGCGGGCAGGGCGGTGCCGGCCAGGGCCAGGGCAGTGAACAGGGCGGAGCGGGAATAGGGCAGGGTCATGGGAGCAGGGCCGCGTGACAAAAATGAATGGGTCAACCGGCACAGTGTGGCCGCTGAGGAATAATCCCGCCAGCGCACGACACGGTCGATCTGATCCGGTTTATGCCGGTCAATGGTGTGGTCAGGGCGTGAAGCCCCGGTCTGGCGGTGACCTCAGAAGAACCAGGCGAACGCGAACAGGCCCAGCATCGCGATCACCAGCGCCAGCTTGAGCGCGAACCCCAGCAGGATGCCAAGCCAGGTCGCCAGGCCCACCTTGGTGGAGCGGCCCAGCTCGCGGGTGTGCCAGTACTCGCCCAGCAGTGCGCCGGCGAGCGGGCCCACGAACAGGCCGATCGGCATGAAGAACACCCCGACGATGCTGCCCAGGAAGGTTCCCCACAGGGCCTTGCGGCTCGCGCCTACCCGCTGTGCGCCGACCACCGTGGCCAGGATGTCCACGGCGAAAGACAGCAGGGTCAGCAGGCCCAGGACCGTCAGCGGCAGCCAGCCCACATGGACGAAATCGTCGGCCCATGCCGCCAGCACCAGCCCGGCGAACACCAGCGGGATGCCGGGCAGGGCGGGAAGAATCACGCCGGCGATGCCGACCAGCACCAGCAGGACGGCTAGCAGATACAAGATGAATGAAGGGTCCATGCTGTCCAGTATGGTTCCTGAAATGGGGTTGACATCGCAAGCTTTTGGCTAGTTGCTTTTTCGTTTTGCTCGGGTTAAGTTGCAGGCGCTGAGCTTGGCAAGGTCACCGTGGATCGTGGCCTGATGATGGTAGATCTTCCGGATCCGCTGCATCGTTGCACCTCGCTTCCCCCTTGCTGTCAGCCGCCTGTACGGGTGTATCCAACAACAAGACAGTTAGGGAGTAGCTGAGATGGCTGAGAAGGGCACCGTCAAGTGGTTCAACGACGCGAAGGGTTTCGGGTTCATCAGCCGTGAGAGCGGCGAAGATGTATTCGTGCACTTCCGCGCGATCGAATCCCAGGGCTTCAAGAGCCTGAAGGAAGGTCAAGCGGTCGAGTTCGAAGTGGTGACTGGCCAGAAGGGCCTGCAGGCCGACAAGGTCAAGCCGCTCTGAGCGCACGCCGGGTCCTGCCTGGTTGAGACATGAAAAGGGCCCGCGCAAGCGGGCCCTTTTCATTGCACGCCGTGTGCGGGGCAGATCAGCGCAGGATCACCTTGCCGTTGACCACGCGGACATAGGTGTTCTCGCGGATCCCGCCCAGATCGCGCTGGTTGACCACGACCGTGCGACCGTCATCCATGCGTACCGTGATGTCGAAGGTATCGCTGGTCACGTTCTTCTGGATCTGGTTGCCGGCCAGTGCACCACCCACCGCGCCTGCGGCGGCGGCGATGTTCTTGTTGCCTCGGCTGCCGCCGGTGTGGTCGGAGATTTCATGGCCGGCGACCGCGCCGACGATGCCACCCAGGACCGCGCCGGTCGCGCTCGGCGCGCTGCGGCCCGAAGCGACCTGGTTGATGCGGGTCACGATGCCGCAGTCAGCGCAGCGATTGGTGTTGTAGTTGCCGCCGGAATTGCCGTAACCGTTGTTGTAGCCACTGCTGCCGTAGCCCGGCGAGGTGGTGGCACAGCCAGCCAGGGCGACGGTGACAACAGCAGCGGCGGCGATCAGTTGAATCTTCATGGTGTATCTCCTGGCCAGAGGGGTGGTCGAATGCGTCTGGTGCGCATGGGGCAGATCGTGTCCTGTGCTGCGTGAACAGCGTGCCAATCCCGGGCTGCCAGCGTGGCTGGAAGATGAATCAGCGGAAATCCTGGTGGCAGGCCTTGCAGTCGGTCTGGATCTTTTCCACCAGCGTGGCCATGCCCGGGCAGTCGGTCGGCGGCGCGGCCAATGCCTCGTTGAGCGTGGCGCGCAGGGCGCTGGCGTGCTGCTGGAAGCCCTGGCTGTCCTTCAGGCCGGGAAAGGCCAGGTCCAGATCATTGGACAGCGAGCGCAGGGTCTGCAGCCGCGGCACGGTATCGGCCAGGCTGCAGCGGTTCTGCGCCTGCGCCGCCTGCAGCAGCTCCACCTGGCGGTTCATCACGTGCATCAGCGCATCCGGGAAGGGATCCTGGCGGGCCTGGATGGCGCGCGAGATCATCACCGTGGCGATCAGGCCGATCACCAGCCCGAGCAGGCCGACGAACAGGTAGCGATAGGCGGCGGAGGGGCGGCGGGACGGCGTCACGGGGTCGTTCATGGTGAAGGCTTCCTTGAGAGGTGGCTGCGGCGATGGTACGACGCGTCCTGTCCACGGCGCGTACCGGCGCTGGCCTGCGCGCATTAAAATGTCCGCATGAACGACGTACTGCGCGAACGATTTGCCGGCATCGACCGGTTGTATGGGGTAGGCACCGTGGATCTGCTCGCCACCCGCCGGGTGGCGGTGGTGGGCATGGGCGGGGTTGGCTCGTGGGTGGTGGAAGCGCTGGCGCGCACGGCGGTCGGGCATCTGACCCTGATCGATGCCGACGACATCTGTGTCTCCAACACCAACCGCCAGCTGCCCGCGCTGGCCGGCCAGTACGGCCGCAACAAGGCCGAGGCGATGGCCGAGCGCTGTCGCGCGATCAACCCGGACATCAGCGTCGATGCGATCGCCTCGTTCCTGACCGTGTCCAACATGGTTGAGCTGCTGGACCGCGATTTCGATCTGGTGATCGATGCGTGCGACAGCTTCCGGGTCAAGGTCGAGACCATTGCCTGGTGCCGCCGCCGCAAGCTGCCGATCCTGACCGTGGGCGCTGCCGGCGGCCGTACCGATCCCACCCTGGTGCGGATCCGGGACGTGTCGCGCACCGAGCACGACGCGATGATGGCGCTGATCCGCAAGAAACTGCGCAGCGACTTCAACTTCCCCAAGAACGCCTCGCGCTACTTCGGCGTGCCGGCGGTGTACTCGCTGGAGAACGTGAAGTACCCGCAGGCCGACGGCAGCGTGTGCGGCATCCGCCCGAACCTTGGCGCCGACGCGGCGCTGAAGCTGGACTGCGGCGCGGGCCTGGGCGCGGCCACCCACATCACCGGTGCGTTCGCGTTTGCGGCGGTGGGCAAGGCGCTGGAGATGTTGATGAAGCCGAAGAAGGGTGCAGCGGCCGCCGAGGCTTGATCCGGGCGGACCGGTCCACTCACAGGCCGAACAATGCCTCGGCATTGGCCGTGGTCTGCGAGGCAATCACCGCGGCCGGCTCCCCGCGCAGCCGCGCCACCGCCTCCAGGATCACCGGCAACCGCGCCGGCTCATTGCGCTCGCCGCGGATGCCTGCATCCGGCTGGTCCGGTGCGTCGGTCTCCAACAGCAGCTGCTCCAGGGGCATGTTGGCCACCAGGCGGTGCAGGCGCTGGGCGCGGTCATAGGTCAGCGGGCCGCCCAGCCCGATCAGGAAGCCGAGCTGGTGCAGTTGCCGCGCCTGCTCGGGGCTGCCGGAGAAACTGTGGACCACGCCGCGCAGCCCGCCGATCTGCTTGATCGCCGCGATCACCGCATCCACCGCGCGGCGCGCATGCACGATCACCGGCAGGTCGAATTCGCGCGCCAGCCTCAATTGGCCGAGGAAGTAATGCTGCTGGGTGTCCGGGTCCAGCCCTTCGACGAAGAAATCCAGCCCGCACTCGCCAACCGCGCAGGGGCGCTCGCGCTCGAGCCACGCGCGTAGTTCGTCCAGGTGCTCGGGGCGGTGCTGATCCAGGAACATCGGGTGCAGTCCGTATGCCGAGTGCAATCCGTCGGCCAGCCTGCAGGCCTCCCGCAGCCCGGGCCAGCTGGCGGCGGTGACGGCCGGCACCACTTGCGCGAAAACACCCGCCGTGCGGGCGCGTGCGATCACCTCGGCGCGATCGGCATCGAACTCCCCCGCATCCAGGTGGCAATGACTGTCGATCAACCTCACGCGCGGCGCTTGCTCGGCAATGGCGGTGGCGTCGGGTCGCCGCGTCGTTTCCAGTTGGCCAGCAGCAGCGTGCCCAGGCCGAACAGGATTTCATCCACGAACGGCAGCGGGTCGGGGATCACCAGGGTCACCGCGAACAGCGCGGCCGTGATCTTGAACAGGGTGGGGTAGCGCAGCCGACGCGCCCATTCCAGCACCGGCAACAGTATGGGATTGGACATGGGGCACTCCTGGGCAGATGCTGTAAACGCTATCACGAGCCTGGGGCCCACCGAACCTGAATGGGCGGGAGGATGTTCACGATCCGTCGAGATTCCGTTCAGGCTGGCCGTGCTGGAATTCACTCAAGAACGTTGCGGATCGTCCGCAAGGAGCCGGTTATGAAAAGTACAACTACTACTGCTTTGGTCGCTGCAGGTGCGCTGCTGGTCGGCGGGATCGCCACTGCTGCCTTCATGAAGGGCGGCAGTGCCTCGCCCGACGCGGTGACCGCTGCTCAGACCCGGCCCACCCTGGACACCACGCCGCTGGCCGATGACGGCGCGCGCACCGACCAACTGGCCATCGAAGACAAGGCCGGCAAGCTCGAGTACGCCGACATCGTCAAGGTCGATCCGCTGACCAGGAAGGAAAAGGCCTACGCCACCGTGATCGGCACCGAGCCGGTGCGCGAGACGTCCAGCACGCAGACGCCGCATGAAGTCTGCCAGGACGTGGTGGTCCAGGAACGCCTGCCCGAACGCGACGGCAATGTTGGCGGTACCGTCGCCGGTGCCGTGATCGGCGGCCTGCTGGGCAACCAGGTCGGCGGTGGCAATGGCCGCAAGGCCGCCACGGCCGCTGGTGCTGTCGCTGGCGGCATGATCGGCAACCAGGTGGACAAGCGCCATGTGGGTGGCCGCGTGGTCAACCGCACCGAGCGCCAGTGCCACACCGAGACCGCGACCTCCGAGTCGACCCGGGTGACCGGCTACAACGTCACCTACCGCAATGAAGACGGCACCACCGGCACCATGCGCATGGCCAGCAAGCCGGGCAACCGCATCCCGATGGGCACCACCAATGCGGTCACCGGCTACAACGTGACCTACCGTTACGACGGCGCCGAAAAGACCGTGAAGATGGACAACAAGCCGAGCAGCGATCGCCTGCCGGTGATCGACGGTCAGCTGGTCACCCAGACCGCCGCGCTGGGCGCGAACAACCAGTAAAGCGCAGCCGTTCGAACGCACCACCAACACGCCGGCAACTGCCGGCGTGTTGCGTTGTGGGGAACGGTGCACGGCATGCCGGTGGCTGCGTCTGCGATCATGGCGGTACACACGCAACAGACGAGGACGCCATGAGCATTTTCGACCTCCAGCTGGAGACCGAGCGCCTGATCCTGCGCCCGCCACGCGCCGAGGATTTCGATGATTTCCTGCGCTTCTGCTCGGACCCGGAGGTGATGCAGCACCTGGGTGGCGTGCAGGCCCCCTCCCAGGCATGGCGCAGTTTCAGCTGCCTGGTGGGCAGCTGGCACCTGTATGGGTTTTCGATGTTCTCGGTGATCGAAAAAAGCAGCGGTGAGTGGGTCGGGCGCATGGGCCCGTGGCAACCGCTGGACTGGCCGGGCACCGAGGTCGGCTGGAGCATCCGCCGCGAGAGCTGGGGCAAGGGCTATGCGCCCGAAGCGGCGGTGGCCAGCATGGACTGGGCGTTCGACACGCTCGGCTGGGAAGAGATCATCCACACCATCGATGCGGCCAACGAAAACTCCAAGGTGGTCGCGCGCAAGCTCGGCAGCTCGCTGCTGCGCATGGGCGAGCTGCCGCCGCCGCACGCCGGCAAGCCGATCGAGATCTGGGGCCAGTCACGGCAGCAGTGGCAGCAGCGTCGGGCCACGCAGCGGTGATGCTGCACCCGCGCTTGGCAAATGCGATGGGGTGAGGCCAGACTCGGCATCGTGGGCAGGCCGCCCCATCCGGTTGTCCGCCTACGCAACACGTCACGGAGGCTGATGCATGTTTGCCGTGGTTCCCGATCCGATTCCCGCGCGCATGAAGGGCCTCAACCGGGCCGAAATCTGCGACGCCAACTTCATCGATTTCGTGCAGCAGTGGCGCGGCGATCCCGCGCCGACGCCGGCACCCGACGCGCCGATCCTGCCCGGCAGCACCCTGGATGCGCAGGGCTTTGCCGAACTGTTCGAATCACAGCTGATCAGCCGCCACCTGGACCTCATGGCGCGTGTACTGCGCGTGCAGAACAAGGTCTTCTATACGATCGGTTCGTCCGGCCATGAGGGCAATGCGCTGGTGGCACGGTTGGCGCGGCATACCGATCCGGCGTTCCTGCATTACCGCTCCGGCGGTTTCATGGCCGAGCGCTTCCGCAAGCTGCCGGGCATGGACCCGGTGATGGACGCGGCGCTCTCGTTCGCGGCCAGCCGGGACGATCCGGCCAGCGGTGGGCGCCACAAGGTGTGGGGCAGCAGACCACTGTGGGTGCTGCCGCAGACCTCCACCATCGCCTCGCACCTGCCCAAGGCCCTGGGCACGGCGCTGGCCATCGAAAGCGGGCGACGCATCGGCCACACGCTGCCGATTCCCGGCGACAGCGTGGTGATCTGCTCCTTCGGCGATGCCTCGGCCAACCACGCCACCGCGCAGACTGCGTTCAACACCGCCGCGTGGGCGGCGTACCAGCGGCTGCCGGCACCGATCCTGTTCGTCTGCGAGGACAACGGCATCGGCATTTCGGTCAAGACACCGGATGGCTGGATCGCGCAGAGCTTCGCGCACCGCCCGGGCCTGGATTACTTCTTCGCTGACGGTCTGGATCTGGTCGAGGGGCATGCACAGGTGGAGCGCGCGCTGGCCCATTGCCGGCAGACCCGGCGGCCGACCTTCCTGCACCTGCGCACCACGCGTTTGATGGGCCACGCCGGTACGGATTTCGAAATCGAATGGCGGCCGTTGCCGGAGCTGTGCGCGGCAGAAGCGAGCGATCCCCTGCTGCGCTCGGCGGCGATCGCGATGCAGTCCGGCTGGATGACCGCCGCGCAGGTGCTCGATCTCTACGAACGCGTGCGCGCGCGCTGTTTCGCCGCGGCCGCCGAAGCGGATCGACGGCCGAAGCTGACCGATCTGGCCGAGGTCGTGGCGCCGCTGGCGCCGTACTCGCCGGCGGCCGTCCAGGCAGAAGCCACGCGCACGGCCGCTGATGAGGCGCGCGTCGCTGCGTTTGGCGGTGCGGCGCAGCTGCCCGAAACACAACCGCCGCGCCACCTGGCGATCCAGATCAACCAGGCCCTGCACGATCTGATGGCCAAGTACCCGGCCACGCTGCTGTTCGGTGAGGACGTCGCGCAGAAGGGCGGGGTGTATACGGTCAGCAAGGGCCTGCTCAAGGCGTTCGGCCCGCGCCGGGTGTTCAACACCCTGCTGGACGAAACCATGATCCTGGGCATGGCGCAGGGCCTGGCCAACCTGGGCATGCTGCCGATTCCCGAGATCCAGTACCTGGCCTATCTCCACAACGCGGCCGACCAACTGCGGGGCGAGGCGTGCTCGCTGCAGTTCTTCTCCAATGACCAGTACCGCAACCCGATGCTGGTGCGGATCGCGGGGCTGGGCTACCAGAAGGGCTTCGGCGGGCATTTCCACAACGACAACTCGATCGCCGCGCTGCGCGACATCCCCGGCCTGGTGGTCGGCTGTCCCTCGCGCGGCGACGATGCGGCGATGATGCTGCGCACCTTGGCCGCGCTGGCGACGGTCGATGGCCGGGTCGCGGTGTTCCTCGAGCCGATCGCGCTGTACATGAGCAAGGACCTGCACGCGCCGGGCGATGGCCAATGGCTGTTCCCGTATCCGGCACCGGACCAGGCACTGGTGCTCGGCGAGGGCCGGGTCTACGCGCCGGAGGCCAGTGACCTGGTCATCTTCACCTATGGCAACGGCGTGCCGATGAGCCTGCGTGCGGCGCGGGCGATCGAGCAGCAGCTGGGCTGGCAGGTGCGGGTGGTCGACCTGCGCTGGCTGGTGCCGCTCAACGCCGGGGTCATCAGCGGCCAGGCCGCCGATGCCCAGCGCGTGCTGGTGGTCGATGAGGGCCGGCACAGCGCCGGGATGGGGGAGGGCGTGATCACCGCCCTGGTCGAGGCCGGGCTGGGGCACCTGCCGATCCAGCGGGTGTGCGGGGCCGATACCTACACGCCACTGGCGGGGGCAGCATTGTGCGTGCTTCCAAGCGACAATGCGGTATTGAACGCCGCCCTCGCGCTGGCGCAGGACCATTGATACATGTGTGGATTGGCAGGCATGCTGCTGCCCGCTCCGGCAAGGGAGCAGGCAGCACTGGAAGAACAGGCGCGGCGCATGGGCGACGCATTGGTGCACCGTGGCCCGGATGACAGCGGGGTATGGGCCGATGCCTCGGCCGGCATCGCGCTGGCGCACCGCCGGCTGAGCATCCTGGACCTGTCGCCGCTGGGCCATCAGCCGATGACCTCGGTCGATGGCCGCTACGTGCTGGCCTACAACGGCGAGGTCTACAACTTCGCCGAGCTGCGCGCCGAGCTGGAAGCGCTGGGGCATGCCTTCCGCGGCCATTCGGATACCGAAGTGCTGCTCGCCGCGATCACCCAGTGGGGCTTCGAGGAAACCCTGCAGCGCAGCAACGGCATGTTCGCCATCGCGCTGTGGGACCGCGCCGAGCGCTGTCTGTGGCTGGCCCGCGACCGGGTCGGCAAGAAGCCGCTGTACTACGGCTGGGCCGGTGAGACGCTGGTGTTCGGCTCCGAGCTCAAGGCCCTGTGGCAGCACCCGGCCTTCGACAACGAGGTCGACCGCGATGCGCTGACGCTGCTGCTGCGGCTGGATTACATTCCCGCGCCGCACTGCATCCACGAGCGCTGCTTCAAGCTGATGCCCGGCCGCGTGCTGCGGCTGGATGCCGAGGCGGTCGCCGCCGGCGCTGCCGCGCACCGTCCGGATCAGCTGCAGCAGCCGTTCTGGAATGCGCGCGAGCGCATGCAGCAGGCGCTGGCCGCCCCGTTCACGGGCAACGATGCCGAGGCCGAAGAACGCCTGGATGCGGTGCTGCGCGACGCGGTGGCGCTGCGCATGGTGGCCGATGTGCCGGTCGGCGTGTTCCTCTCCGGCGGTACCGATTCGTCGGTGGTGGCGGCGTTGATGCAGGCGCAATCGAGCCAGCCGGTGCACAGTTTCAGCATCGGCTTTACCGGTTCGGACCATGACGAGGCGCCGCTGGCCAAATCGCTGGCCCAGCACCTGGGCTGCGATCACACCGAGCTGTATGTCAGCGGCGCCGATGCGTTGGCCGTGGTGCCCAGCCTGCCGGCGATGTTCGATGAACCCTTCGCCGATGCCTCGCAGGTGCCCACGGCGCTGGTCGCCAGGCTGGCGCGGCAGGGCGTGACGGTGGCGCTGTCCGGTGACGGCGGCGATGAACTGTTCTTCGGTTACACCCGCTACCAGCGGGCGATGCGCAACTGGCGGCTGCTGGGCAAGGTGCCGGCGCCGCTGCGGCGCTGGATGGCCAGCCATTCACACACGCAGGGCGAGGCCTCGCGCACCGGTGGGCTGGCCGCGCTGCTGGCCGAGTCGGGCGCGCGCGGCATCGGCGATGTCTACCGCAACCGGATTTCCCGCTGGCGCGACCCGGTCGCTGCGGTACGTGGCGCGCAGGCGGCCGGCAGCTTCTACGACCTGGCCGATCCGCTGCACGGTGCTGGCTCGCCGGCCGACGCGATGATGCTGGCTGATTTCAGCACCTACCTGCCCGATGACCTGCTGTGCAAAGTGGACCGCACCAGCATGGCGGTCAGCCTGGAAGCCCGTGCACCGCTGCTGGACTGGCGCGTGGCCGAGTTTGCCTGGTCGCTGCCGATGGCGATGAAGCAGCGCGATGGCGTGAGCAAGTACCTGCTCAAGCGCGTGCTGGGCCGCTACGTGCCGCAGGACATGGTGCACCGCCCCAAACGTGGCTTTGGTGCCCCGGTCAGCGCGTGGCTCAAGGGCGACCTGCGCGGCTGGGCCGATGAACTGCTGGATCCGGCGCGGCTGGCCGAGGAGGGCGTGTTCAATGTCGAGGCGGTCGCCCCGCTGTGGCAGCAGTTCAAGCAGGGCGAGCGCAAATGGCACACGCACCTGTGGAACGTGCTGATGTTCCAGGCCTGGCAGGCGCATTGGCGCAACGCACGCGCGGACGTGACGCGCGCATAGCGCTACGCGTGCGGGTCCGGACACGGAAGGCAGCCACCCATGGGGTGGCTCTTATCTCTTGCCGATCTGGCACTTT
>NZ_KV791250.1:0-47411 GCF_001807865.1 Stenotrophomonas sp. HMSC10F06 | reverse complement strand
GGAGCAGCCACCGGCGGCGCGACGACGGGCGGCGCAGGTGCGCTCACCGGTGCGGCCGGTGCCGGGCTCGGTGCGGCCGGTGCCGCGCGGTCCTCCACGGGAGCTGCTGGAGCCGGCGCCGCGACGACAGGTGCAGGAGCAGCCGGAGCCGGGACAACCGGTGCGGTCACTACAGGTGCCGGCGCGACCGGCGGCGGGGCGGCAGGCGGTGCGACCACGGGCGCAGGTACAACGGGGGCCGGCACGACCGGGGTCGAAACTACAGGCTTCGGAACTGCCGGGGCGGGAACCTCCGGGGTCGGCGCGATCACGCGCTCTGCGGGGGCAGTCGGCGCGACGGCAGGCACCGGGGCTTCCGCTGCCGGCGGCAGCGGCGCAGGCGCCGGCGGTTCTGCAGGCTGGGGATTGGCCTGCGGGAACGCGGCTGCCAGCTCCTCGGTGGAGTAATGCTGGGTTTTGGCCGCCTCTTGCGGGGCGTCCTGGGGCTTTTTGCGGCGGAAGAAGCTGAGCATTGGCAAAAGACGCTGAAATCAGAGGGGTATGCTACCACTGCGCCCCGAAGGCCCATGGGCGTGCAGGTGCGGTGGGGCGGGACTCAAGTAATGGCCGATGCGGCCGTTACCGGTTGTGAAGGGCTGCGCCATGCCGGCGCGGCCGGAACAGCAGAAAACGGTGACCGATGAGCGTGATGTCCATTGCCAGTACCGGCATGCGTGCCGCCTCGCTCGGGGTACAGAGCGCCGCGTCCAACGTGGCACGGTTGCCGGTCCCGGATGCGACCCGCCTGGGCGTCGCGCAGACTGCAGCGGCAGGCGGCGGCGTCACCGCCACCGTGATCACCGCGCCCGACGATGCCAATGCGCCGATCGCGGACCTGCTCACGGCCAGAGAAGCCGCGCTGGCGTTCGCCGCCAACGCGACCGTGCTCCGCCGCCAGGACCAGATGCTGGGCACCTTGCTCGACCGCTGGGCCTGACTCGATCGCGCACGCCGGCCACAGTCCGGCGCCACGCATCATCAACGCCGGCAGGTGCCGACCCTTGGCCGGCACCCACCCGCAGAGCGACTTACGCCGACAGCTCGAGCAACAGCTTGTTGAGCCGGCGCACATACGCCGCCGGGTCCTTCAGCGTGTCGCCCGCGGCCAGCGCGGCCTGGTCGAACAGGACGCGGCTGAGGTCATCGAAGCGCGCGGCATCGCCTTCCTGGTCCAGCTTGCCGATCAGCGGATGGCCGGGGTTGAACTCGAACACCGGCTTGCTGTCGGGCACCTTCTGGCCGCTGGCTTCCAGGATCTGGCGCATCTGCAGGCCCAGGTCCTGTTCGCCGATCGCCAGGATTGCCGGGGAGTCGGTCAGGCGGTGCGAGACGCGCACGTCGGCCACGTCATCGCCCAGTGCGGCCTTGATACGGTCCACCAGGGCCTGCTTGTCCTTGGCCACGGCTTCCTGGGCCTGCTTGTCTTCGGCGGTTTCCAGCGCGCCCAGGTCCAGATCGCCACGCGCGACATCGACGAACGACTTGCCGTCGAACTCGGTCAGGTACCCCATCAACCATTCGTCGATGCGGTCGGTGAGCAGCAACACTTCCACGCCCTTCTTGCGGAACACTTCCAGGTGCGGGCTGTCCTTGACCTGGGTGTAGCTGTCGCCGGTCAGGAAGTAGATCTTGTCCTGGCCTTCGATCATGCGGCCCACGTAATCGGCCAGCGAGACGCTGGGCTCGCCGCTGTCGTCATGGGTGGAGGCGAAGCGCAGCAGGCCGGCGATCTTCTCGCGGTTGCCGTAGTCCTCGGCCGGGCCTTCCTTGAGCACCTGGCCGAACTGCTTCCAGAAGCCGGCATAGACCTCCGGCTTGTCCTTGGCCAGTTTCTCCAGCATGTCCAGCGAACGCTTGGTCAGCGCCGACTTCATCGAATCGATGACCGGGCCGGACTGCAGGATTTCACGCGAAACGTTCAGCGAGAGATCGTTGGAATCCACCACGCCCTTGATGAAGCGCAGGTACAGCGGCAGGAACTGCTCGGCCTGGTCCATCACGAACACGCGCTGCACGTACAGCTTCAGGCCCTTGGGCGCGTCACGGTGGTACAGATCGAACGGCGCATGGCCGGGCACGTACAGCAGAGAGGTGTACTCCAGCTTGCCTTCAACCTTGTTGTGGCTCCACGCCAGCGGATCCTGGTGGTCATGCGCGGCGTGCTTGTAGAACTCCTGGTACTCGGCGTCGGTGATCTCGGTGCGCGGGCGGGTCCACAGCGCGCTGGCACGGTTGACGGTTTCCCATTCGACCTCGGCCGGGGCATCTTCGCCGTGGTGTTCCTTGGCCATCTGGATCGGCAGGCCGATGTGGTCGGAGTACTTCTTGATGATGCCGCGCAGGCGCCAGCCATCGGCGAAGTCGCGCTGGTCATCCTTGAGGTGCAGCACGATGCGGGTGCCGCGCTCGGGCTTGTCGATGCTTTCCACGTCGAACTCGCCTTCGCCGCGCGAGGACCAGTGCACGCCCTCGCTGGCGGGCAGGCCGGCGCGGCGGGAGTACACGTCCACCTGGTCGGCGACGATGAAGGCGCTGTAGAAGCCGACGCCGAACTGGCCGATCAGCTGGGAGTCCTTCTTCTGGTCGCCGGAGAGCTGGCGCAGGAAGTCGCCGGTGCCGGACTTGGCGATGGTGCCCAGGTGGGCGATCGCTTCGTCACGGCTCATGCCGATGCCGTTGTCGTCGATGGTCAGGGTGTTGGCGGTGGCATCGAAGCTGACGCGGATGCGCAGGTCGCCGTCGTTCTCAAGCAGGGCCGGCTGGGTCAGCGCTTCGAAGCGCAGTTTGTCCGAGGCATCGGCCGCGTTGGAGATGAGCTCGCGAAGGAAGATTTCCTTGTTGGAGTACAGCGAGTGGATCATCAACTGCAGCAGCTGTTTGACTTCGGTCTGGAAGCCCAGGGTTTCTTTTTGGGTCTGCACGGTCATGGGTCGTGTTGCTCCTTGGGACATTGCCGCGCCCGGCGCGGCGGCTGGCTCAAGGGGTAGGGGTGGATTGTCCCGAATTCAAGAGTGTCGGCAGCCTTCGGGGCCGAATCGCAAGCAGGAGTGCGGCGCCTGCCTCTACAAGGTGGGTCGGACGTGCGACAGGTAGAGCCACGCCATGCGTGGCTGCATTTCATTCCAGCATCGGGGTGCCTGGCAAAGACAGCGACTGGACCGCCTAGAATGTCGTCCTGAACTACCTGCCTGCCTGCCCATGACGCTTTCCCGCCCGCTCGCCCATCCGATCGCCATCCATCTCCGGAGCCCCGCATGAAACCGCGTCAGCCGGCCGCTGCCGTGGGCCAGGTGCGGATCATCGGGGGCAAATGGCGCAATACGAAGCTGCCGGTGCCGCTGTCGCCGGGGCTGCGGCCCAGCAGTGACCGGGTGCGCGAGACCCTGTTCAACTGGCTGATGCCGCGCCTGGGCGGGGCGCGGGTGCTGGATCTGTTCGCCGGCAGCGGGGCGCTGGGGCTGGAAGCGGTCTCGCGCGGGGCGGCGCAGGCTACGCTGGTGGAGCGCGATCCCGCATTGTCCCGGCAGCTGCGCGAGTCGGTCGCCAAGCTGGGGGCGCAGGACCAGATCGCCCTGGTGCAGGCCGATGCGCTGCAGTGGCTGCGGCAGCCGGCCGGACCGCTGGCGGATATCGCGTTCGTCGATCCGCCGTTTGCCGATGGGCTGTGGGAGGCCGTGATGGCGGGGCTGCCCCCGCATCTGGCGCCTGATGCCTGGGTGTACGTGGAGTCCCCGGCCGATCAGGCGCCGAAGATGCCCGCGCCGTGGCTGCTGCACCGCGAGGGGGGCACCCGGGAGGTCCGTTTTGCCCTGTATCGCCGCGCCACTGCTACACTTTCACCAGACCAACACGCGTAGCTGACGTATGACCGTGGCCAACCGCCGCATTGCTGTCTACCCGGGCACCTTCGATCCGATCACCAACGGTCACATCGATCTGGTGAACCGCGCTGCACCCCTGTTCGAGAAGGTGGTGGTGGGCGTGGCGCAGAGCCCGTCCAAGGGGCCGACGCTGCCGCTGGAGCTGCGCGTCCAGCTCGCCCGTGATGCGCTGGGCCACAACCGCAACGTGGAAGTGCGTGGTTTCGATACCCTGCTGGCGCATTTCGTGCGCTCGGTGCAGGGCGGGGTGCTGCTGCGCGGGCTGCGCGCGGTCTCCGATTTCGAGTACGAATTCCAGATGGCGAGCATGAACCGCCATCTGATCCCGGAGGTCGAGACCCTGTTCCTGACCCCGGCCGAGCAACACAGCTTCATTTCGTCTTCGCTGGTCCGCGAGATCGCCCGCCTGGGCGGCGACGTGTCCGGCTTCGTGCCGTCCGCCGTGCTTGAGGCACTGCGCAAGGTCCGTGAAGCGAAGTCGGGCCAAGCGTAGTACCTGTCAGACCCATACATACCAAGAATCACCAAGGGAGGAATTCCATGAACAACACCATGCGTGCCATGTTGATCGCGTCGTTCGCGCTGGCCTTCACCGCCTGCAAGAAGGAAGAGGCCGCGCCGGTCGTCGAAGCCCAGCAGGCGCTTGTCGCCCCGGCTGCCGATGACGATGCCGGCTGGAAGAAGTACCTGCAGGCCGTGGCCGTGCAGAACATGGGCAACATCAGCAACAGCCCGTACCTGTACTACCTCGCCCCGGAATCGGACCCGGAATTCGCGGCCAAGTATGAGCGCCAGGTCGAAAGCGCCACCCAGGCTGTGGGCCGTGGCGTGCAGCCGGGCAACATGCTGGCCTTCGGTTCCTCGGCCTCGGCCAAGATGGCCGACATGATCCAGGCCGTGTTCAAGGACGTCTCGCCGGACTCGATGAAGGGTGTGCGCGTGGTGTTCATCGGCAAGGCCGCCGACAACGCCCGCGTCCAGTCGATCATCCAGCCGACCGGCGCCGAGTACATCTTCGTCGAAGCCAAGTAACCCGTGCAGTGGCGGCCGTGCCTTGTGCGCGGCCCGGGTGGCGCCCGCAGGGGCGTCACCGATGACCGGCCCGCGCGCCCGCGTGGGCCGGTTCTCATCCGCCGGCGCGGGCGTGGAGTAACGCCATGTCGCTGAAAATCAATGAGCTCTGCGTCAATTGCGACGTCTGTGAGCCGGCCTGTCCCAATCAGGCCATTTCGATGGGTGAAACCATCTACGTGATCGATCCGGCCCGCTGCACCGAGTGCGTGGGGCATTTCGACGAACCCCAGTGCGTGGTCGTCTGCCCGGTCGAATGCATCGATCCCGATCCGGACATTCCGGAAACCCAGGACGCCCTGCTGGCCAAGCTGCACGGGCTGCAGCGCGATCATCCCGAATTGTATGTCACGGAGTTTCTGCCGAAATGAGAACGCTGTCGCGTCGTTGGTTGCTGCTCGTCCTGCTGGTGGCCCCGAGTGCCTGGGCCGCTGAATCCGCACCGGCGGTTCTGGCCAAACACCCGGACGGCGCCGCCGTCGCCAGTGGCCATCACCTGGCCACGGAAGCGGGCATGGAGATCCTGGCCAAGGGCGGCAACGCGTTCGACGCCGCCGTGGCCGTGTCTGCCACGCTGGCGGTGGTCGAGCCGATCAGCTCGGGCCTCGGCGGCGGCGGGTTCTTCCTGCTGCACGATGCGGCCACCGGCAAGGACGTGATGCTGGACGCGCGCGAAACCGCGCCGCAGTCCGCCACGCCCGAGGCGTTTCTCGACAAGAAGGGTGACCTGGACCGCGACCGTTCGGTCAACGGTGCCTGGTCGGCCGGTATCCCGGGCCTGCCGGCCGCGCTGGTGGAACTGTCCTCCAAGCACGGCAAGCTGCCGCTGAAGACCTCGCTGGAGCCGGCGATGCGCATCGCGCGCGATGGCTTCCCGGTGTACGCGCGCATGTCCAAGGGCTATCAGTCCCGGCGTGAGGTGATGCAGCGCTACCCCGGCACGCGCGAGGTCTACGAGCGCAACGGCAAGCCGATCGCCGAGGGCGACCTGTTCCGCCAGCCGGAACTGGCCAAAACCATGGAGCGCCTGGCCGACCAGGGCTTCGATGGCTTCTATCGGGGCGAGACCGGCAAGCTGCTGCTCAAGGGCGTGAAGCAGGCCGGCGGACACTGGACCGCCGAGGAACTGGCCGGCTACCGGGTCAAGCTGCGCGACCCGATCGCCTTCAAGTACCGCGACTGGACCATCACCACCGCCTCGCCGCCGTCGTCCGGTGGCATCGCGTTGGCCGCCATGCTGCAGATCCTGGAAGGCTGGGACCTGAAAGCGATGGATCCGGCGCACCGCACCCATCTGGTGGTGGAAGCCATGCGCCGCGCCTACCGCGACCGTACCTTCTTCCTGGGCGATCCGGATTTCGTGGACATCCCGCAGAAGGTGCTGACCAGCAAGGATTACGCGCAGGGGCTGCGTGCCACCATCCACCCCGACAAGGCCACCCCCAGCGATCTGCTGTCGGGCAACCCGACCCCGCTGGAAGATGACGAGACCACCCATTTCTCGATCATCGACCGCGAAGGCAACCGCGTCGGCGCGACCCAGACCGTGAACCTGCTGTACGGCTCGGGCCTGATTCCGTCCGGCACCGGCGTGCTGCTCAACAACGAAATGGACGATTTCGCGCTGAAGCCGGGCACGCCGAACGCCTTCGGCGTGATGGGCTATGCGGCCAATGCGCCCAAGCCGGGCAAGCGCATGCTCAGCTCGATGACCCCGACCTTCATGGAGTCCGCCGACAAGGTCGTGGTGCTCGGCACGCCCGGTGGCAGCCGCATCATCACCATGGTGCTGCTGGGCATCCTGGGGTACGACGACGGCCTGACCGCCCAGCAGGTCGCCGCGCTGCCGCGCTACCACCACCAGTGGCTGCCGGACCTGATCGAGGCCGAGGACGGTACCTTCGATGTGGGCACCATCAAGCAGCTGCAGGCGATGGGCCACAAGATCGACCTGCCCGGCGATACCGCAGCTGGCGGCCGCGGTTCCAGCCACGTCTGGGGCAACCTGCAGACCGTGGAATGGGACCGTCGCAGCAACGTGCTCAGCGGCGGCAGCGACCCGCGCAATCCGGTCGGCAGCGCCGCGGTCAGCCAGGCGCACTGACTGACCGCAGAAACGAGAAACCCCGTCCCAGTGGCGGGGTTTTTTTCATGGGCGATGGCTAGCGAATATTTAACGGGCACGCGACGATAATTTGCGAATGAAACTATGGTCCATCCGCGGTAACACCCAGAAACTCGACGGCGGTGCGATGTTCGGCAACGCCCCGCGCGCGGTATGGGAAAAGTGGGCGGCACCGGACGATCTCAACCGGATCGAACTGGCCTGCCGTGCACTGCTTGCCAGCCCGCTGGCGGGCAAGACCGTGCTGTTCGAAACCGGTATCGGGGCCTTCTTCGAACCGAAGCTGCGTGACCGCTACGGCGTGCAGGAACCCGGCCATGTGCTGATCGAATCCCTGCGCGAGGCCGGTTTCGAGCACGAGGACATCGACGTGGTGGTGCTGAGCCATCTGCATTTCGATCATGCCGGTGGACTGCTGGCGCCGTGGAGCGAAGGGCGCACGCCCGAACTGCTGTTCCCGAATGCGACCTTCCTGGTCGGCGCCGAGCACTGGGCGCGCGCGCTGCACCCGCACCCGCGCGACCGTGCCAGCTTCATCCCCGAACTGCCTGGCCTGCTGCAGGCAAGCGGTCGGCTTGAAATCGTCGACGGCCCGCACTCCAGGACGCTGGGCGACAGCGTGCGTTTCAGTTTCAGTGACGGGCACACGCCGGGCCTGATGCTGGCCGAGATCATCGGCCCCGAAAGCGTGGATGGCCAGGCGCGGGGTGGGGTGGTGTTCTGTGCGGACCTGATTCCCGGCCGCTCGTGGGTGCACGTACCGATCACCATGGGCTACGACCGTAACGCCGAACTGCTGATCGACGAGAAACGCAGCTTCCTGGAAGACAAACTGGCCCGCAACGTCCATCTGTTTTTCACCCACGACCCGCAGTGCGCGCTGGCGCAGGTGTCACGCGATGAGAAGGGCCGCTTCGGCACCGTGCACGAACAGGGCGAACTGAAGGCCCGCGCGCTCGCGTAACGCCTGCGGTAGGTGCCGACCGTTGGTCGGCACGGCACCCACGGCCGCGGGCATTACCCGCTCAACGCGTCAATGCGCCTTCAAACACCCGCTCATGAACGTCTTGCGCGCATCGCCGGCCAGCTTCTTCGCGGCCGCATCGGCGTTGCAGGTCTTCATGCGCTCCTGCGGCGTGCTCGCCGTCGGCGCCGGAGCGCTCAGGCAGGCCTTCTGTGCAGTTTTGTAGTCCTCGCCGGTCTTGCCTTTGTTCCTGGCCGAGCAATCGGCCATCCGCTGTTGCTGCGGGGTCGCCGCGCTGGCGATCACAGGGCCACCCAGAAACAGCAGACAGGCCAGCAGGGACAGGGTCTTCATGACGCAGCTCCACGCACGGGTTGATGGTGCGCGCAGCTTCTGCCCGGCCATGGCCAGGCCGTGTGAAGCACCGGCGGCCGGTGCTGGCCGCCGGTCAGAACGAGCGGATCAACCGACCACGCGGGTCCCGAAGATGCGGTCGCCCGCATCGCCCAGGCCCGGCAGGATGTAGCCCTTCTCGTTGAGCTGGGCATCGATGGCGGCGGTGAAGATCTCCACGTCCGGGTGCACGGCCTGCACGGCGGCGATGCCTTCCGGCGCGGCGACCAGGAAGATGCCCTTGATGCGGCGGGCGCCAGCGCGTTTGAGCATGTCGATGGTGGCGATGAGGGTGCCGCCGGTGGCCAGCATCGGGTCCAGGATCAGCGCATCGCGCTCTTCCAGGCGGCCGGTCAGGCGCTCGAAGTAGGGCACCGGCTGCAGGGTCTCCTCATCGCGCTGCAGGCCGACCACGCTCACCCGCGCGGCGGGGATCAGCGAGAGCACGCCACTGAGCATGCCCAGGCCGGCGCGCAGGATCGGCACCACGGTGATCTTGGCCCCGGCAATGCGCTGCACCGTCACCGGGCCCGCCCAGCCGGCCATGGTGTGGGCTTCGGTCTCCAGGTCGGCGGTGGCCTCATAGGCCAGCAGCCCCCCGAGTTCATTGGCCAGCTCGCGGAAGTCCTTGGTGCTCAGGGACGCATCGCGCATCAGGCCGATCTTGTGCTGCACCAGCGGATGGCGCACTTCGACGATTTTCATGGGGGAATCAGGGGAGAGGAGAGGTCACTAGTGTGCCGCAACACCCAACCGAAGCCAAAAGCCGAAGCCGCCCTGCCCGGTAGTGCCGAGCCATGCTCGGCAGGCCCGCCAATGAAGAAGCCGATCACCGGCGCACCCGTCAACCCGAGGCAGCCGAGCATGGCTCGGCTCTACCCGGACCCCGATCTCCGCCCTCGATGTCCCCCGTGTCATCCTCATGCAACCTCCCGGACATACCGTGCTGACCCATTCTTTACACAGATTGGGGAATGCAGTGCAGAAGAAGCGTCCGTTGGGCCTGGCGATCAGTCTTTCGTTGCTGGCGGTGATCACCCCGTCGGCCCATGCCGCCGATACGCCCGATGGCAGCACGGTGGCCGGCAGTGCCGCCGCCGGTGCCGCCGCCATCGATCTGGATCGGGTGGAAGTACGCCCGCAGCTGGAGTCGCAGACGCGCGCGGTCGACCTCAAGCGCAGCAGCGATGCGATCGAAGATGCAGTGTCCTCCGATGCCATGGGCGTCTACCCGGACCAGAACGTGGCCGAATCGCTGCAGCGCCTGCCGGGCGTCAGCGTCACCCGTGACCAGGGCGAGGGGCGCTTCGTGGTCATCCGTGGCCTGGATGCCAACCTCAACAGCGTCAGCGTCGATGGCATCGCGATTGGTACGCCGGAGGATTCCAGCCGCGCTGCACCGCTGGACGTGATTCCCTCCGACTCGACCGAGCGCCTGCGCGTGGTCAAATCGCCCACCCCGGACATGCCCGGCGACGCCATCGGTGGCGCAATCCTGGTCGAGTCGGCCTCGGCGTTCGACCGCGAAGGCCGCAACCTGCGCGGCAAGATCGAAGCCAGCCACCAGCAGCTCTCCGGCAATACCAGCCCGAAGGCCGCGATCAACTACAGCGAAGTGTTCGCCGATACCTTCGGCGTGGCGCTGGGTGTGAACTACCAGAACCGCAAGTTCGAGTCGGACAACACCGAAGTGGAGTACGGCGAGTTCGACGGCGGTGCCGAGGACGACCTGTTCGCCAACAGCCTGCAGCAGCGCAAGTACGAGATCGAGCGCAAGCGCATCGGCGCCAACCTCAACCTGGACTGGCACCCGGACGAGGACAACCGGTATTACCTGCGCACGCTGTACAGCCAGTTCGACGATGCCGAAACCCGCCAGCGCACCCTCTTCAACTTCGGCGATGGTGAGGTCACCGCGCTGGGCAACAACCAGTACCGCGTCGATGACCTGCCGGCCGATGCGATCCAGAAGCGCATGCGCTACCGCACCAAGAAGGAAAACACGTTCACCACCAGCGCCGGCGGCGAGAACCGGTTGACCAATGCGGTGGTCGATTACAAGGTCGGCTACACGCGTACCGAAGAGCGCGTCAACGACGAGATGGAGGCGCGCTTCGAGTACAACGGCGATGACCTCGGTGCCAGCGTCGATCAGAACAGCGGCATCCCGCGCTACACCCTGACCAGCGCGCAGTGGATGGACAACGGCAACTACGATTTCGATCGTTTCGTGGTGTCGCCCAAGCAGGTCAACGACAGCGAGCGCAGCGCGCAGATCAACGTGCGCTTCGATGGGGATTCGTCCAGCTACAAGATCGGCCTGCTGGGCCGCTGGCGCGACCGCGACGTCAACGTGGATGAGCGCGAACTGCGGGTCGGCCCGGACGTGGCGTTGTCGGACTGGACCACCTCCACGCCCGATCACCGGGGCGGCAGCCTCGGCCAGGGGATGAGCTCGGACGCCATGCGGCGCTACTGGGCCCAGCAGGGCGGCCAGTACAGCGCCCGCCCGCAGGATGCCGGCGGCAACGCCCTGGCCTCGCTGGAAGAGGACTACACCGCCAGCGAGGACATCTTCGCCAGCTACGCGATGGGCACCTGGGATGTTGGCGCGCTACGCATCATCGGCGGCGTACGCGTGGAGAACACCCAGTTCAGTGCCACCGGCAACAGCGTGGAGGTGGCGCCCAACGGCCGCAGCTTCACGGTCACCCCGCTGAGCGTGAGCCGCAGTTACATCAATGTGCTGCCTGGCCTGCACCTGCGCTACGACGCAGGCGATGACTGGGTGCTGCGCGCGGCCGCCAACAAGACCGTCTCGCGCCCGTCGTTCGGCGATGTGGCGCCGCGTGTCGGCCTGAGCCGGGGCGATGAGGAAGTGCGGATCGGCAACCCGCAGCTGGACCCGTACGAATCGAAGAACATCGACCTGTCGCTCGAGAAGTACCTCGGCAGCACCGGCATCGTCTCGCTGGGGGTGTTCCACAAGTCGATCGATGGCTACATCGTCAACACGGTGAGCAACACGGATCCGGCGTATCCCGGCTTCGAAGTTACCCGGGTGATCAACGGCAACAAGGCCACGGTCAGGGGTGCCGAGTTCAACTGGCAGCAGCAGCTCGCCTTCCTGCCGGCCGGCTGGGATGGCCTGCTGGTCGGCGCCAGCGGTACCTGGCTGGACACCGATTTCGACCCGGGCGTGGCCGGTCGCGAGCGCGAAGACTTCATGTTGCCGCGTGCCTCCAAGCATGTGTACAGCGCGCACATCGGCTATGAAAAGGCCGGCTTCAGCACCCGCGTGGCAGCGGTCTACCGCAGCGAGTATCTGGACTCGCTGGGCGACAGCCGCGCCTACGATATCTACGTGGCGCCCAATACCCAGCTCGACTTCAGCATGGACTACAAGATTACCTCGAACGTGAGCGTCTACTTCGAAGCGCAGAACCTGCTCGACAAGCCGCTGGAGCTGTACCAGGGCGTGCGCTCGCGCACCCTGCAGAACGAGGAGTATGGCCGTACCTACGCCCTCGGCCTGAAGGTGGCCCTGTGATGCGCGCCTGCCATTGCCTGAGCCTGCTCGCGCTGGCGCTGTTGACCGCCTGCAGGCCTGCCGCCGCTCCCGAGGCGGCGACGCCGGACCCTGCCGCAGCCGGGGCGCCGACAGCTGCTGCCGACGCCTCCGCCGCGCGCCAGGTCGCCACGGTCGCCGAGGCGTTCCTGACCCCGATGACCCCGGACGACAACATCGACTCGCCGGCCAGCTGGACCACGCCCGACGGCCAGGTCTGGCTGATCGCCACCGCCAAGGCCACCGACAAGCTGGTGGTCTATGACGGGCAGACCGGCGCGAAGCTGCGCGATGTCGGCAGCCTCGGCACGGCGCCGGGCCAGTTCGACCGCCCCAACGGCATCGCCGTGGTCGATGACCTGGTGCTGATCGTGGAGCGTGACAACCACCGCGTACAGGTGCTGCAGCTGCCGGACTTCACCCCGCTGGGCGTGTTCGGCGCCGGTGAGCTGCGCAAGCCGTACGGGGTGTGGGTGAACAAGCTCGGCAGCGGCTACGACGTGTACGTCACCGATTCCTACGACGCTGGCGAAGACGCGCAGGGCAACGATGTGCTGCCGCCGCTGGCCGAGCTGGACAAGCGCGTGCGCCGGTATGCGCTCACTGTGCAGGGCGGCAAGGCGCAGGCCTCGCTCACCGCGAGCATCGGTGACACCACCGAAGCGGGCGCGCTGCGCGTGGTCGAATCGATCTGGGGCGACCCCGCCAACGACCGCCTGCTGATCGCCGAAGAGGACGAGACCTACGCCAGCGAGTTCAAGGTCTACATGCTGGAAGGTCGCTTCAGCGGCACCACGTTTGGCCGCGATGCCTTCCAGGCCCAGGCCGAAGGCGTGATGCTGCGGACCTGCGGCAAGGATGGTTGGTGGATCACCACCGAGCAGGGCAAGCAGCGCAGCGTGTTCCACCTGTTCGACCGCCACACCTTGAAGCACGTCGGCGCCTTCCAGGGCAACACGGTGGCCAACACCGACGGCATCTGGTCGATGCAGGCGCCGTCCGCGCGTTTCCCGAACGGCGCGCTGTACGCCGTGCACGATGACCAGGGCGTAGTGGCCTTCGATTGGGCCAGCATCGCCAAGCAGTTGTCGCTGCCGCTGGAGTGTGGCGCGTGAGCCGCGTTCCTGCCGCCCTGACCGCGCTCGCACTGGGGCTGCTGCTGTGCAGTGGCAGCGCCCTGGCAAAGAAGGAGACCGAGACCGGTGCCGAACCCAACACCCAGGTCCCGGCCGGCAACCGCCATTACGCCGCGAGCGGATTCCCGGACCGGCTGGTCGCCTCCCCGGCGCAGGACGCTGCCCGCGGCTTCTCGGTCGCCTGGCGCACCGATACCTCGGTCAAGGCACCGGTGCTGGAATGGGTGCTGGCCGGCGACTCTCCGGATGTCGGCATGCCGACCCGCATCACCGCCACCACCCAGGCGCTGAGCACCGAACTCGGGACGTCCCACCATCACCGTGCGGACGTGACTGGCCTGCAGCCGGACACGCTGTATCTGTGGCGCGTGCAGGGGCAGAACACCTGGAGTGCCTGGAACCAGCTGCGCACCGCGGGCCGTGCCGAGCAGCCGCTGACCCTGTTGTATTTCGGTGATACCCAGAACAAGAACCTCAGCCACGTCTCCCGGGTGATGCGGGCCGGCATCAAGGCCGCCCCGGACGCGCGCCTGAGCCTGTTCGCCGGTGACCTGGTCAGTGGGGGCGATGGGCAGGACGACAGCGAGTGGGGCGAGTGGTTCGCCGCCGCCGGCTGGCTGCCGCAGGAAACCGCGGTCGCCCCGGCGATCGGCAACCATGAGTACTTCGAGGAGTTCGAAGACACCCCGCAGGAGCGTCGCGTGCTCGGTCGCCACTGGCCGGTGACGTTCGCGCTGCCGCGCAATGGTGTGGACGCCGCGGACACCAGTACCTACTGGTTCGACTACCAGGGCGTGCGCATCGCGGTGCTCGACGGCACCTCTGCGCTCGATCTGGGCACGGCCAAGGCGCAGGCGGCGTGGCTGGATACGGTGCTGGCCGACAACCCGCACCCGTGGAGCATCGTGCTGCTGCACCAGCCGTTCTATTCCCCGCGCGAAGGCCGCGAGAACACCGAGCTGCGCGATGTGCTGCTGCCGGTGGTGCGCCGTCACCAGGTCGATCTGGTGCTGCAGGGCCATGACCATACCTATGGCCGCCGCGGTGAAGGCCAGGGCGCGACGCCGCAGTTCGTGGTCACCGTGGCCGGGCCGAAGCAGTACCGGCTGTCCGATGAGGCCCGCGCCACCATGGCGCCGGTCGGCGAGGACACGCAGTTGTTCCAGGTGCTGAAGATCGACCCCGGCCATCTGCGGTATGAGGCGCGCACGGTCACCGGACGCCTGTACGACGGTTTCGAGTTGACACGTGGCACCAATGGTCGCAAACAGAAGACCGAATTGACGCAGGGACGCATCGCCCCCCGTGACTGCACGCGCGCACAGACCCTCAAGGGCCGCGCCGACCGTTGCTGGGAATGACCGACCGGCCGGGCCGCTGCGGCGTGCCCGGCCCTTCGTGGAGACCGAGATGATCCATCGCCGTTCCATCGGGCGGGCTGTGTTGGCCGTGTCCCTGCTGCTGCTCACCGGCGCCGGCGTGGCCGGCAACGCGGTGCTGCACCCGTTCCTTGCCGCGCAGCCGAACAATGCCCCGGAGGAGGTGAATCTGGCCGTGGAAATTCCGGCTGGCAGCGTCACCAAATACGAGATCAAGGAGGACGGCCTGGTCCACGTGGACCGCTTCCAGTCGATGCCGGTGGCGTACCCGGCCAACTACGGCTCGATGCCGCGCACGTTGGCGGGCGACAACGACCCGCTCGATGCGCTGGTGCTGACCCGCGAGCCGCTGCACCCCGGCGTGATCGTGCGGTTCCGTCCGATCGGCTTCCTGAAGATGGTCGATGATGGCGAGCAGGATGAGAAAGTGATTGGCGTGCCGACCGACAAGATCGATCCCACATACGCCGCCATCCGCGATCTGGACGATCTGCCGCTGATCGAACGGCAGCGCATCGAAGCCTTCTTCCGCGTCTACAAGGACCTGCCGGCCGGCCGCAACCCGGTCCAGCTCAACGGCTGGGGCAATGCCGCCGAGGCAAAGACGTTGATCCGTGCCTCGATGCAGCGTTTCGATGCGCAGCAGCGGCACGCGAAAGGCGATTGAGGGCCCAGGTCACGGCAGCGGCTGCTGATCCGCCGCTCACGCACCACCTTCCGTGACGCCGAGCTCGTCCGCTATGCTCGATGCCCTGCGGCGGGGCACTGCCGATGGCAGGCCATTCAAGGGACGGGGCGACGGCACATGGAAGAGGAGATCAAGCGCGGCGTACTGACCGTGATCCACTGGATCGTGGTCGTTTTCATCGTCCAGACCCTGGTCTTCGGTATCGGCCGCGTCACGTTGTTTGCCTTCAGCGGCGGCCACTTCGGGAAGGACGATTGGTCGGCCGCGCATCAGAACTGGAGCTATTTCATTGGCTTCGGCGTGATCGCCTTGGTGTGGATCCTGGTCGCGCTCTACAACAACGGTCTGCTCTGGTAGCCCTCCCGGCCGATCACGCTGAGCCGGCGCTCGCCTTCTGCAGCCGCCGCAGGAAAACGGCCATTTCCTTGACCGCCTGCTTGTCACCGTTGGTCCCGGCGACAGCACTGCCTTGCTGCCATGCCTGTGCCGCCGCCTCCGAATCCCCGGCCGCCAGATGGGCGTTGCCCAGCCATTTCCAGCCCGCCGAGTACCGTGGATCCTCTGCGACACAGCGCTGCAGATGGATGACCGCCTCCGCGGTGTGACCCGCGTCGAGCAGGGCCTTGCCCAGGCCGAAGCGGAGCAGGGCGCTGTCGCGCCCCTGTTCGAGCAGACGTTGCAGTGCGGAGATATCCATTCGATGCAGACTCAGGTAGCGGTGAGGCGGGCAAGCGGCGGGTCCAGCACTGCAGCCTCGGACGGCGTGGCGGAGGGTTGCGTGCCGAGGCCGAGTGCGGGGCCCGTGTCCATCAACGGCCGCCGGCGGCCTGGTAACGGCGCGCGACTTCGGCCCAGTCGATCAGCTCGAAGAACGCAGCGATGTAATCCGGGCGGCGGTTCTGGTAGTTCAGGTAGTAAGCGTGTTCCCACACATCCAGCCCCAGGATCGGCGTGCCACCGGAGAGGCCCGCAATCTCGCCCATCAACGGGTTGTCCTGGTTCGGGCTGCTCTCCACCAGAAGCGTGCCATCGCGGCTCAACGTCAACCACGCCCAGCCACTGCCGAAGCGGGTCTGCGCGGCCTTGGTGAAGGCCTCCTTGAACGCGGCGTAGCCGCCGAGGTCGCGATCGATCGCCTGCGCCACAGCGCCTTCCGGCGTGCCGCCGCTGGCGGTCAGCACCGTCCAGAACAGGCTGTGGTTGGCATGCCCGCCACCGTTGTTGCGGACGGCGTTGCGCACACCTTCGGGCAGGGAGCCGATCTCGGCGATCAGCGTGTCGATATCCGTGCTCTCGATCCCGGCATCGGTGAGGGCGGCATTGAGATTGGTGACGTAGGCCTGGTGGTGCCTGGCATGATGGATTTCCATCGTGCGTGCATCAAAGTGCGGTTCGAGTGCGTCGTAGGCGTAGGGCAGGGCGGGGAGGGTGTAAGCCATGGGTATCTCCAGCAAAACGAAAGGGCGGGTCGGCACAGGTACGAAGCACAGGGGCTTGGGCAGGCCCGCGTTTGTTCGGTGGACGCCACGATAGAACCTCAAGCGTGATTGAGGTCAAGCACGGCGATGTGGAACAGTGCGGGCCATCCGCGCGTGATCGCTGCCTGTCCTTCACCTGCACTGGCTATCATTGCCTCTCGAATCTTCCGGGGTAGTCTCGTGTCGGTAGCGTTGGTGTGGTTTCGCCGTGACCTGCGGTTGCAGGACAACCCGGCCCTGCAGGCCGCGCTGGATGCCGGCCATGTGCCGGTACCGGTCTACATCCATGCGCCGCACGAAGAAGGCGACTGGGCCCCCGGCGGCGCATCCAATGCCTGGCTGCACCGTTCGCTGGCGGCGCTGGACGCTGACCTCCGTGCGCGCGGTTCTTCGCTGGTGCTGCGCCAGGGCGACAGCCAAGCCGAGCTGGAGCGCTTGATCGAGCAGACCGGGGCGGTGGCGGTCTACTGGAACCGCAAATACGAGCCGGCCACGCAGCCGCGCGATGCGAAGATCAAGCGCGAACTGCGCGAGCAGGGCATCGAGGCCGAGAGCCACAACGGCAGCCTGATGTTCGAGCCGTGGGACGTGGCGACCCAGCAGGGTGGGCCGTACAAAGTGTTCACGCCATTCTGGCGCAATGCGTTGACGCGCCTGCAGCTGCCGGCGCCCACCCGCGTGCCTGACCGGCTGCCCGCGCACACGGCGGGCGGCGAAACGCTCGATGCCTTTGGCCTGGCACCCTCGATACCGTGGGACCGGCAGTTCTGGGAGCATTGGCAACCAGGCGAGGCCGGTGCGCACGAAGCGCTGACGGTGTTCATCGATGGTGCCCTCAATGGCTATCGCGAGCAGCGTGATCTGCCGGACCGGGTGGGCACCTCGCTGCTGTCGCCGCACCTGCATTTCGGCGAAATCGCCCCGTGGCAGATCGTCCGCCGGCTGCAGGGCGAGCGCAGTGCCAGCCGCGATGCCGACATCGACGGCTACATCCGCGAGCTGGGCTGGCGCGAGTTTTCGTATCACCTGCTGCATCACTTCCCGCAGACGCCGGACCACAACCTCAACCCGCGCTTCGATCAGTTCCAATGGGCCAAGCCCGATGCGGACGCGCTGCGTGCATGGCAGCAGGGCCGCACCGGCATTCCGATCGTGGATGCGGGCCTGCGTGAGCTGTGGGCCACCGGCTACATGCACAACCGCGTGCGCATGATCGTCGCCAGCTACCTGTGCAAGCACATGCGCCAGCATTGGCGCGAAGGTGCGCGCTGGTTCTGGGACACGCTGGTCGATGCAGACCTGGCCAACAACACCATGGGCTGGCAGTGGGTGGCCGGCACGGGGGCCGACGCTGCGCCGTACTTCCGGATCTTCAACCCGGTGACGCAGTCGCAGAAGTTCGATCCGCAGGCGCATTACATCACGCGCTGGGTGCCGGAACTGGCCGCGCTGCCGCTGAAGGCACGCTTCGCGCCCTGGCAATCGCCGCAGCTGCTGGCCGAGCACGCCCCAGCCTATCCCGCCTTGCCGCTGGTGGATCTGGGCGAAGGCCGCGACGCCGCCTTGGCCGCGTATCGGCACTCAGGCGGGGCGTGATGGCCATCTCGGATCATCCGGTTCTGGGGTAAGCGTTTACCTGAACAGGGAGCTGCCGAGCGTGCCATTCATCATGCCGGCATCGCGTTGGGCTGTTTATGCTCTTCACGGCCCGCAAGCCGGCGCCGTCCGGTAACCAAGGAGAACCCTCATGATTCGACCCGCAACCCGCAACGTGGCCCTGGCCCTGATGACTGCTGCCGCCCTGACGGCCTGCGCCACCGGTGGCTCCTACGTGCAGAGTGACCAGTACGGCAACCCTGTCGAACAGCAGAACCGCACCGGCCGCAACGCCCTGATCGGCACTGCCGTCGGCGTCGCCGCCGGCCTGCTCAGCGGCAACAGCGCCACCGAGCGCCGCCAGCACGCCATGATCGGCGCCGGTATCGGTGCACTCAGCGGCGCGGCCGTCGGCCAGTACCAGGACCGCCAGGAACGCGCGCTGCGCGAACGTACCGCCAATACCGGTATCGACGTCTCCCGTGATGGTGACAACCTGACCCTGAACCTGCCGGACGGCATCACCTTCGATTTCGGCAAGTCCACCCTGAAGCCGCAGTTCTACAGCTCGCTCAATGGCGTGGCCAGCACGCTTGCCGAGTACAACCAGACGATGATCGAAGTGGTCGGCCATACCGACAGCATCGGCAGCGACGCGGTCAACAACCGCCTGTCCAAGGAACGTGCCGATTCGGTCGCCGCCTACCTGGCCGGCCAGGGCGTGCAGCGCGCCCGCATCGAAACCCTGGGTGCCGGCAAGGCCTACCCGATTGCCGACAACAACACCGATGCCGGCCGCGCGCAGAACCGCCGTGTCGAGATCCGTGTGATTCCGTTGCAGCAATAACAGCGCGCCAGCGCGCTGTTATTGCGTGGTGCGAGCCACAGGCTCGCAACACAGAAATGCCGCCCTTGCAGGCGGCATTTTTTGTAGGTACCGGCCGGTGGCCGGTACGCCCTGAACAGTTCCGTCCGCGCACGTCCGCAACACCCACGACAACGCCGCCAAAACAGTACCGGCCGTTGCCTGGCTGATCATCGCAACCGCGCCACCCGGTGCCGGTCACCGGCCAGCTGAGTGCGGCATCGCCCTAAACGGGCTTGGAACGTTTTCGCGGGCTGATCGCGCCGGCCATCACTCCGTTGTACTTCAACAGTACATCCTCCCCCGCCTTTCGGCAGGCCTGGGCCAGGATCGCCTTATCCGAATCGAACACGGCCTCAAGCTCGACCTTGGTCAACGTCTTGCCAGATTTCGCGCCAATGCCTCCCGACAGGTGGCGCCTGACCTTGGCGACGTCCACAGGGGATGCGGCTCGCTTGCCCGGCTTCAATTGAGTGGAGCGTTTCATTGTTGGCCCCCTGAGCGGGTCGGTTCTGCCGAAAGTCTACTACTGCCATCTACGGCGACTGTCAAATCCTGGCCACCCACCGTGATGTCCTGGACAAGTCGCCAGAGCATGCCTTTGCGATGGACATGCCGGGTGAAGCCCAGCCTTTCGTAGTACGCCACCAACTCCGGTACCGGACGATTCAGTGCGATTTCGCCACACCGCAGCTGGGTGGCAAGTGCAAGCAGATAGGCGGTCGCAATACGACCGGCTTCGCCTTGCAGATCGTGTGATGCGGGATTGGACTGAAGATAGTGGATGCTCGCCACCATCCGCCCCTTGCTGACTCGACCGACGGCCAGAGCGCACAGCACTTCTGCATCGCGTATCGCAAGATCCACTCTGCATGCGTGATTTCTGAAGCGTCTCCAGAGTTCCTGCCAGTCCCAAGGGACATAAAGGCGCCGGCGCCTGGTCGCGCAGGGGGCCTCAGCCCAGCGTCGGGCCTGGGCGACCGCATCATTGTCGATGTCGGACAGTTGTAGATGCGGATAAAGAGCCTTCAGTTCGTTGACGACAACGCGACAGGCTTCGTTCCGGAGCCGGAGGTGTCGCGTTTCCGCGAGCTTGCGAGCAGGTATCTTGTCCAACGTCCGTTTCCATCTGACGATGGAACGAGATTGCAATCATCCCTTTTTACTCGACAAGGGCGCTAAGCGACGGCGTGGCGTCGGTAGCCGGCCCGGCGTACCGTCAGAATCACCCCGCGGTCACCGTCTCCAGAATGCGCTTACCGGTCGCCTGAAGTTCGGTTTCCACCTGGGTCTGCTGCTGCTTGGCCAGCTTCGCCGCCGGGCACTGGGCCAGCATGTAGTTGGCGTCGAAGTTCATCTTCTCCACCAGGAAATCGACGAACGCGCGGACCTTCGGCGACACCAGCCGGCCGCCGGCGAACACCGCGTTGAAGTCCACTTCCGGCCCGGTCCAGCCGGCCAGTACGCGGCGCACCATGCCCGATTCGACGAACGGCTTGGCCATCACGTCACCGGTCAGCAGCAGGCCTTCGCCGCATACCAAGGCACCGTTCAAGGCGGACGGGTCGTTGGCCACCAGCAGCGGGTTGACCGGGAAATCCAGCAGTTCGCCGCCGTTCTCGCCCAGCTGCCAGAAGAACCGGTTGTTGTTGAGGTTGCGCGCCTTGCGCATCGCCAGGATGCGGTGGAACTGCAGCTCCTCCGGATGCAGCGGCTCGCCGTAGCGTTCGATATACGCCGGGCTGGCAAACACCTGCGTACGCAGACTGCCAAGCTTGCGCGCCACCAGGTTGGAGTCAGGCAGAGTGCCCACGCGCAGCGCCAGATCCGCCTCACCGGCGATCAGATCCAGCTTTTCATTGCCCAGGTGCATGTCCAGCTGGATTTCCGGGTACTGCGCATGGAACTGACCCAGCAGCGGCGCGATCCAGGTGATGCCGATCGAATAGGGCACGGTGAAGCGCAGCCAGCCGCGCGGCCCGGACTGCAGCTGGTTGACCGCGCCTTCGGCTTCCTCCAGCTCGCGTGCGATGCGCTGGCAATGCTCGTGATAGACCGAGCCGGCTTCGGTGAGGCCGAGGCGGCGGGTGGTCCGGTGCAGCAGCCGTGCGCCCAGGCGCGTTTCAAGTTCCTGCACTTTGCGGCTGACCGTGGTCTTGGGTAGCCCCAGTGCCGTGGCGGCGGCGATGAAACTGCCTTGCTCGACCACTTTGACGAAGATCAGCGTGTCGTTGAGATCGTGGGCCATGACGGGATCCAAAGTCGGGGGAGGGGAAGAGTGCCGCAAATGATTGTGCCGGGCACGGGATGATTATTCCCCTAAATCCGGACTAATCAAGGGGGAGTTTGAAGACTAATCTGGCGCCATTCCAGATATGAAGGACGTCAACCATGTGGTTGCGGAACATTCTTGGCCGCCTGCGTAGCGGCCCCAGCGCCCCGCTGGACCTCGCGATGACTGTTGAAGCTCGCCCGGGATCCCTCTCCCGCAAGGCTTTCCGCGAATTCACTCCGCCTGCCAACATGCAGCGTGGCGGCAGCATCCGCCTGGGCGCCCGCGGTGGCGATCGACTGGGCCGAATTGGGATTATCCCGGCGACGGGAGTGAAAGTCCCATGAATGGGACATTGGCCCCCGAGGTGCTGGTGCTCGGTGGCACCGGCAGCGTGGGCCAGGGCATCGTGGCGGCCTTGCTGGAGGCCGGCAGCCCCGTGCTGGTGGTCGGCCGCGATCCCGGCCGGCTGGCGGCGCTGCAGGAGCAGTTCGCCGACGAGCCGGGCCTGGAAGTCCTGCTCGGTTCGCTTGGCGATGATGGCTCGGCGCGCACGGTGGCCGAGCGCATCGGCGGGCGCCCGCGCGCGCTGGCTGCGGTGGTGGATGCGATGGGCGGCCCGTACAACCGCGGGCGGGTGACCGACCGCAGCGGCGACGCGTTGCTGCAGGCGCTGCAGGCCGACGTGATGCCGCACGTGCACGCCGGCCGGCATCTGCTGCCGCTGCTGCGCGGCGGCGCGCAGGCGCGGCGCTACGTGCTGGTGGGCGGCCCGGCCGGCTTCAAGCCGTGGGCCGGGCATGGCGAGTCCTCCATCACCATGTCGGCCACGCGCATGTACGCGCAGGTGCTGCACCAGGAAGCCCAGGCCCTGGGCGTGCGTGCGCAGATGCTGGAAGTGTGCGATCCGGTGTGTACCCCGGCCAATGCGGCCAAGGCCTGCATCGAGTGGCCGAGCGCGCTGCTGGTCGGCCGCCGTGTTGTCTCGCTGCTCGACAATTGCACCGACAACCGCGCCATCGTCCGCTGCGATGCGCGCGATGCCGAACTGCCGCGCGGACTGCTGCACCTCGACCGCCCTCCACCGATGTCGCGCAACACGGCCGGCACGGCTTGACCTCTACCAAGGTTCAGGTCCCAGGCTACGCCCCCACGTCGCCCCACGCTTTCGATTCTGTATCACCACCCCTACGTACGGATGCATGTCATGACTTCCAACTCCTCCCCGCAACGTTTCACCCGACGGCTGGCCATGGCCGGCGTTTCGATCCTTGCCGCCGCGGTGCTGACCGCCTGCAGTGGCAGCCATGCTGAAGAAGCCGGCATGCCGCCGCCGCCGTCGGTCAGTGCCGCGCCGGTTCTGGTCAAGCAGGTCAGCCAGTGGGACGACTTCAGTGGCCGCGTCGAAGCGGTCGAAAGTGTTGAGCTGCGTCCGCGCGTCTCCGGCTACATCGACAAGGTCAACTATGTCGAAGGCCAGGAGGTCAAGAAGGGCGATGTGCTGTTCACCATCGACGCACGCAGCTACCGCGCCGAGCTGGACCGCGCCACCGCCGAGCTCAACCGCGCGCGCACCCAGGCCCAGGTGAGCCGCAGCGAAGCCGACCGTGCCCGTCGTCTGTCCGACCAGCAGGCCATCTCCACCGAGACCTGGGAACAGCGCCGTGCGGTGTCCGAGCAGGCCCTGGCGCAGGTGCAGGCCGCTCAGGCTGCCGTCGATGCGGCGCGCTTGAACATGGAGTTCACCCAGGTGCGCGCGCCGATCAACGGCCGCGCCGGTCGCGCGATGGTGACCGCAGGCAACCTCGTCACCGCCGGCGACAGCGCCAGCGTGCTGACCACGCTGGTCTCGCTGGACAAGGTCCATGTGTACTTCGATGCCGATGAAGGCACCTTCCTGCGTTACGCCCAGATGGCGCGCAAGGGTGAACGCCCGAGCGAACGCGACAGCGAACTGCCGGTGAAGGTGGGCCTGTCCGGTGAGAATGGTTTCCCGCATGAAGGCAAGGTCGACTTCCTGGACAACCAGGTGACCCGCAGCACCGGCACCATCCGCGTCCGCGCGCTGCTGGACAACGCCGACCGCGCGTTCACTCCGGGCCTGTTCGCCCGCGTGCAGCTGCTGGGCAGTGGCCAGTTCCAGGCCATGCTGATCGATGAAAAGGCCGTGCTGACCGACCAGGACCGCAAGTTCGTCTACGTGGTCGACAAGGACAACAAGGCACAGCGCCGCGATATCGAACTTGGCCGCAATGCCGACGGCCTGCGCATCGTCGAGCAGGGCCTGAAGGCCGGTGACCGCGTGATCGTCGATGGCGTGCAGAAAGTCTTCATGCCCGGCATGCCGGTCCAGGCCAAGGCCGTTGCGATGCAGCCGGTTGCCGCGCCGGTAGCCGCGCCGGCTGTTGCAAAGAATTGAAGGGCAGCCGACTGACCGTCGGTTCTACATAGCAGCCGACCAACGGTCGGCTCTACCGTGACTGCCATCGCCCCGTGCAGGGGAACCCGCCACCGCTGTCGCCTGCGACAGCGGCCGGGGTCGTGCACGCCGGCGCTGGTGAAACCCCAGGAATCCACCCATGGACTTTTCCCGTTTTTTCATTGACAGGCCGATCTTCGCGGCGGTGCTGTCGATCGTGATCTTCGCCGCTGGCCTGATCGCGATCCCGATGCTGCCGATCAGCGAGTACCCCGAAGTGGTGCCGCCCTCGGTGGTGGTGCGCACGGTGTACCCGGGCGCCAACCCGAAAGTGATCGCTGAAACGGTGGCCACGCCACTGGAAGAAGCGATCAACGGCGTCGAGGACATGATGTACATCAAGTCCGTCGCCGGCTCGGACGGCGTGCTGCAGATGACGGTGACCTTCCGCCCGGGTACCGATCCGGACGAAGCCGCGGTCAAGGTGCAGAACCGCGTCGCCCAGGCGCAGGCGCGCCTGCCCGAAGACGTGCGCCGCCAGGGTGTCTCCACCCAGAAGCAGTCGCCGACCTTCCTGATGGTGGTCCACCTGACCTCGCCGGACGGCAAGTACGATTCGCTGTACCTGCGCAACTACGCCCGCCTGCACGTCAAGGATGCCCTGGCACGCCTGCAGGGCGTGGGCGATGCGCAGATGTTCGGCGGCGGCGACTACGCCATGCGTGCGTGGCTGGACCCGGACAAGATCGCCGCGCGCGGCCTGACCGCCAGCGATGTGGTGCGTGCGATGCGCGAGCAGAACGTGCAGGTCTCGGCCGGCCAGCTCGGTGCCGAGCCGATGCCCAGCAGCGACTTCCTGACCCTGATCAATGCGCAGGGTCGCCTGCGCAGCGAACAGGAATTCCGCGATATCGTGCTCAAGGCCGGTGACGACGGTGAAGTGGTGCGCCTGTCCGATGTCGCCCGCCTGGAGCTGGGCGCCGGTGACTACACGCTGCGCTCGCAGCTGGACGGCAAGAACGCGGTCGGTATCGGTATCTTCCAGGCCCCCGGAGCGAACGCGCTGGAAATCCGCGACTCGGTCATCCACACCATGGATGAGCTGACCAAGCAGTTCCCGCCGGGCGTGAAGTACGAAGCGGTGTATGACACCACCATCTTCGTGCGCGATTCGGTCAAGGCCGTGGTCTCCACGCTGCTCGAGGCGATCGCCCTGGTGGTGCTGGTGGTGATCCTGTTCCTGCAGACCTGGCGTGCCTCGATCATTCCGCTGATCGCCGTGCCGGTGTCGATCGTGGGTACCTTCGCGGCGCTGTACGTACTCGGCTTCTCGATCAACACCCTGACCCTGTTCGGGCTGGTGCTGGCGATCGGCATCGTGGTCGATGACGCGATCGTGGTGGTGGAGAACGTCGAACGCAACATCGAAGAAGGCCTGACTCCGCTGGCCGCCGCCCACCAGGCAATGCGTGAAGTGTCCGGCCCGATCGTGGCGATCGCGCTGGTGCTGTGTGCCGTGTTCGTGCCGATGGCGTTCCTGTCCGGTGTGACCGGTGCGTTCTACAAGCAGTTCGCCGTCACCATCGCGATTTCGACCGTGATCTCGGCGATCAACTCGTTGACCTTGTCGCCGGCCCTGGCCGCACGCCTGCTCAAGCCGCACGGCGCGCCGAAGGATGGCCTCACCCGCCTGATCGACCGTCTGTTCGGATGGATCTTCCGTCCGTTCAACCGCTTCTTCAAGACCAGTTCGGAGAAGTACCACGGTTCGGTTGGCCGCCTGCTGGGCCGTCGTGGCCTGGTGTTCGTGGTCTACGCCGGCCTGCTGCTGGCCACCGGCCTGATGTTCAAGGCGGTGCCGGCCGGCTTCATTCCGACCCAGGACAAGCTGTACCTGATTGCCGGCGTGAAGCTGCCGGAAGGCTCCTCGATCGCACGTACCGACGCCATGCTGGCCAAGGTCGCCGAGATCGCGCGCAATACCGATGGCGTGGCGCACACGATCCAGTTCCCGGGTCTGAACGCGCTGCAGTTCACCAACACGCCCAACACCGGTGTCGCGTTCGTTCCGCTCAAGCCGTTCAGTGAGCGCAAGGGCCGCACCGCCGCGCAGATCAATGCCGAGATCAACGCCAAGATCGCCGGGCTGCAGGAGGGCTTTGCGTTCTCCATGATGCCGCCGCCGATCCTCGGCCTGGGCAACGGCAACGGCTACCAGATGTTCATCCAGGACCGCGGCAATCTCGGCTATGGCGCACTGCAGACGGCGGTGAGCACGATGCAGGGTGCCGTCGCGCAGACGCCGGGCATGGCGTTCCCGATCACCAGCTACCAGGCCAACGTGCCGCAGCTGGATGCCGAAGTAGACCGCGTCAAGGCCAAGGCCCAGGGCGTCGAGCTGACCGAATTGTTCGACACGCTGCAGACCTACCTGGGCTCGGCGTACGTCAACGACTTCAACCAGTTCGGTCGTACCTGGCAGGTGATCGCCCAAGCCGACGGCCAGTTCCGTGACAGCGTGGAAGACATCGGTCGCCTGCGTACCCGCAACAACCGTGGCGAGATGGTGCCGATCGGCTCGATGGTCACCGTGAAGCAGACCTACGGCCCGGACCCGGTGCTGCGCTTCAACGGTTACCCGGCGGCCGATCTGGCCGGCGAAGCCGACCCGCGCATGCTGTCCTCGGCCGAGGCCATGACCAAGCTGACCGAAATCGCCGGCAAGGTACTCCCGGTCGGCATGCAGACCGAATGGACCGACCTGAGCTACCAGCAGGCCACCCAGGGCAAGGCCGCCTTCATCGTGTTCCCGGTGGCGATCCTGCTGGCCTTCCTGGTGCTGGCCGCGCTGTATGAAAGCTGGTCGTTGCCGCTGGCGGTGATCCTGATTGTCCCCATGACCCTGCTGTCGGCGTTGTTCGGCGTATGGATGACCGGTGGCGACAACAACGTGTTCGTGCAGGTCGGCCTGGTGGTGCTGATGGGCCTGGCCTGCAAGAACGCCATCCTGATCGTCGAGTTCGCCCGCGAACTGGAGATGGGCGGCAAGGGCATCGTGGAGGCTGCACTGGAAGCGTGCCGCCTGCGTCTGCGCCCGATCGTGATGACCTCCATCGCGTTCATCGCCGGCACCATCCCGCTGGTGATCTCGCATGGCGCCGGTGCGGAAGTCCGCTCGGTCACCGGTATCACGGTGTTCGCCGGCATGCTGGGCGTCACCCTGTTCGGCCTGTTCCTGACCCCGGTGTTCTACGTGGCCCTGCGCAAGTTCGTCAGCCGTAACGGCGGCGGGCAGCTGGTGACCCACGGCGAACCGACCATCCACCACTGATTCCTTCCCCCGCGAGGTTTTTCACATGAATACCGCTACCCAAAAGATCGCCCTGGTCACCGGTGCCACCCGCGGCATCGGCCTGGAAACCGTCCGTCAGCTGGCCCAGGCCGGCGTGCACACGCTGCTGGCTGGGCGCAAGCGCGACGTCGCCGTGGCCGAGGCGCTGAAGCTGCAGGCCGAGGGCCTGCCGGTGGAAGCGATCCAGCTCGACGTAGGCGATGCCGCCAGCATCGCCGCCGCCGTGCAGACCGTGACCGAGCGTCACGGCCGCCTGGACATCCTGGTCAACAACGCCGGCATCCTGCTCGACGACCCCAAGCTGGCGCCGTCGGCGCAGACCCTGCAGACCTGGCGCGATACCTTCGACACCAACGTATTCGCCGTGATCGCCGTTACCCAAGCCTTCCTGCCCCTGCTCAACGCCTCGCCGGCTGGCCGCATCGTCAACGTCTCCAGCATCCTGGGCTCGCTGACCCTGCACAGCCAGCCGGGCTCGCCGATCTACGGCTTCGCGGTGCCCGCCTACAACGCCTCCAAGAGTGCGGTGAATGCGTGGACCGTACAGCTCGCCTACGAGCTGCGCGACAGCACCACCAAGGTCAATACCGTGCACCCCGGTTACGTCAAGACCGACATGAACGGCGGTGAGGGCGAGATCGACATCAGCGAAGGCGCACGCTCCAGCGTCGGCATGGCGCTGATCGATGCCGATGGCCCCAACGGCAGCTTCACCTACCTCGGCGAGGTGCTGCCATGGTGATCCGCCTGTTGACCGTGGCCGTGACCAGCGCGCTGCTGGCCGGCTGCGTCAGCGTCGGCCCCAACTACCAGGCGCCACCGGCCGAGCCGGTGACCCTGCAGGGCGCCGCCGCGCCGGTGTTCACCACCACCTCGCCGGTGGCGAGCTGGTGGGCCCAGTTCGACGATCCGGTGCTGGAGCAGCTGGTGCATGAAGCACTGGGCACCAACCTGGACCTGCGCATCGCGATGTCGCGGGTGCGCGAGGCCCGCGCGGTGTTCGTCGAGCAGCGCCTGGACCAGTTGCCGCACGTCACCAGCGGCGGCAGCTATGACCGCCGCAAGCAGCCCGATGCCACGGTGGGTGATGAGCGCGTCTTCAGCGAGACCTACCAGCTCGGCTTCGATGCCGGCTGGGAGCTGGATCTGTTCGGTCGCCAACGCCGTGCCGCCGAAGCGGCGCGCGCGGACCTGGGCGCCGAGCAGGACAACCTCGCCGACGCGCAGGTCACCGTCGCCGCCGAAGTAGCCCGTAACTACTTCGAGCTGCGCGGTACCCAGAAGCGCATCGCGGTGGCCAAGCGCACCCTGGTCAATCTGCGCGACACCCAGAAGCTCACCGAGACCCGCTGGGAACTGGGCGCCGGCAGCGAGCTGGACGTGCAGAGCAGCCGTGCGCGCCTGAAGGCGATCGAGGCCGACATCCCGCTGCTGGAAGTCGCCGAAGTGCAGTCGCGTCATCGCCTGGCCGTCCTGCTGGGGCAGCGTCCGGATGCACTGGACAGCCTGCTGCAGCCGCGCGAGATGCGGCCGTACGCCAAGGCGTTGCCGTTGGGTGACACCACCGATCTGCTGCGTCAGCGCGCCGATGTGCGCGTGGCCGAGCGTCGGCTGGCGGCGGCCACCGCGCGCGTTGGCGTTGCCACCGCGGACCTGTTCCCGCGGATCAGCCTGAGTGGGTTCGTCGGCTTCCTGTCCGGTGATGCCAGCGGGTTGGTCAACGGCAACAACAAGGCGTGGTCGGTGACCCCGTCGATCAGCTGGGCTGCCTTCGATTTCGGCACGGTCAAAGCCCGTCTGCGCGCCAGCAAGGCGCAGGCCGACGGTGCCGCCGCCGAGTATGAGAAGGCGGTGCTGCTGGCGCTGGAAGACACCGAGAACGCGCTGACGCGGTACGCCAAGCAGCAGGCCCGCCTGGCGATCGTCGCCGAGCAGGCCCAGGCGGCGGGTCGCGCGGAGGAACTGGCGCAGATCCGCTTCCGCGAGGGGTCGGAAGACTTCCTGACCCTGCTCGATGCACAACGCACCCAGCTGGCCGCGGACGATGCACTGGCCGAGGCCGAATCCACGGTCAACGTCAGTGTGGTGGGGGTGTACAAGGCCTTGGGTGGCTGGGGCCAGCAGCAGGATGCAGCCAACACCCCGGTGGCGGTGACGCAGCGCTGACCGGCCGCAGGTCGCAGGGGCGGCGAAGGCGCCGTCCCTGCAAGAATGGCAACAGCCGTCACATCCGCTGCGCAGGGCGTCGCGGTTGACGGCTTTGCCTCTGCACGGTGCCAATGCACGATGCTACAAGCGTGGGTTGTTCTCTGGAGTGGCCCGCATGCAACCCAATCAGTGGCGTCCTGTCCGTCCGCGTGTGCAGGAGCCGGGCATGGGATCCGGCGCGGGGCTTTCGCGCGGTGTCATCGCGCTGCTGGTCGCCGCGATCATCGTGGTCGCCATCGGATTCGCCCGCTTGACCGAAGGCCTGTTCGAGATCGGCCTGATCGCCACCGGTATGTTCATCGCCATCGGCGCGCGGATCTGCCAGGCACGCGAGCAGCATCAGGCGCTGTACCAGCTGCTGCAGCAGATCGATGAGCGGCAGCCGTGATCGGCGGCGGGAAAGCGCAGGGCCGCAGGGCGGCCATGCGCAAGCCGATGGACGGTGCTATGACCGCCCATCGCGCATCTGCTTACCGGACCGTCGGCGTCGATGCGGGGAACCGCAGCTCGGCCTGGACCGGGTAGTGGTCCGAAGGCAGCACGCCACCGGGTTTCTGGTCCAGCGTGCTGAAACGGTCCACGCTGAAACCGCGTACCAGGATCCAGTCCAGTTCCACCGTCGGTTTGCCGGTGAAATCGTGGAAGGTCAGGCGCGGGCCTTCGACCTTGCCGGCGAGTTCGCGGGCATCGCCCAACGCGGCAGTGAAGGCCTTGTAGGTGTCGCTGCCGGGTTCACTGTTGAAATCGCCGGTGACCACGACCGGGATGTCCTTGGGCAGCGTCGCCAGCCGCGAGACGATCAGCTTCGCACCGAGCTCGCGGCGCGGCTCATCTTCCTCGCGGTAGGGCAGGTGGGTGTTGAACAGGTAGAAGCGTTGGCCGTCGGCCTGACGCTGGAACAGCGCCCAGGTCACCATGCGCGGGAACAGGTTGCCCCAGGTGATGCTGCCCGGCACATCCGGCGTATCGGAGAGCCAGAAGTCGCCCGATTCGAGCACCTTCAAGCGCGCGCTGTCGTACAGCACGCCCATGTGTTCGTCGGCGTTGCCGCCGCGGCGGTCCCTGCCGAACAGGGTGTAGCCGGGCAGGTGCGCGACCAGGTACTCGCCCTGTTTCCGCACCAGCTCCTGGGTGCCGATCACCTCGGGTTTCTGTTCGCGGATCAGCGTGACCATCGCATCGCGGCGGTCTTCCCAGCGCTTGCCGGGGTCAGTATCGGCCGGCGTGCGCACGTTGAACGACATGACTTTCAACGCGTCCGGTGCCTGCGCCCAGGCGCTGCCCAGCGGGGCGGCAAACATCATCAGGGCCAGCAGCGCGGGCCGGTGGAAACGAAACAGCATGTGGAATCCCTCCATTCCATGAAAACGTTCCCAAAGGGTCGCACGGAAGGGCGGGGAGAGGATATGCGCGACATGGCGGTTGGGCGGGGCGCCGGTCGGATCAATTCGACAGCAGGATCACCCCGATCGTGAGGTTGATGAGCGATCCCAGCACCAGCACCCATACCGTGGAGAGGATCGTGTTCAACCAGGAGCGTTGAAGCGCGACCTTCAGCCACCCGGCCTGGACCATCGCATACCACAGCGCGGCGATCACCCCCACCGCAGTGCCGAGCACGGTCGACAGCTCGCCGGGCAGCCGTACGAACACCATGCTGGTGGACAATGTCACCGCGAACGGGGCGGTCAGGTAGCACTGCATGAAAAACGGTCGGCGCAGCGACTCCCGGGTCATCGGCACATGCTTGCGCCGCAGCAGGTGCGTGGTGGTCACCAGCGGCCAGATGGCGAAGGTGATCGAGCGGTACAGCAGCAGGCTTTCCTCATTGCCGAAAATCGAACGCGACAGTGCACCGGTGCCGACCACCTGCTGGTGCAGCATCAGCTCCACCCCGTGAGCGACCAGCACCGACAGCATCAGGAACATCGGCGGGCTGATCGCATCGTCGAACTGGCGGTCCAGCTTTTCCTTCAGCTCGGTATCCACGTACTGGGCCATCCGCCGCGGATGCACCACCACGCGGTACAGCGTGCGCGGGAAGAACAGAAACCAGGTGCACAGCTCGTAGAGAAACTCTTCCAGCGACCGCAGCAGTTTGAGGAAGTCCATCCCGGGCCCCTTGCGTGGACGAAACCGACACCCCCGAGGATACCCGGGGCTGGCCTCAGCGGATGGCGACGGTCAGGCTGTGCGGTGCCTTCTCACCCCGGCGCGCCTGCGCACGCATCTGGTAGACCTGCACCACATAGGTGCCGGTGGACGGCAGGGTGCCGCTCCAGCGCCGGGTCTCGTCGTTGCTGCCCAGGGCCTCGCCCTGGCCGGGCGTTACGCCGGGCGCGAATACATTGAAATTGGCATTGGGGCTGCCGTCGATCGTGACCGCCATGGTCTGGCCGGCACGCGCGGCGATCGTGTAGCGGACGGTGTCATAACCGGACAACGTCCCACGCAGAGTGGCGCTGCTGGCGCCCTTGGTGAAGTGCACGGGGGTGGTGGTGACCTTGTCCGCCGCGGTGGCCAGCATCGGCGTCAGGGCGAGCAGGGCGGTCAACAGCAGCGAGCGGAGCGGCGTCATGGCACATCCTCGGTGGGGGCCCGGCAAGGGCCTTTCGTCGCGAGCATGAGCGCGCGCCCATCAAGGGACTGTCGATGCGCTGCAGATCAGCGCTACCGGGCAGTGAACGCACTGTGCTCTCTCGGTGTCGTTTTCCAGTGCGTTCTGAATTGTTTACGCAGGTGCCCGGCGCGTGCAGGGCGCGCCGCCCGCCACGCACACATGGGTAACGCGGGCAGGCCTAGCGTGGTTTCACCGGCACCACTTCGATGCCGAACACCGGAGATACGGCAATGGCCAACACCCCGAACCCGCAGCAGGGTCAGAACGATCCGCAGCGCAACACCCCGCAGCAGGGCCAGCAGGATCAGCAGGATCAGCGCGACCGTGACGCCCAGAAGCAGCAGCAACAGCAGGATCAGCAGGGCCAGCGGTCGGGCCAGCAGAGCGACCAGGAAGAATAAGGCCAGGCATGACGCACCGAGGGCCCGGCCGATCTGGCCGGGCCTTTGTGCGTCATGGGCAATCACAACGCTTCAGCCATCGCCAGTCGCCGTCGGGCACCGCAGCGGCTTACCGGCTACCATGCCCGCATGAGCATTCCTCTTCCCGACAGCAGCGTGCCACGCCTGCTGGGATTCGACGTCCCGACCCTGCAGACCATCGTCGACCATGGTGCGGACGAGGCGATCGTCGCGATGTTGGATGTCTCCCCCGATGCCCACTGGTTGAAGCTGTTCGACGAACGCGTCGCCGCGCTCAAGGGCGAGCTCGGCCTGGCCGGGGTCGAACTGGACGGCACCTCGATCCTGTTCTTCGGCTCCATCGCCGACAGCCGCCGCCTGGCGACGGCCGTGTCGGCCCTGATCAATGCGATCAACATGGAAGTGGCCGGGCGCAACGCGCCTTTCCAGCCGACCGCACCGTAACCCAGCCGGCACGGCGCTCAGGAATCGATCCGGGAGGCACGCAGCCGGAGGACCTCGCTTCGTCCCGGCTCGGCAACGCCATGGGGCGACGGGCAGCTGCCGCGTATTTCGGTAACCCACATCACCATCATGCCGACGATGCGGGTGGCATCGCCCGGCCACTGCGCTACCAGCCGGTCGTGGATACCGTCGTACACCGCCCATCGCTCGGCCGCCGACCGGCCGCGCGTCCAGCACTGCTCCAACTCGGCGTGTGCCTGCCGAAATGCCTCTTTCTGTCCGTCCATAGTGATCCCCGACACCGTGCATACCGGGCAGGCGTACCTGCGCGGGTGAGCCCCCCTGCCATGTGACCAACGCCAGTCGCCACGCAGACCGGCCACGCCCGCGGTTGCGCACGGCAGTGCCTGCCGCAGGCTGAACCCACCGGGGGTGCGTCGTCATAACCAAACAGGACGTCCTGTATAGTTACTGCCCGCCCGAAACGTTCGCTCCCCATGACCCCCACCAAGACCCAGCGCTGGAGCCTGTTGCTCACCGTGGCCGCCGGCCTGCTGCTGATCACGCTCGACAACTCGGTGCTGTACACCGCCTTGCCCACCCTGACCGCCGAACTCGGCGCCACGTCGCTGCAGGGGCTGTGGATCATCAACGCCTATCCGCTGGTCATGGCCGGCCTGCTGCTCGGCGCAGGCACCCTCGGCGACCGGCTGGGGCACCGCCGTATGTTCCTGATCGGCCTGGTGATCTTCGGCATCGCCTCGCTGCTGGCTGCGTTCGCGCCGGACGCCAACCTGCTCATCGGCGCCCGCGCGCTGCTCGCGGTGGGTGCCGCGGCGATGATGCCGGCCACCCTGGCGCTGATCAGCCTGACCTTCGCGGATGAGCGCGAGCGCAATCTGGCGATCGCGGTCTGGGGCTGCATTTCCATCATTGGCAGCGCGATCGGCCCGATCGTCGGCGGCGTGCTGCTGGCCCATTTCTGGTGGGGTTCGGTGTTCCTGATCAACGTGCCGATCGTGCTGCTGGCGATGGTTGGCGCCGTGCTGTTCGCGCCGCACGGCACGCCCGATGCGAGCAAGCCGTGGGACCTGATTTCCTCGCTGTTGAGTCTGGTCGCGTTGTCCGGCCTGGTGGTGGCGATCAAGGAAATCGCGCATGCGCCGCCGAACGGGCCACTGGCCGCGGGCGCGGCGCTGGTCTTCGTCGTGGGTCTGGTGCTGTTCCTGCGTCGCCAGCGTCGCCTGCCGTATCCCATGCTTGACGTGGCGATCTTCCGCAATGCGCCGTTCCTGGCCGGTGTGCTCTCGGCGGCCTTCGCGATGTTCGCCATCGCCGGCCTGCAGCTGCTGACCACCCAGCGCTTCCAGCTGGTCGCCGATTACACACCGCTGCAGGCCGGTCTGCTGGTGTCGGTGGTCGCGCTCGGCTGCCTGCCCAGCGCGATCTTCGGCGGCGCGTTCCTGCACCGCGTCGGGCTGTTGCCGCTGATCACCGGTGGGCTCGGCGTGGGTACCGCCGGCGTGCTGCTGGTCGCGGTGACCTTCGGTAGCGACCTGGGCTGGACCATTACCGGGTTGCTGCTCACCGGGCTCGGCATGGGCGCGACCATTTCGGTCGCTTCCACGGCCATCATCGGCAACGTGCCGCCGCACCGCGCCGGCATGGCGTCCTCGGTGGAGGAGGTGTCCTACGAGTTCGGCAGCCTGTTCGCGGTCTCGCTGCTGGGCAGCCTGATTGCCGCGCTGTACTCGGCAACCGTGTCGCTTCCGGACGGCGTGGACGCCGCTGCGGGTGAGAGCATCCAGCAGGCGTTCGCTCTGGCCGCGCAGCCCGGTGCCGATGCAGGGTGGCTCGGTGCTGCCGCCAGCGCCTACGACGCCAGCTATGTTTGGGTACTGTATGTGATCGCCGCCGTGCTCCTGGTCGGCACCGTCGTCACCGGCATTCTGCTGCGCCGTCACGGCTCCGGCAGCGCCACCACTGTCTCCCACGCCCACTGACTCCATGCGCCCGAGCAACCGAACCAACATCCTTGATGCCGCCGTCCGCGTGATCGAACGCGACGGCATCACCGCGCTCACCTTCGAGGCGGTCGCCACCGAATCCGGCATCGCCAGGGGAGGGCTGCTGTACCACTTCCCCTCGCGCGACGCGCTGCTCCAGGGCATCCATCAGCACCTGGCCGGCGTGTGGGAGGCGAGCTTGATCGAGGTGGCCGGCAAGCCGGCCGAGGCCGCCGATGCCACCGAGCGCTACCAGGCCTACGCACTGACCTGTGCGCAGACCGCTACGCGCGCCGAACTCCAGCTGATGTTCGACGCGGCGGCGACGGACGAGAACGTGCAGCCCTGGGCGACCGTGGCCGAGCGCTGGTCGCCGCCGACCCCGCAGGACCTGAGCGACCCGGCCGCGCTGGACCTGTTCATCGCCAAGCTCGCCGCCGACGGCATGTGGGTGTTCGAAGCGCTGTCGCGCTCGCGCCTGCCGCCGGAGGTGGGGCAGGCCATCGCCGACCGGCTGGCGCAGATGATTGCCGCCGCTTCAAACACAGCGTGATTTCCGTCATGCGGGTAACCTTGGCGGTTCACTTCTTGAATGACGGGGCCGCCTGATGGATTACCAGCTTGTGATCAAGTTCTGGCGCAAGTCGCTGGACGATGAGGCATTCCTGGCGACGCTGGAGGCCGAGCTGACCGCCGCGCTCGGCAAGGCCGCGACGCTGGACGGCTATGACGTCAGCGCGAAAGAGATCAACCTTTTCATGTTCACTGCGGATCCGCGGCCGACGTTCCGGAAGACCAAGGATGTGCTGGAGGCGATGGGCGTGCTGCACAGTGTTTCGGCAGCATACCGGCTGGTGGGTGGCGCGCAGTTCACGTCGGTCTGGCCACTGCGGATGGCGCGGAAATTTACCTTGCCGTGAGGCACAAAAAGGTGGGGACCTTCGATGTCTGCACTCGCTGGCCAGCAGCATTGCCGTCGCGTCATCCCGCTCGGCAGCCAGCCACGCCCTGAATCAGAGAAGTCCCGCGCCGCTTCAAAGGTCATGACAAACCCAACTGCGGACGCGTACGCGGTCACGTTGGCGAGGTCACGGCAGGATCAGCAACCCAGCCACATGCTTCACGGTGCTAGGATCAAATCGCCGAGCAAAAATCGGCAATTTCTCAATAAAGGATCTATTGTGAAGCTCTTCAGTGCGATGCTTGCATTAACGGCTGCGGCGGTTGCAACGCCTGCTTTTGCGGCTCAGCCGGTGCACTGCCCCACCTGCGTGACCGATGAGGACTTCCGCCAGCGCGCAATCCTCGAAGAAGCGGTAACGAAGGCTGGCGGGACATATTGGGTCTATAACCTGCCCGCGGGCACGGTCCAGAAATGGTACATCCCGCCCTCCGAGGGCGAAGAGGAGGCGGCGGTACGCCGCGATCCGTCTGGAACAGCGCGGCAACTGCCGCAGCGCCACGAGGCCAGCAGCAGCCCGTAGAGGCTCATGCGCAGGCCGAGGTCCAGAAGGGTCAGGTGCCACCACCGACCATCAACAGGATGAGATCTCCAGGTAGAGACCGCCGCGGTCGAACAGGTTCGGGGTCTTCTCGGCCGGGTTGGCGCGCCGCAAGGCAAGATGGGTGAGCGGGGGCATCGCCCCCACGGTCTCACGAGCTGCAACGCACGGGGCCTGACGATGCCGGAAATAAAAAAGCCCGGGAACCCCCGTTGTATAAGGGTTCCCGGGCTTCTTGGGATTCTTTCGAACCCCTCATTGGTGGAGGTGGGCGGAATTGAACCGCCGTCCGAAGGCACTCCATCCCCGGTACTACATGCTTAGCTCACCGTTGGATCTCATCCTGTGGCAGCACGGTGTGCAAAGCGCACCCCAGGACCAGCCTGCTTTAGTTAAGTCGTGACTGACAGGCAGCCATCACAACCGGTTCCGTGATAATGACCCTACATCTACGAGCACGGGCACAAGTAGGTTCGGGGGTTCGCCTAAGGCGGCTGTAGAACTAAACGCTAAAGCTGTTTTTAGGCAGCGATTGCGAAGTCGTTCGAACCGTAGTTGTCGTCGTTGGCAACTAAAAGTTTGCTGCTGGATTAACGAGGAAAGCTGCCCCCTCGGCATGCACCAAGTAACTTCACAACCCCCGTCGAAACCAATGCACCCCCGGTTTCTTCAAGAACCGCACTTCATCCGGAAAACAGCGCCGGACGTCTACTTGACGGAATGGATGCTACTCCAATCCGGCTGAACAGTCACCTTGCCGGTCTGCCGCTTACTTCTGCAGCTGGCGGCGGCTGTCGGCCTTGTGGCGGGCCTTTTCCTTCTTCAGGCGGTTGTGCTCGTTGCGCACGGCCATCGCCTGCTTCTTGGCCTGCGGCTCGACCCGGGCCATCAGCGATTCCACCTGGGCGACCAGCCGGCGGTGCTCCAGGGTGTCGTAGCTCTGCGTTTCCGAGGCAACGCGCTTGGCGTTGCGGATCAGGTAGGTCAGCACCTTGAGCAGCGCGGCCGGGTCCATCGCGCGGGCGAGTTCGTCAAAGATGAACTCCAGCGCGGCCACGTCGGCGCGCAGGGTGGTCAGTTCGTCCGCCGCCAGTGCGGGTGCCGGGGTAGTTTCAAGTGTCACGCGCGGATCCTTTCCGTATCAATGCGGGGATTCTGACAGCTGCGCGGGGCTGGCGGGGAAAGATCGCTGTCCTGCCGGGGCCGCGGGGTCAGGTCGGCCTTGGCGATACGTGGCGCTGGCAGCGCCCGGGCAGGGCGTTACAGCGGCTTGCGCAGGTACAGGCGATGGTGCCCGGGCGGGAAGTCCTGCAGCCGGCCGAACACCTCATAGCCCTGCTTGAGGTAGAAGCCCTCGGCCTGCCAGGAGAAGGTATCCAGCGTCACCGCGTGTGCGCCGAGCGTGCGGGCCTGCTGCTCGGCATCGGCCAGCAGCGCCTGGCCCAACCCCTGGCCACGCTGGCTGGCGTCCACCCACAACGCATGCACCATCAGCCAGCCACCGCAGACGTCGGCGGCGATCCCGGCCACTACCCGGCCGGTGGCATCGTGGATCACCCGGTTGACCGGCTGATCGTCCAACGCATCGCCACTGGCGGCCTGGTTGAAAGCCAACAGGCCGGCGAACACCGCGCGGGTGTCTTCGGCGCTGGCTGGCGTGATCGCAGGCGCCGGCGACACCGGGGCCATCACGCGTCGCGGTTGTGTCGGCGCATGGTGCGCGACTTCTCGCGCGCCCAGTCGCGGTCCTTCTCCGCATCGCGCTTGTCGTGGGTCTGCTTGCCCTTGGCCAGCGCGATCTCGAGCTTGATCTTGTTCTTGCTCCAGTACATCGCGGTGGGCACGATCGTGTAGCCGTCGCGCTGCACCTTGCCGATCAGCTTGTCGATCTCGTTGCGATGCAGGAGCAGCTTGCGGTCCCGGCGGTCGTTGGCCACCACATGGGTGGAGGCCTGGATCAACGGGGTGATCTGCGCACCGATCAGATAGATCTCGCCATCACGCACGTAGGCGTAAGCATCGATGATGTTGCCGCGCCCGGCGCGGATCGACTTGACCTCCCAGCCCTGCAGGGCCAGGCCGGCTTCGAAGCGATCTTCGATGTGGTACTCGTGCCGGGCACGCTTGTTGAGTGCGATGGTTTTGTTGGCCGTCGCGCCCTTTGCTTTATCCTTGCCGCTGTTCTTGCTCATTTCCCTATTGTCTCCGATTCGGGCACGCCCGGTCGATTCATCAGACATCTGTATCGCATGCCAACTATCCGCCGTAGTGCCCTGGTCGAACATTCGGCTGCCCGCATGTTCGACCTGGTCAATGATATTGACGCCTATCCGCGCCGCTTCCGCTGGTGCTCGGCCTCGCAGATCCTGGAGTCCGGCCCGGACCGCCTGGTCGCGCGCCTGGATCTGGGCTTCGGTTCGTTCTCCACCTGGTTCATGACCGAGAACACGCTGCAACGCCCGCACAGCATCGATATGCAGCTCAAGGACGGGCCGTTCAAGCGCCTGCACGGTCGCTGGGAATTCCACGCGCTGGCCGAAGATGCCTGCAAGGTCACGCTGACGCTGGAGTTCGAGCCGACCTCACGTCTGCTCGGTCCGGCTCTCGCGCTGGGCTTCCAGGGCCTGGCCGACCGGATGGTCAATGATTTCGTCCGCGTCGCCGACGCCCAGGACTGAGCCGTGATCACGGTCGAGGTGGTGCTGGCTTGGCCCGATCGGGCCGCCTCGAAGGTGCTGACCCTCGCCGAGGGCACCACCGTCACCGAGGCCATCGCGCTGGCCGGCATCGAGGGCAGCGACCAGTGCCCGGCCGTGGCCGTGCATGGCCTGCTGGCCAAGCCGGATCAGGTGCTGCGCGAGGGCGACCGGGTCGAGCTGCTGCGTCCGCTGCTGGCCGACCCGAAAGACAACCGCCGCCGACGCGCCCGCGCCGGCAGCTGAGTGAAGAACGCGGGCCTCAGCGGCCGCGCTTCTTCTTGTCCTTGGGCAGGTTGCGGCCGAACTGGCGCAGCGTGCTGCGGGCCAGCTGGGCGTCGTCGCTGGCGAAGTACTCGCCGTCCCAGCGGGTGACCGCGTCGTTTTCGAAGTAGACGGTGAAGTTCTTCACTTCGGTCTTGCCGACCCGGTTCACGCGCTGGCTGGCGGTGTAATCCCAGCGCTGGGCATGGAACGGGTCCGGGATGGAGGGCGTGCCAAGCAGGGCGTTGACCTGCTGCTTGCTCTGGCCCACCTGCAGCTGACCGACGGCCTGCTCCCGGATCAGGTTGCCCTGATAGATGGGTTGCTTGTAAATGATGCCGCAGCCCGTGGTGGACAGGGCAACGGCGGCGACCAGCAGGAGATTGCGCATCGGGGAATGGCGTTTGGGGAAATCGAGTCGATGATACACTCCCGACGTGTCGCCGCGACCCAATCCGAGGCAGCTGGCGCTAAATCGCCAATGAACGGAGAACTATGGAAACCCACGACCTGCGCAAAGTCGGCCTCAAGGTGACCCACCCGCGTATGCGGATCCTGGCGCTGCTCGAGCAGCGCAATGCCAGCCACCACATGACCGCCGAAGACATCTACCGCCAGCTGCTGGAGCACGGTGATGAGATCGGCCTGGCCACGGTGTACCGGGTGCTGACCCAGTTCGAGGCCGCCGGCCTGGTGCTGAAGCACAATTTCGAAGGCGGCCAAGCCGTCTACGAGCTGGATCGCGGTGGTCACCACGACCACATGGTCGATGTGGACAGCGGCAAGATCATCGAATTTGAAAGCCACGAGATCGAAGAGCTGCAGCGCAAGATCGCGGCCGACCATGGCTACGAGCTGGAAGAGCACTCGCTGGTGCTCTACGTGCGCAAGAAGCGCCGGTAACGGGCCGCTGGCGGCCCGGATGCGATCAAAAAACCCCGGGCATGCCCGGGGTTTTTGCTTTCAGCGCCAGGCGCCGGATCCGGCGGGGAGCCGGCCAGCGGCCGGCACTACCCATCACGTGGCCCTCAGACCTGCAGCAGCTTGCGCGCCGCAGCCCGGGCTTCCTTGCTGACTTCCACGCCGCCCAGCATCCTGGCCAGCTCTTCCTCGCGGGCCTTGGTATCCAGCTTCTCGACCGCACTCTGGGTCATGCCGTCCACCGGGGCCTTGCTGACCCGGTAGTGGGCGTGGCCCTTGGAGGCGACCTGGGGCAGGTGGGTGACGCACAGCACCTGACGCTTCTCGCCCAAGGCGCGCAGCTTCTGCCCGACGATGTCGGCCACGGCGCCGCCGATGCCTGAATCGACTTCGTCGAAGACCATGGTCGGCACGGCATCCAGGCCCAAGGCGGCGACTTCGATCGCCAGCGAGATGCGGGACAGTTCACCGCCCGAGGCCACCTTGCGCAGGGCGCGCGGCGGCTGGCCGGCGTTGGCGGCAACGAGAAACTCGACCCGCTCGGCCCCGTTCGGGTCCGGCTTGACCACGCTCTGCGGCTCGATATCGATCAGGAACTGACCGCCGCCCATGCCCAGCTCGCCGATCAGGGTGGTGGTGGTGTCCGACAGGGCCTTGGCAGCCTTCCGGCGGCTGGCGCTGAGCACCTCGGCCACGGTCTTCCACTGGCCGGCGGCACGGTCGATCTCGCCGGCCAGGGTCTGCAGGCGCTCGTCGGCACCGCGCAGCTGCTCGACTTCGGCCTCCATGGCATCGCGGTGCTCGCCCAGCGCTTCCATCGGCACGCGGTGCTTGCGGGCGAGGTCGTGCAGGCGGCCCAGGCGTCGCTCGATGTCCTCGAACTGCTCGGGGTCGGCATCCAGGTCGTCGTGGACGCGATCAAGCAGGGACAGCGCTTCGTCCAGCTGGATGGCGGCGCTGTCGAGCAGGGCATCGACCTCGCCGAGCCGGCTGTCGTGCTCGGCCACGCGGGCCAGATCATGCCGGGTCTGCTGCAGCAGCTGCAGCACCGAGACCTCGTCATCGCCGTTGAGGCGGCTGACGGCCACGTCGCAGGCGCCGATCAGCGCGCTGGCATGGGCCTGGCGGCGGTGGCTGCTGCCCAGGGTGGCGATCGAGGCCGGGTCCAGATCCTCACGCTTGAGTTCGCTCAGCTGGTGCTCCAGGTAACCGATCCGATCGCTGACATCGCCCTGGCGCGACAGCGCCTCGGCTTCGTCCACCAGCGCCTGCCAGCGTGCCGCGGTCTGGCGGACCTGGGCGCGCTCGGCGTCGTTGCGGGCGAAGGCGTCCAGCAGCGAGAGCTGCGAGGGGCGCGAGAGCAGGGCCTGCTGTTCGTGCTGGCCGTGGATCTCCACCAGCATGCCGGCCAGCTCGGTCAGCTGGGTCAGCGTCACCGGGCGGCCGTTGATGAAGGCGCGCGAACCGCCATCGGCGCGGATCACCCGTCGCAGTTGGCACTGTTCTTCGTCGTCCAGCTCGTTGTCGCGCAGCCACTGGCGGGCCGGCGCATCGGCCGGCGGCGCGAATTCGGCCGAGAGCTCGGCGCGGGCGGCGCCGTGGCGGACCACGCCGCTGTCGGCGCGCAGCCCGGACAGGAAGCCCAGCGCGTCCACCATCAGCGACTTGCCCGCGCCGGTTTCACCCGAGACCACGGTCATGCCGGCGCCGAATTCCAGCTCGGTGGCGCGGACGACCGCGAAATCCTTGATCGATAGATGTCTAAGCATGGTCTACGTTGTACACGAGGGGCGTCTCCAAGCCGCGCAAGCTAGCATGGGCGGGGGGCGTCTCCAATGACTTGCCAACGCCCCGTGCAGCCATTATCTAAGTGGGCGTCTCACAGGCTGATTCCATGCACCCTTCCGCGTCCCATCTCGCCCCGCGTGCCCGCCATCTGCTGCGGACGCTGATCGCGCGCCACATCCAGGATGGCGAGCCGGTCGGCTCGCAGACGCTTGCCCGGCATGCCGGCCTGGATGTCAGCCCGGCCACCATCCGCAACATCCTGGGCGACCTGGAAGACCTCGGCCTGCTCAGCTCGCCGCATACCTCGGCCGGCCGCGTGCCGACCGCGCACGGTTACCGGGTGTTCGTGGACAGCCTGGTCAAGATGCAGCCGCCGGGGGAGGGTGAGCTCAGCCGCCTGCGCACCGAGCTGGCCACCGGCACCGGCACCCAGGCCCTGCTCGGCAGTGCCTCGGAGCTGCTCTCGGCGATGAGCCATTTCGTCGGGGTGGTCAGCGCCCCGCGCCGGGAACAGTTCGCGTTCCGGCACATCGACTTCGTGGCGCTGGACGCGCGTCGGGTGCTGGCGATCCTGGTGTTTGCCGACAACGAAGTGCAGAACCGGGTGATCGAGCCGCGCCGCAGCTTCGATCCGGGCGAGCTGGAGCAGGTCGCCAACTACCTCAACGCCAACTGCGCCGGGCGGCCGCTGGCCGAGATCCGGGCCCGGCTGCTGCTGGAGCTGCGCGATGCGCAGTCGGAGATGGAGCAGCTGCTGGCGCACAGCATCGAGCTGGCCGAGCAGGCGATGGTGCCGCCGGCCGATGACATGGTGCTGGCCGGGCAGACCCGGCTGATGGGTGTGCAGGACCTGTCCGACCTGGAGCGCCTGCGCGAGCTGTTCGATGTGTTCGCCAGCAAGCGCGAGATCCTCCAGCTGCTCGAACGCACCATCCAGGCCCCGGGAGTGCGCATCTTCATTGGCGAGGAGACCGGGGTGATGCCGCTGGAAAGCGTCTCGCTGGTCACCGCCCCGTATTCGGCCGATGGCCAGGTGCTGGGCGTGCTGGGGGTGATCGGCCCCAAGCGGATGGCCTACGACCGGATGATTCCGCTGGTGGAAGCCACCGCCCAGGTGCTGGGCGCTGCGCTGGGCTCGCCCGGTGGCGGCGGATTGTCCCGCGATCGCGCATAAAGCGGCCTTGGACTCTTGAATCCCGTAGCCGCGCCCACATAGGGGTGGGTGGAGGCGGAGAGTCACCGCCAAGGATCCGGAAATGAACCAAGATCAGTCAGATATCGCATCCCAGAATCCCGCCGGCGAGCCGGCCGCGGAGCCGTCCCTGCAGCAGCAGCTGGACAGCCTGCACAACGAGTTGGCGCTGCTGCGCTCGGAGTCGCTGCGCGAGCGCGCCGACCTGGACAACCAGCGCAAGCGCGTGGCCCGCGACGTCGAGCAGGCGCGCCGCTTCGCCAACGAAAAGCTGCTCGGCGAGCTGCTGCCGGTCTTCGACAGCCTCGATGCCGGCCTCAATGCCGCCGGCAGTGACCCGAGCCCGCTGCGCGAAGGTCTCGAACTGACCTACAAGCAGCTGCTCAAGGTCGCCGCCGACAACGGCCTGACCCTGCTCGACCCGACCGGGCAGACCTTTAACCCGGACCACCACCAGGCCATCAGCCAGGTCGACGCGCCCGGCGCGGCGCCGGGCAGCGTGGTCCAGGTGTTCCAGAAGGGCTACCTGCTCAACGACCGCCTGCTGCGTCCGGCGCTGGTCGTGGTGGCCCGCGACTGATCCGCAGGCCGGTGAGCCGGGCGTTGCCCGGCTGCTCGACCGGACGCTGAACGCGTTGGGTCGCCATCGAACACTGTGTTTGATGGACGGCTTGAAAGTGTCTCCAGCGTCCCACACATCCCATTCATAACCCGGCAACTGCCGGATGTACCCAGAACTTTCAGGAGTCTCCCTCATGGGCAAGATCATTGGTATCGACCTCGGCACCACCAACTCGTGTGTGGCGATCATGGACGGCGGCAAGGCCCGCGTCATCGAAAACGCGGAAGGCGATCGCACCACGCCTTCCATCGTCGCCTACACCAAGGACGGCGAAGTCCTGGTCGGCGCCTCGGCCAAGCGCCAGGCCGTGACCAACCCCAAGAACACCTTCTACGCTGTCAAGCGCCTGATCGGCCGCAAGTTCACCGACGCTGAAGTCCAGAAGGACATCGCGCACGTGCCCTACGGCATCCTGGCCCATGACAACGGCGACGCCTGGGTGCAGACCAGCGACGGCAAGAAGATGGCCCCGCAGGAAATCTCCGCCCGCGTGCTGGAGAAGATGAAGAAGACCGCCGAAGCGTTCCTGGGTGAGACCGTCACCGAGGCCGTGATCACCGTGCCGGCCTACTTCAACGACAGCCAGCGCCAGGCCACCAAGGACGCAGGCCGCATCGCCGGTCTGGAAGTCAAGCGCATCATCAACGAGCCGACCGCTGCTGCCTTGGCCTATGGCCTGGACAAGGGTGACGGCCGTGACCGCAAGATCGTTGTGTACGATCTGGGCGGCGGCACCTTCGACGTGTCGATCATCGAGATCGCCAACGTGGACGGTGAGAAGCAGTTCGAAGTGCTGGCCACCAACGGTGACACTTTCCTGGGCGGCGAAGATTTCGACAACCGCGTCATCGAGTACCTCGTCGACGAGTTCAACAAGGACCAGGGCATCGACCTGCGCAAGGATCCGCTTGCCCTGCAGCGGCTGAAGGACGCCGCCGAGCGCGCCAAGATCGAGCTGTCCACCAGCCAGCAGACCGAAGTGAACCTGCCGTACGTCACCGCTGACGCGTCGGGCCCGAAGCACCTGAACATCAAGCTGACCCGCGCCAAGCTGGAAGCGCTGGTGGAAGACCTGATCAAGAAGTCGATCGAGCCGTGCCGCATCGCGCTGAACGATGCCGGCCTGCGTTCGAGCGACATCGGTGAAGTGATCCTGGTCGGCGGTCAGACCCGCATGCCGAAGGTGCAGCAGGCCGTGACCGAGTTCTTCGGCAAGGAACCGCGCAAGGACGTCAACCCGGATGAGGCCGTGGCACTGGGTGCTGCGATCCAGGGCGGCGTGCTGGGCGGCGACGTCAAGGACGTGCTGCTGCTGGACGTGACCCCGCTGTCGCTGGGCATCGAAACCCTGGGTGGCGTGTTCACCAAGATCATCGAGAAGAACACCACCATCCCGACCAAGGCCTCGCAGGTGTTCTCCACCGCCGAGGACAACCAGTCGGCCGTGACCGTGCACGTGCTGCAGGGTGAGCGCGAGCAGGCCCGCTTCAACAAGTCGCTGGCCAAGTTCGACCTCTCCGGCATCGAGCCGTCGCCGCGCGGCCTGCCGCAGGTGGAAGTGTCCTTCGACATCGACGCCAACGGCATCCTGCACGTGTCGGCCAAGGACAAGAAGACCAACAAGGAACAGAAGGTCGAGATCAAGGCCGGTTCGGGCCTGTCCGAGGACGAGATCGCACGCATGGTCGCCGACGCGGAAGCCAACCGCGAAGAAGACAAGAAGTTCCACGAGCTGGTCCAGGCTCGCAACCAGGCTGACGCGCTGATCCACGGTACCCGTACCGCGATCACCGAGCACGGCAGCAAGGTCGGCGGCGATGTGATCGGCAAGGTGGAGTCGGCCCTGGCCGATCTGGAAACCGCGATGAAGAGCGACGACAAGGCCCAGATCGAAGCCAAGTCGAAGGTGCTGGAAGAAGCCGGCCAGGCGCTGTTTGCTGCCTCCGCAGCGGCAGAGCAGGGCGGCGCGGCGCCGGGCCCGGATGCCGGTGCCAACAACGGCGCGCACGACGATGTGGTCGACGCCGAGTTCACTGAAGTCAAGGACGACAAGAAGTCCTGATCCGGACTCGACACGGGACGTTGCGCAGGCAGCGTCCCGTTGTCATATCCCCCTTCTGGTCCTGACAGCCGTTTCCCGGCCTGTCGGGGCGCCCGGCGAAAGAGCGGACCTGGTGCCGCTCTTCCGCTTTGACGAATCCCGACTTCCGGAACCCGATTCAAGTTATGAGCAAGCGCGATTACTACGAAGTGCTGAGCGTGTCCCGCACCGCCAGCGACGAAGAACTGAAGAAGGCCTATCGCCGTTGCGCGATGAAATACCATCCGGACCGCAATCCGGGTGACAGCGAGGCCGAAGCGTCCTTCAAGGAATGCAAGGAAGCCTACGAAACCCTGTCCGACAGCAACAAGCGCCGCATGTACGACGCCCACGGCCACGCCGCGTTCGAGCACGGCATGGGCGGCGGTGGCGGCCCGGGTGGCCCGGACATGGGCGATATCTTCGGGGACATCTTCGGCAACATCTTCGGCGGTGGCGCCGGCGGTGGTGGTCCGCGCCAGGCCCGTCGCGGTGCCGACATCGGTTACGTGATGGAGCTGGACCTGGAAGAGGCGGTGATGGGCGTGGAGCGCCGCATCGAGATTCCGAGTCTGGTCGAATGCGATGACTGCAATGCCAGCGGTTCGGAAGATGGCAAGGTCGAGACCTGCTCGGTCTGCCGTGGCCAGGGCCAGGTGCGCATCCAGCGCGGCATCTTCGCGATGCAGCAGGCCTGCCACCACTGCAACGGCCGTGGCCAGATCATCCAGAACCCCTGCAAGACCTGTCACGGCAATGGCCGTGTCGAGGAAGACAAGGTGTTGTCGGTCAAGGTGCCTGCGGGCGTCGATACCGGCGACCGCATCCGTCTGTCCGGTGAAGGCGAGGCCGGTCCGGCTGGCACCCCGGCGGGCGATCTGTACGTGGAAGTGCGGGTGCGCGAGCACGCGATCTTCCAGCGCGACGGCGACGACCTGCACTGCGAAGTGCCGATCCGCATCTCGCAGGCCGCGCTGGGCGATACCGTACGCGTGGCGACCCTCGGCGGCTATGCGGAAATCCGCATTCCGGCCGAAACCCAGACCGGCAAGCTGTTCCGCATGCGTGGCAAGGGCGTGCGTTCGGTGCGCAGCCGCAGCGAAGGCGACCTGTACTGCCGCGTGGTGGTGGAGACCCCGGTCAACCTCACCCCGGAGCAGCGCAAGCTGCTGGAGCAGTTCGAGACCACCTTCACCGGCGAGGAAGCGCGCAAGCATTCGCCCAAGTCGGCGACATTCATCGATGGCGTGAAGGGCTTCTGGGATCGCATGACGTCGTAAGCGTCACAGGTTCCTGTGAACTACCGAAGGCCCCCTGGAAGCAGGGGGCTTTTTTGTGCGCGCAGACCGGGGGTAGAGCCACCCCATGGGTGGCTGCACGCGGTGCCGGGTGGATCGACAGCCACCCATGGGGTGGCTCT
>NZ_KV791249.1:0-81209 GCF_001807865.1 Stenotrophomonas sp. HMSC10F06 | reverse complement strand
GGAGGGGGACGGGGAGGGGGACGGCGGACATGGCCTGGGCGGAAACGGAGCCTGGGAAGGGCGCGGCAAGGCTGCGCCTGGGCGACAAGTATAGAATCCCGGCATGCCCGAGCTTGCTGAACTGTTCGATATCGCCGCCGCGCGCCGCCTGGATGCGCAGGCCAGCGCCCTGCTGGGCGATGGGGGAGCCTCGCTGATGCAACAGGCCGGCTTGGCCGCCTGGCACTGCCTGCTGGAGCGCTGGCCACAGGCGCAGCGCATCGGCGTGGTGGTGGGGGCCGGCAACAACGGCGGCGATGGCTATGTGCTGGCCGGTCTGGCCCGTGCAGCCGGCCGCCAGGTGACGGTGCTGCGGCTGGCGACCGATGCCCCGGCCACGACGTTGTCGCAGCAGGCCGAGCAGGCGTTCATCGCCGCCGGCGGTGCGGTAGCGCATTTCGATGGCGGCCTGCCGCCGGTGGACCTGCTCGTGGACGCGCTGTTCGGCATCGGCCTTAACCGCGCGCCAGCCGGTGGGGCGGCCGATCTGATCAACGCGATCACTGCCTCGGGCCTGCCGGTACTGTCGCTGGACGTGCCCAGCGGCGTGGATGCGCAGACCGGTAACGTGCCGGGCGTCGCCATCCGCGCCACGGTCACGCTGCAGTTCATCGTGCGCCACCAGGGGCTGTATACCGGCGCGGCGCTGGAGCATGTCGGCGGGCGTCGGCTGGCCGCGCTGGAACTGCCTGCCGACGGCGACCAGGGCGTGCAGCACAGCGCCGAGTGCTGGCAGCAACCACGCCTGCGCGCACAATTGCCGGCCCGCCGCGCCAACACCCACAAGGGCGAATCCGGCCACGTGCTGTGCGTGGGCGGCAATCTCGGCAGCGGCGGCGCGGTGATGCTGGCCAGTGAATCGGCATTGCGCGCGGGCGCAGGGCTGGTGAGCGTAGCGACCCAGGCAGCGCATGTCGCACCACTGCTGGCCCGCCTGCCCGAAGCGATGGTGCATGGCGTGCAGGACGCGCAGGAGCTGCAGGCCCTGCTGCCACGCGCCGGGGTGATCGCGATCGGGCCGGGCCTGGGCCAGGACGACTGGGCACGCGAACTGTGGCGGCAGGTGCTGGCCAGCGGGAAGCCGCTGGTGATCGATGCCGATGCCCTGAACCTGTTGGCCAAGGCACCGCAGCCGCCCGGTGATGCGATCCTGACCCCGCACCCGGGCGAGGCCGCGCGCCTGCTCGGGTTGAGCGCGGCGCAGGTGCAGGCGGACCGCTTCACTGCCGCCAAAGCGCTGGCCGACCGGTTCCACGCGGTGGTGGTGCTCAAGGGCGCCGGCAGCGTGGTCGCCGCGCCCGACTCGGTGCCGCGGGTGATCGCCGCCGGCAACCCCGGCATGGCCGTGGGTGGCATGGGCGACCTGCTCACCGGCATCATTGCCGCCCTGCGCGTGCAGGGCCTGGGCGCGTTCGATGCGGCCAGTACCGGCGCATTGCTGCACAGCCTGGCCGGCGATGCCGCCGCCAGTGACGGCCAGCGGGGCCTGCTTCCCACCGATCTGCTGGCTCCGCTGCGCCGGCTGGTCAATCCGGACGTTTGAACATGATCGAGTTTTTCCTCGCGCAGACCCAGGACACCGACCTGCTCGGGCAATGGCTGGCCGCGACCCGTCCGCCGCAGGCGGTGATGCAGCTGCAGGGCGACCTGGGGGCTGGCAAGTCGACCCTGGCCCGCGCCCTGCTGCGCGCGCTGGGCGTGCAGGGCGCGATCCGCAGCCCGACCTACACCCTGGTGGAACGCTACCCGCTGGCCGACGGGCACGAAGCCTGGCATCTGGACCTGTACCGGATCGGCAATGCGCAGGAGCTGGATTTCCTGGGGCTGGACGAGGGCAGCGCCTCGCTGTGGCTGGTCGAATGGCCCGAGCGCGGCGCCGGTGCGCTGCCGCCGACCGATCTGGACGTCGCACTGGAGATCCATGGCCAGGGGCGGCGCGCCCGGCTCACGGCGACCAGTCCTGCCGGTCGCGAATGGCTCGAACGGCTCCCCCAAGGGGGTGACTTGCAGGCCCTTTCTGTCGGCTGACACTAGGAACCACCGGCAGGTTACGGATTATTAAGGGAAAAGGAGTTGCATTTCATTCAGCGCGGTGATTGAATCCAGACCCATGCCAATGGGGAAATCACTCACCGCCATCTGCACTGCCGTCGGACTCTGTCTGGCGAGCGCGCTGTCGTGGGCGGGCGAAGTCCGCCAGGTGGCCGTGGAGACCGGTGCGACCGGTACCCGTGCGGAGATTTCGCTGGCCGGCAGCGGGGGTTACAAGACCCTGTCCCTGGCCGGTCCGAACCGCCTGGTGGTCGATTTCCCGGACTCGAGCGCGATCCGCAACCTCAAACTGCCGGCGCCCAAGGGTGTGGTCACGGCGGTCCGAACCGGGCAGCCGGTGCCGGGCACGTTCCGCGTGGTGTTCGACCTGGCCGAATCGGTCGCGCCGTTCCGCCCGCAGATGATCAAGCAGGGGGATCAATCGCGGCTGGTGATCGAGTGGCCGGGCGATGCGCCAACGTCCACCCGCGTGGCCAGCGCGCCGACACCGACACCTGCTGCTGCGTCTTCGCCGACGCCTGCGCCACCGGCTTCCACGCCGGCCGCAGCCACTCCGACGCCCGCGCAGGCCGCTGCCCAATCCGCACAGGCGCGCAGCGATGCCGCGCGCGCCACCGCCTTGCTGACCGCCTCGGTGCGCCAGCAGGCCAGCGCCACCGTCGCCACCTCGGCACCGGCGCCGGGCCCGGCGGCGACCACCGCCACCACCGTCAACGTGGCCGCTGCCGGCACCGCCAATGCCGCCAGCAACAGCGCTTCACCGGCCGCCATCCTCGCCGGTCAGTCGACCACGGCCGTGGTCGCCAGTGCGCCGGTGCCCACCCCGGCGCCGACGCCCACCCCGGTGACGCCGCAGGAGAACCCGCGTCCAGCGATGCCCAGCGACGCCTCGCGGGTGAAGATGCGTGCCGGCATGCGCCCGCTGGTGATCGCGATCGACCCGGGCCACGGCGGCCAGGATCCCGGCGCGGTCGGCCCGACCGGCAAGCGCGAAAAAGACATCACCCTGGCAGTGGCGCGTGAACTGGCCCGCCAGGTCAACGCAACGCCCGGCCTGAAGGCTTATCTGACCCGCGACAGCGACGTGTTCATCCCGCTGCCGATGCGCGCGCAGAAGGCGCGCGCCGCCAAGGCCGACATGTTCATCTCGATCCACGCCGATGCCGCCGAGAACCGCGCGGCCACCGGTTCGTCGGTCTACGTGCTCTCGACCAAGGGCGCGTCCTCGCAGCGTGCGCGCTGGCTGGCCGACAAGGAAAACGCCGCCGATCTGGTCGGTGGCGTGCGCCTGCAGCAGACCGAAGGCACCCTGGCCAACGTGCTGCTGGATCTGGCCCAGAGCGGTTACATGAAGGCCTCCGAAGACGCCGCCGGGCATGTGCTGGGCGGCCTGAAGCGGATCGGCAAGAACCACAAGCCCAACATCGAACGGGCTAACTTCGCGGTGCTGCGCACCTCGGACATGCCGGCGATGCTGGTCGAAACCGCGTTCATCTCCAACCCGGATGAAGAGCGCCGCCTGATCGATCCGGCCTACCAGCGCCAGATCGCCGGGGCCGTGCTCGATGGCGTGCATACCTTCTTCAGCCGCCAGCCGCCGCCGGGCACCCTGTACGCTGCGCGCGCCCAGGCCGAGATCGACGCCGCCGGTACCGTGGCGGGCGGCAGCAAGTAAGCCCGCCACGGTACCGCCCGGCGCACGCTATCATCACGGGATGACGTCTGTTTCCCGAATCCCCCTCGCCGCTGCGCCTCTCACCTCCGTCAGCTGGAGGTGCGCATGAGCATCCGCCAGCTTCCCGAGATCCTGATCAACCAGATCGCCGCTGGCGAAGTGGTCGAGCGGCCCGCGTCCGTGGTCAAGGAACTGGTCGAGAACGCGCTGGACGCCGGCGCCACGCGGGTTGATATCGACCTGGAAGAGGGCGGCGTGCGGCTGATCCGCATCCGCGATGACGGCGGTGGCATTGCACCGGAAGAGCTGCCGCTGGCGGTGTCGCGCCATGCGACCAGCAAGATCGCCAGCCTGGATGATCTGGAGTCGGTGGCCACGCTCGGCTTCCGCGGCGAAGCGTTGCCGTCGATCGCCTCGGTCAGCCGCTTCACCCTGAGCTCGCGCCGTGCCATCGACGAGCACGGCTCGGCGTTGCAGATCGAAGGCGGCCGGCTTGGCGAGGTGACCCCGCGCGCGCATGCGCCGGGCACCACGGTGGAAGTGCGCGAGCTGTTCTACAACGTGCCGGCCCGCCGCAAGTTCCTGCGCGCCGAGCGCACCGAGCTGGGCCATATCGAAGAGTGGCTGCGCTCGCTCGCGCTGGCGCGGCCGGATGTCGAGCTGCGCGTGTCGCACAACGGCAAACCTTCGCGCCGCTACAAGCCCGGCGATCTGTACTCGGACGCGCGCCTGGGCGAGACGCTGGGCGAAGACTTCGCCAACCAGGCGCTGCGCGTGGACCACAGCGGTGCCGGCCTGCGCCTGCACGGCTGGATCGCGCAGCCCCATTACTCGCGGGCCAGCACCGATCAGCAGTACCTGTACGTCAACGGCCGCTCGGTGCGTGACCGCAGCGTCGCCCACGCGGTGAAGATGGCCTACGGCGACGTGCTGTTCCATGGTCGCCAGCCGGCGTATGTGCTGTTCCTGGAGCTGGACCCGACCCGTGTCGACGTCAACGTGCATCCGGCCAAGCATGAAGTGCGCTTCCGCGATTCGCGCCTGATCCACGATTTTGTGTACCGCACGCTCAAGGAAGCGCTGGCGGAAACGCGCGCCGGCATGACCGCTGCCGGCACGCAGGTGCACGCCACGGAGAGTGCCGCGACCGCGGCGCCGGCCTACGGTCTGCCTTCGTCAGGCAATGGGGGCTATGCACTCGCCGGCAGTGCAGCCGGTGGTGGCGGTGGGGGTGGCATGGGCGGCGACTGGCGCCCGCAGCAATCGCCACTGGGCCTGCGCGTGGCCGATGCCCCTTCCGCCTATGCGGCGCTGTATGGCGCGCCCGGTGGCACCGCCGCCGGCGGCAGCCTGCCGCCGATGCCAACCGAAAGTGGTTTGCCGGTCACGGCGGCCGACAGTGGCGTACCCCCGCTGGGCTATGCGATCGCGCAGCTGCATGGCATCTACATTCTCGCCGAGAATGCCGAAGGCCTGATCGTGGTGGACATGCATGCCGCGCACGAACGCATCGGCTATGAGCGCCTGAAAACCGCACACGACGGCATGGGCCTGCATGCGCAGCCGCTGCTGGTGCCGATCACCCTGGCGGTCGGCGAGCGCGACGCCGACACCGCCGAACGCGAAGCGGAGACCTTGACCTCGCTGGGCTTTGAAATCACCCGCGCCGGCCCCGGCTCGCTGCACGTGCGCAGCATTCCCGCCCTGCTGGCCAATGCCGAGCCGGAGGCGCTGCTGCGCGATGTGCTGACCGACCTGCGCGAGCATGGCCAGAGCCGGCGCATCGCCAGCGCCCGCGACGAACTGCTGTCGACCATGGCCTGCCATGGCGCGGTGCGCGCGAACCGGCGCCTGACCGTGCCGGAAATGAACGGCCTGCTGCGCGACATGGAAATCACCGAACGCTCGGGTCAGTGCAATCACGGCCGGCCGACCTGGGCCCGTTTTTCGCTGGCGGAAATCGACCGCTGGTTCCTGCGCGGACGTTGAGAGGGCGGTCATGGGCAAGCACTGGGGAGTGTGGGCCGCCGCGCTGCTGCTGGCAGTGAGCGTGGCGGGGTGTGGCGAGAAAGCGCTGGATGCCCCTGCGAAGGTGGCGATCGATCCAGCCTTCGAGGCCGAACAGCAGCAGTGGCGCCAACAGCGCTACGAGGAACTGCATGCCGCCGACGGCTGGACCAGCCTGGTCGGCCTGCATTGGCTGGAATACAAAGCGCATTACATCGGTCGCGGCCCGGGCAGCGGCATCCGCCTGGCCGTCGGCCCGGACAAGCTGGGCATGGTCGCGCGCGAGGGTGACATCGTCTGGTTCACGCCCGAGCGTGGGGTGGCGATGCAGGTGGATGGCAAGCCGGTTACTGGCCGCATCCGCTTCTTCAGCGATCGCGATCCGACCCCGACCATCGTCGCCTTCGACGACGGCAAGGGCCGGCTCAGCCTGATCCATCGCGGCGAGCGGTTCGCGCTGCGGGTCAAGCATGCCGACGCGCCTTCGCGGACGAACTTCACCGGCTTGACGTACTGGCCGGGCGGCGCGTCGTGGCGCGTCACGGCGCGCTTCGTGCCGCACCCGGCCGGCAAGACGCTGCCGATCGTGGACATCACCGGCCTGACCACGAACATGCCCAATGCGGGCGCCCTGGAGTTCGAGCGCGACGGCCGCACCTGGCGGCTGGAAGCCATCGGCGAGCCGGGCCGCGCGCTGTTCGTGATCTTTGGTGACCGTACCAGTGGTCACGGCAGTTATCCGGCCGGCCGTTATCTGGATCTGCCTGCGCCGGATGACCAGGGCCGCGTGGTGATCGATTTCAACCAGGCCTACAACCCACCGTGCGCGTTCACGCCGTTCGCCACGTGTCCGCTGACGCCCCCTGAAAACCGCCTCGACCTGCGCGTGGACGCCGGTGAGCAGGCATACCACGCCCCCGAAGGAGAGGCTTGACCATGTCGATGTTGTCGCGTCTGTTGTCCCCGTTGCTGATTGCTGCGGGTCTGTTGGCCGGCACGGTCAGCGCCGACGCGCGCCCGGTCGCGCCGCGTGCACCCGCAACCGCCAAGACCAGCCCGCCGGTTCCACTGCTGTGGAAGGTCACCGGTCCGGGCGACAGCCGCGTGTACCTGCTGGGCTCGTTCCATCTGCTGCAGCCCACGGACTACCCGCTGTCGGCGGATGTCGACCAGGCCTTCGCCGCCTCGCAGCGGGTGGTGTTCGAACTCTCGCCGCAGGACATGGAGTCGCCCGAACTGGCGCAGAAGATGGTGCAGGCGGCGATGCGCACCGATGGCTCGGAGCTGAAGCGCGACCTCGATGCGGCCACCTGGACCCGGCTTCAGGCCTATGCGCAGGAAAACAAGCTGCCGCTGGCCCAGTTGCAGGGCATGAAACCGTGGTTCGTCGGCCTGACCATCACCCTGAGCCAGTTCACCAAGATGGGCCTGGACCCGGCGCTGGGGCTGGACCGGCATTTCATGACGCGGGCTGCCAGCGCGGGCAAGGCGACTGCCGGGCTGGAGGATATCGACACGCAGATCGCGGTGCTGTCGGGCATGTCGGCCAAGGAACAGCAGCAGATGGTGGCCGAAGCGCTGGAGCAGGCCGGCAAGGGCGACGAGATGGGGCGCAAGCTGCATGACGCCTGGCGCCGCGGCGACGACAAGCTGCTGTGGACCTCGATGGCCACCGAAATGCGCGGCCAGTACCCGCAGCTTTACAAGCGCATCAACACCGACCGCAACGATGCCTGGGTGCCCAAGCTGCAGCAGCATCTGCAGGCCGGGCAGGGCGGCACGATGGTGGTGGTGGGCACGTTGCACCTGCTCGGCAACGACGGTGTGGTCGAAAAGCTGCGCGCCAAGGGCTACAAGGTGGAGCGCGTCTGCACCGGCTGCGCCAAGCCCAAGCGCTGATGCGCGCGGCTGGACGGCGATAGGGCCGACCGCACGGGTCGATGACGTCGCCGGACCTTGGAACGAGAAAAGGCGCGGCCCGAGGGCAGCGCCTTTTTCTTTATTGCGCCGAGCGTGGGCTCAGCGGCGGGTCTTGCCTGCGCCCGGTGGCGGCGTTTCCGGCTTCTTGCCGGTACCCGTGCCCGTGCCGGTACCCGTCCCGGTGCCACCCGGGCGGCCGCCGAAGCCGGCGCCCATGTTGCGCTGGAAGTCCTGCCACATCTCCATGTTGCGCTCGGTCAGCTGGTTCATCATCGCCCAGGGGGTCTGGCCGAGCAGATTGCCCATCTGCTGGCGGAACTGCTGCTGCTGGTCCAGGAAGACCTGCATGCTGCGCTCCAGATAGTTGCCCATGAAGCCCTGCAGCGAGTCGCCATAGAAGCGGATCAGCTGGCTGAGCAGCTGGGTGGACAGCATCGGTTCGCCGTCCTGCTCCTGGTCGGCGATGATCTGCAGCAGCACCGAGCGGGTCAGGTCATCGCCGCTCTTGGCGTCACGCACCTCGAAGTCCTCACCGTCCAGGATCAGCTGGCGCACATCCTCTATGGTGATGTAGCTGGAGATTTCCGTGTCGTAGAGCCGGCGGTTCGGGTACTTCTTGATAATGCGGGTCGCAGCCATGAAGCAGTCACTCATCACAGTAGGCGCGCAGCATGGCGCAGTGCAGCAGCCTATGCAACCGCCATAGGTAGCAAGGGGCCGCATTTATGTTGCGCAACATGGAGTGCAGCATTTTCGGCGCTTACCACCCCATGTGGTGGCCGCCGTTGATGTCCAGGTTGGAGCCGGTGATCCAGGACGCTTCCTCGTTGACCAGGAAGGCCACTGCGTAGGCGATCTCTTCCGGCTTGCCGAGGCGGCCGGTAGGAATGTCGGCGATGATCTTGGCGCGCACTTCGTCCGGCACGGCCATCACCATGTCCGTTGCCACGTAGCCCGGAGAGATGGTGTTCACGGTGATCCCGAAACCCGCGTTCTCACGGGCCAGGGAAATGGTGAAACCGTGCATGCCGGCCTTGGCCGCCGCGTAGTTGGCCTGGCCGTACTGGCCCTTCAGGCCGTTGATCGAGCTGATCTGGATGACCCGGCCCCAGCCGCGGCGGCGCATCCCCTCGATTACCGGGCGGGTGACGTTGAACACCGAGTTGAGGTTGGTGTTGATGACATCGTGCCACTGGTCTGCACGCATGCGATGGAACGTGGTGTCGCGGGTGATGCCGGCGTTGTTGATCAGGATCTCGACCGGGCCCAGCGCCGCTTCGACGGCCTGCACCATGCTTTCGGCCGTGTCCGGCTTGGATACATCGCCCGGAAAGATCGCCACATCGCAGCCGCGGGCCAGCATCTTCTCGCGCCAGGCCTTGGCCTTGGCTTCGTCACGGTAGTTGGTGGCGACCCGATGGCCCTGGTCGGCCAGGCGTTGGCAGATAGCAGTACCGATACCGCCGGTACCACCGGTGACCAGTGCGACGCGAGATGTCATGAGCAGCTACTCCGAAAGGCAGGGCCAACAAGGGGGAACAGGATTCTGCAACATCAGCGGGCAAAAGGGGCAGCCCCGTCAGCCGGTTGCCGCATGGGGATGTCGCCCGGTGGCAATCGCACCGGATCGAAGCAGGCCGCCGCCTGGTGCAGCCAACCTGAAACGTCCTCGACACCCGCGCCGATCGCCGGGTCCTGGCCGAGCTGCGCCCAGGCCCGGCGCAGGGCCGGCAGCGGGTCGGCAGGGTCGATCGGCAGAGCGGCCTCGGACTTGGAGAGCTTGCGCCCATCGGGACCCAGCAGCAGCGGCAGATGCAGGTAGCGCGCGGTCGGCAATCCCAGCGCCTGCTGCAACAGGATCTGGCGTGGAGTGGAATCGAGCAGGTCCGCGCCCCGGACCACGTCGGTCACGTGCTGCGCGCCATCGTCGACCACCACCGCCAGCTGATACGCCCAGTAACCGTCGGCCCGGCGCAGCACGAAGTCGCCGACCTCGGCGTGTACGTCCTGCACGATCCGGCCCTGCAGGCCGTCCTCGAACCCCACCACGCTGCCCGGCGGTACCCGCAGCCTCACCGCCGGCTGCGCACGCGCGGCGCGGGCCACGCAGTGGTGATGGATGCCGCCCTGCGTGGCCAGCTCGCTGCGGCTGCAATGGCAGGCGAACGCCTTGCCCTCGCGCAGCAGCCGGTCCAGCGCCGCCTGGTACAGCGCGCCGCGCTGGCTCTGATGAACGATCGGCCCGTCACTGCACAGCCCGAAGGCGGCCAGCGCGGCCAGTTGGCCGTTCACCGCACCGGGCACCGTTCGAGGAGGATCGACATCCTCCACCCGCACCAGCCAGCGGCCGCCGGCATGGCGCGCGAGCAGCCAGCTGCCCAGCGCCGCCAGCAATGAGCCGGGGTGCAGCGGGCCGGTGGGCGAGGGCGCGAAGCGCCCGCAATAGGAGGAATCGGACATGGACTATGAATCGTCGGTCAGTTTGCGACTTGAATTCAAGCTGAAGTCCCCGCAGATTTGCAGTCATCAACCTCCAACGAGCGTCCTTTTCCCATGTTCAGTCGCATTGCTCTCTTCCTGCTGACCAACTTTGCGGTGCTTATCCTGGCCGGCATCGTGATGTCGGTGCTGGGTGTCAATCCCAACCAGATGAGCGGTCTGCTGGTCTTTGCCGCCATCTTCGGCTTCGGCGGCTCGTTCATTTCCCTGCTGCTCTCCAAGTTCATGGCCAAGCGCTCCACCGGCGCGGTGGTGATCACCGAGCCGCGCAACCAGACCGAACGCTGGCTGCTGGCCACCGTCGAGCGGCAGGCCCGTGAAGCCGGCATCGGCATGCCCGAAGTGGCCGTGTACGAAGGGCCGGAAATCAATGCCTTCGCCACCGGCGCCAACCGCAACAAGGCGCTGGTCGCGGTTTCCACCGGCCTGCTGCACAACATGAGCGAAGACGAAGCCGAAGCGGTGCTCGGCCATGAAATCGCCCACGTCGCCAACGGCGACATGGTCACCATGGCCCTGCTGCAGGGCGTGCTCAATACCTTCGTGATCGTCCTGGCCCGCATCGTCGGTGGCTTCATCGACAGCGCCCTGTCCGGCAACCGCGAAGGCGGCGGCCGCGGCTTTGCCTACTACATCATCGTGTTCGTCCTGGAAATGGTGTTCGGCCTGTTCGCCACCATGATCTCCATGTGGTTCTCCCGTCACCGCGAGTTCCGCGCCGACGCCGGTGGCGCGCACCTGGCCGGCCGCCAGAAGATGATCGCCGCCCTGGAGCGCCTCAAGGTCAACCACGGCCAGAGCACCCTGCCGACCCAGATCGCCGCCTTCGGCATCGCTGGCGGCGCCGCCAGGAAGCTGTTCATGAGCCACCCCCCGCTGGACGAGCGCATCGCCGCCCTGCGCGCTGCCAACAACACCGTGGTGTGATCCGCACCGCGATGCGCTGACCAGAACGCCCGGCTTTCGCCGGGCGTTTTTGTTCCCACACACAACAACGGCGCCCGAAGGCGCCGTCGTCATGCAGATCACATCCAGCCCGATCAGAACTTCGCGTCGAACTCGGCCGCGTAGCCGGTATTGACCAGCACCTTCTGCAGCGCATCGCTGATCTTCACATTGCCGGCAACGATCTGCTGGGTTTCCGGACCACGGCTGTCCATGCGGGCCGGCGTGGCGCCCTTGAAGTCGCATACGCGGCCACCGGCTTCGCGGACCAGCAGCACACCGGCGGCGATATCCCAGGCCTTCACGCCGGCCTCGAAATACGCATCGGCACGGCCACAGGCCACGTAGGCCAGATCCAGCGCGGCCGAGCCCGTGCGCCGCACGTCTTCGGCCTGCACCAGCAGCGCGTCCACCGCCTTCAGCTGTGCACTCGTGCGCTGGCGCTCACGCGGCGCAAAACCGGTATGGATCATCGCGCCGCCCAGATCCTTGCGCTCGGCAATACGGATACGGCGGTCATTGAACACCGCGCCGGCACCCCGGCTGGCGGTGAACAGCTCATTGCGGAGCGGATCGAAGATCACCGCGTCGATCGGCTCACCGTTCTCGACCAGGGCGATGGACACGCAGTAATGGGGGAAGCCGCGCAGGTAGTTGCTGGTGCCGTCCAGCGGATCGATGACCCACATGTAACGGTTGACCGACTGCACGCCACCTTCCTCACCCATGATCCCGTACTCGGGATAGGCGCGCTTGAGTTCCTTGACGATGACCTTTTCCGCATCTGCATCGACTTCACTGGCATAGTCCATGCGGCCCTTCTGCACGACGTTCAACGCCTCGAGCTTGTTGATGTTGCGCAACAGGACGTTGCCGGCGAGGCGGGCGGCCTTGACCATGACGGTGACGGCGGGTTTCTGCATGGCGAAAAGCTCCCGTAAAGGCAGAGTAGGGGTTTGGCGGGGGAAAAGAGCGGTCCCGGCGCAGAGGCCGGTCGCACAGTTTACCATTTGTCGCTGTCCTGCTCGCATTTGGCCCGTTCATGTCCGTAGAAACCGCTCCCGCCCGCATCCGCTTCGTCCTGGTCGGCACCCAGCACCCCGGAAACATGGGGGCGGCCGCACGGGCCATGAAAACCATGGGGCTGGGCCGCCTGGTCCTGGTCGCGCCCGAGAAACCGCTGGATGAGGAGGCCTTCCGCCGCTCGGCCGGCGCCGAAGATGTCCTGGGCGATGCCCCGGTGGTGGCGACCCTGGCCGAAGCCGTGGCCGACTGCCGCTTCGTGCTGGGCTGCACCGCCCGCTCGCGCCGGGTCCAGCTGGAAGAACTGCTGCCGGCCGTGGCCGCCCAGCGCGTGCTGGCCAAGGCCGCCGAACCGGCCGAGGTGGCCTTCGTGTTCGGCCGCGAGCGCACCGGCCTGACCAACGAAGAGCTGCAGCTGTGCCATGCCGCCGTCCATATCCCGTCCAACCCTGAGTTCAGCTCCTTGAACCTGGCGGCCGCCGTCCAGGTCCTGGCCTACGAAGTGCGCATGGCGATCCTGGGCGCGGCCGATGCGCCGGTCGCCGCGCCGGTCGAGCCCGGCTTCGGCGAAGCCCCGGCCAGCCATGCGCAGGTCGAAGGCCTGTTCGGCCAGCTTGGCGACACCCTGGATGAGATCGACTTCCACAAGGGCCGTGCGCCTGAATCGGCGATGCGCAAGCTGCGCCGCCTGTTCCTGCGCACCGAACTGAGTGAACAGGAAGTGCGCCTGCTGCGCGGCATCCTGTCCGACGCACAGCGCATGGCGCGATTGGCGACCAACAAGCCTCTGTAAGCTGACGCAGTTCTCATTTTTTCGGGTAGTCTGTCTCGATTCCTTGGGGGGAGTGATGGGCTTGTCGGGACTGCGAAGGCTGCTGCAGAGCGTACTGCTGTGTCTGGCCATCGCCGCGATGACCGGTCCGGCGTTTGCCGGACCCGCCCATGTCCTGGTGCTGGGACGGATCAGCGACGACCCCAGGTCACACTATGCGCAGCTGCAGCCCCTGCTTGATTACGTGATTCCGCGCCTGCACGACGTCGGCATCACCGAAGGCCGGATCCTGATGGCGCGCGATACCCAGCAGATGGGCAGCTACCTGCGCCGCGGCCGCGTGGACTGGGTGACCGAGACCTCCGGCACCGCCGTCGCATTGGGGCTGCGCAGCGGTGCCAGGCCCTTGCTGCTGACCGAACGCAGCGGCGTGCGCGAGTACCACACCGTGTTCTTCGTGCGCCGCGACAGCCCCATCCAGACGCTGGAAGCATTGCGCGGGCACACCCTGGCCCTGCAGAACACGGCCTCCACCAGCGCCTACCTGGTGCCGGTGATGACCCTGTTGCAGCACGGCGAGACACCGGAGATTCTCTCCTCGCTGGGCGATGTCGCCGCCCCGGACACCGTCGGTTACGTCTTCGCGCGCTCGGAGGCGAACATCGCCACCTTCGTGCACAAGGGCCTGGTGGATGCCGGTGCGGTGAGCAGCGTGGACTGGTCTGATGGCAAGCGCATTCCGGCCAACTTCCTGCGTGATTTCCGGGTCATCCATCGCACCGAACCGTATCCGCGTGCGGTGGAAATGGTGCGCGAAGGGCTGGATCCGAAGGTGCGCGACCGGCTGCAGCAGGTGCTGCTGGATGCCGCATCCGATCCCCAGGCGCAGCCGGCATTGAAGACATTTTTTGGTACTTCCGGGTTCCACCGGGTGGATGCGCAGATGCAGCACCGGCTGGATGAATTGAAACAAGGCTTGACGCGCGTGCGGATGGAAGTGGAATGAGTCGCTTGGGTTCGGGAATGCAGGCCCGCTTCGTGCTGGCGATGGGCGGCGCGATGCTGGTCGTGGTGGCGATCGTGGCCGTGGTGCTGGGGCGCCAGGCGACGATGCAGGACGAGGTGCAGCATCTCAGCGGCACGGTCATCCATGACCTGTTCGACCGCAGTGTGCGCAGCCGCGGTGAAGCACTGGCCCGCGAGTTGTCCGATGCGCTGGCCAACCCGCTGTACTACAACGACCTGGAGCAGGTCGGGGCGCTGGTGCGCAATACCTCGCGGCAGCAGGTGGTGCGCTATGTGCTGGTGTTCGACGAGAACGGCAGGCTGATCCACGACGGCACGGTGGACGTGCTGGAGTTCGGCCAGCCGATGACCGACCCGCTCGCCGCCGGTGCCGCCGGCGCGCGCGAGCTGGTGGTCCAGCAGTCGCCCAAGGTGCTCGACAACGCGATGCCGATCATGATCGGCAACCAGCGGATCGGCGGGGTGCGCGTGGGCATGGCGCTGGACGATGTGCAGGCCATGGAGCAGCAGGCCAACCAGACCCTGGGCGACCGCCTGCAGCAGGTCGGCAAGCGCCACCTGGGCTGGCTGCTGCTGATGCTCGGGCTGCTGGTCGGGATTGGTGCGGTGGTGATCATCTACGTGCAGCGCACCCTGGTGACGCCGATCCGCTGGCTGGCCGGGGCGGCGCGCCAGATCGAGGCCGGTGACTACACCCTGCAGATGCCGGAGATCCGGCGCCAGGATGAAGTCGGTGAGCTGATGCGTGCATTCGGTCGGATGAGCCAGGCGATCGCCCGGCACGACCGCGAAGTGCGGCACATGGCCTATACCGATGCCCTGACCGGGCTGACCAACCGGCTGGCATTCCGCGAGGCGCTGGACCACCGGCTGATGGCCGCGCGGGCCTCCGGCCACCGGCTGGGCCTGCTGTTCGCGGACATGGACGACTTCAAGCGCGTCAACGACACGCTGGGCCACGAGGCCGGCGACGAGGCGCTGCTGCAGTTCGCCCAGCGCATCAGCGCGGCGGTGGCCCAGGCCGGTGGGGACGAGGCGCTGTTGGCGCGCTTTGGCGGCGATGAATTCGTGATCCTGATCGGGGAGGGCGATGTCGCTGCCGGCGCCCGCGAACTGGCCGAGATCCTGGTGCGCGAACTGGGCAAGCCGCTGGTGGTGCAGGGCCGGGAGCTGTTCCTGGGCTCTTCGATCGGCGTGACCCTGTTCCCCGATGACGCTGCCGACGCCACCACGCTGCTCAAGAACGGCGACATCGCGATGTACCAGGCCAAGATGGCCGGCAAGAACTGCTACCGCTACTACAGCCGGGCGATGGACCATGCGGTCGAGCGCCGCGTGCACATGGAGCAGGAGCTGCGCGGTGCCTGGGAACGGGGCGAGCTGCGGCTGGCCTACCAGCCGATCTTCCGCACCCGCGACCGCCGCATGGTCGGCGTGGAAGTGCTGCTGCGCTGGCAGCACCCGACCCTGGGCACGATCCCGCCGTCGGTCTTCATCGAAGTGGCCGAGCAGAGCGGGCTGATCGAAGTGATCGGCCCCAAGGTGCTGCGCGCGGCCTGCACCGAGGCGGTGCAGTGGCCGGTCGGCGGCGACGGGGAAGGGCTGTTCGTTTCGGTCAACGTCTCCCCGCGGCAGTTGCGCGGCGGCGAACTGCCCACGCTGGTCGCCGACTGCCTGCGCGACACCGGCCTGCCGGCCTCGCGGCTGCACCTGGAGCTGACCGAAACGGCGGTGATCGGCGATGAAATGCTGGCCGCCGCCCTGCTGGACAAGCTGCACCGGACCGGTGTGAAGGTGTGGCTGGACGATTTCGGGACCGGTTTCTCCGGCCTGAGCCATCTGCGCCAGGTGCCGGTGGACGGGGTCAAGATCGACAAGAGTTTCGTGGCCGACATGCAGCGCGATGCGGACGACCTGGCCCTGACCACGGCCATCATCGCCATGGCCCACGCCCTGGGGATCACCGTGGTGGCCGAGGGCATCGAGCAGGAAGTGCAGTTCGACCTGCTGGCCCAGCGCGGCTGCGACCTGGCCCAGGGTTACTGGCTCAGCCATCCGGTCAGCGCGACCGATGTGGTGCAGCTGCTCGAATCGGGCAGCTGATCAGACCGGGCGCTTGCTGCTGTCGCCGGAGATCTCGCGGACCAGCTTGGGCACCAGGTAGCCGGACAGGCGCGCGGTGAGCTGCGCATGCAGGTCCTTGGCGGTGTCGTCGGCCACTTCGAAATGGGCCACGCCCTCGACCCGGTCCACCTGGTAGAGGTAATAGGGCAGCACGCCGGCGGCGAAGCTGCGCTCGCTCAGTGCCTGCAGCGCCTGGATCGAATCGTTCACCCCGCGCAACAGCACCGCCTGGTTGAGCAGGGTGGCACCGGCCGCGCGCAGCCGCGCCATCGCGGCATCCACCGACGCATCGAACTCGTTGGCATGGTTGGCATGGATCACGAACGCCACCGGCCACGGCAGCGAGGCGATCCACTGCACCAGTTCGTCATCCACGCGTTCGGGCAGGACCACCGGCAGGCGGCTGTGGATGCGCAGCCGGCGCAGGTGCGGAATCTGCTTCAGCGCCGCGGTCAGCTCGACCAGTTTGTGCGTGGCCAGCGACAGCGGATCGCCCCCGGACAGGATGACCTCATCGATGTCCGGGTCCTGGGCGATCGCGTCCACCGCATCGCGCCAGCCCTCGCGGGCGGCGTTTTCGGTGCCGTAGTCGAAATGGCGGCGGAAGCAGTAGCGGCAGTTGATCGCGCAGCTGCCGGTGGTGACCAGCAGGGCACGGCCGCGGTACTTCTGGATGACCCCGGTGGCCTTCTTGGCCGCACCGTCGCCGACCGCATCCAGGCTGAAGCCGGGCACGACCTTCAGCTCGTCGGTGATCGGCAGGACCTGGCGCAGCAGGGGGTCATGGCGGTCGCCGTGGCGCATCCGGGCCGCGAAGCCCTGCGGTACGCGCACCGCGAACTGGCCGGCCGCCTCATCCGAGACCCCCAGCGCCACCGGATCCAGCCCCAGCTGCCGCAGCAGCTCGCGCGGGTCGCGGATCGCCTCGCGCCACCGTTGCTGCCAGCGGACGGGGGCGGCCAGGGGCGTGGCGGAAAGCTGCATGGAATGGGGGCCTGCGGTTATCATGTGGGTCAGAAATATCGAGTCACCCCACCGGTGTCGGTGGGATTTCCCATTCTATCCGGCTCGCCGCGCCTGCGCGGCGTTTGCCCATTCAGGAGTTTCAACATGGCCACTGTTGGCATGAACGACGTCAAGAACGGGATGAAGATCCTGGTCAACAATGAACCAGCGGTCATCACCGAGACCGAATACGTCAAGCCGGGCAAGGGCCAGGCCTTCACCCGCATGAAGTACCGCTTCATCAAGTCCGGCCGCGTGGTCGAAATGACGATGAAGGCGACCGATGACGTGGAGAAGGCCGACGTCGTGGATACCAACATGGACTTCATGTACAGCGACGGCGAGTTCTGGCACTTCATGGACCCGGAATCCTTCGAGCAGGTCCAGGCCACCAAGGCCGGCATGGGCGGCGCGGAGAAGTGGCTGAAGGGCGAAGAGTCCTGCATCGTCACCCTGTGGAACGGCGAGCCGATCTTCGTCCAGCCGCCGAACTTCGTCGAGCTGAAGATCACCGAGACCGATCCGGGCGTCCGTGGCGACACCTCGGGCGGCGGCGGCAAGCCGGCCACCCTGGAAACCGGCGCGGTGGTCCGCGTGCCGCTGTTCGTCAACCAGGATGAAATCATCAAGGTCGACACCCGTTCGGGCGAATACTCCGCACGCGCAGGCAAGTAATCCGGCAAAGCCGGATTACGGTAGAGCCGACCGTTGGTCGGCTGCGGGACCGGTAGAGCCGACCGTTGGTCGGCTGCAGTACCGACCGGCCACCGCACCGTGTAGAGCCGACCGTTGGTCGGCTGCGGTACCCACCGGCCACCGCACCCGGTAAAGCCGACCAACGGTCGGCTCTACCCCCCAAGCGTCCCGGTCGCCCACGCCTTCGGGTCGTCCGCCCAGCACAGTGAGCACGCATGACCGACACCGCCCGCATTCCCGAAGCCTGTGACCTGTTGATCGAAGCCGGTTACGTGGTCCCGATCGAACCGCATGCGGTGGTGCTGGAAGACCATGCCGTGGCCGTGCGTGGAAGCGAGATCATCGCGATCCTGCCGCGTGCCGAAGCACGCGAGCGCTTTGCGCCGAAGCAGACCGTCTCGCGCCCGGAGGCGGCGCTGATGCCGGGTCTGGTCAACGCACACACCCACAATCCCATGACCCTGCTGCGGGGCGTCGCCGACGACCTGCCGCTGATGGTCTGGCTGCAGCAGCACATCTGGCCGGTGGAAGCGGCGGTGATCGGACCGGAGTTCGTGGCCGACGGCACCACCCTGGCCATCGCCGAGATGCTGCGCGGCGGCACCACCTGCGCCAACGAAAACTACTTCTTCTCCGACGTCCAGGCCGCCGTCTACAAGCAGCACGGGTTCCGTGCGCTGGTCGGCGCGGTGATCATTGATTTCCCGACTGCCTGGGCCAAGACCGACGACGAGTACTTCGCCAAGGCCGGCGAACTGCACGACCAGTGGCGCAACGATCCGCTGATCGGCACCTCGTTCGCGCCGCACGCGCCGTATACCGTCAACGACGCCAATTTCGAGCGCGTGCGCATGCTGTCCGACCAACTGGACATGCAGGTTCACCTGCACACGCATGAAACCGCGCAGGAAATCAGCGACTCGCTCAAGCTGCACGGTCAACGCCCGCTGGCGCGCCTGGACCGGCTGGGCCTGGTCAACGACCGCCTGATCGCCGTGCACATGACCCAGCTGACCGAGGCCGAAATCCACCTGTGCGCCGAGCGCGGCGTGAGCGTGGTGCACTGCCCGGAATCCAACCTCAAGCTGGCCTCCGGCTTCTGCCCGGCCTGCGCGCTGCAGCGTGCTGGCGTGAACCTGGCGATCGGCACCGACGGCTGCGCCAGCAACAACGACCTGGACATGTTCAGCGAGAACCGCACTGCGGCGATCCTGGCCAAGGCCGTCGCCAATGACGCGACGGCGCTGGACGCGGCCACCACGCTGCGTGCGGCCACGCTCGGCGGCGCGCGCGCGCTGGGCTTCGGTGACCGCATCGGCTCGATCGAGGTCGGCAAGCAGGCCGATCTGGTCTGCGTAGATCTGTCCGCACTGGAAACCCAACCGCTGCACCATGTGCTCTCGCAGCTTGTGTATGCCGCCGGCCGCCATCAGGTCAGCGATGTCTGGATCGCCGGCCAGCCCAAGCTGGTCCAGCGCGAACTGGTCGGCATGGACACCGCGGCGATCGTCGCCAACGCGCGCCAGTGGCGCGAGCGTATCCGACACATCCGTGCTTGATGCACCAAGGATCCCCATGAACACCCCCCACGCGTCCACCAATTTCGATCAGGCCGAACTGGACAAGTTCGCCGCCCTCGCCAACCGCTGGTGGGACGTCGACGGCCCGCAGAAGCCGCTGCATGCCCTGAACCCGGTGCGGCTGCAGTACGTCGCCCGGCGCGTGACCCTGCGCGGCGCCCGCGTGCTCGATATCGGCTGCGGTGGCGGCCTGCTCAGCGAAGCGCTGGCCAAGGAAGGCGCGGACGTGACCGCGATCGACCTGGCCCCGGAGCTGGTCAAGGTCGCACGCCTGCACGGGTTGGAGACCGGCGTTACCGTCGACTACCGCGTGCAGGCCGCTGAAGACCTGGCCGCCGAACAGCCGGGCAGCTTCGACGTGGTCACCTGTATGGAAATGCTCGAGCACGTGCCGGACCCGGGCGCGATCATCGCCGCCTGCCACCGCCTGCTCAAGCCCGGCGGCCAGCTGTTCCTCTCCACCGTCAACCGCACCCCGGCCGCGTTCGCCGTGGCGATTGTCGGCGCCGAGTACGTGGCGCGGTTGCTGCCCAAGGGCACGCACCACTACCAGGATTTCATCAAGCCGGCCGAGCTGGGCAAGTGGCTGCGCGAGGCCGATTTCAACCTGCGCGATGTCAGCGGCATGGCCTATGAGCCGTGGCGCAACCGTGCCCGCCTGAGCACGCGCACCGACATCAATTACCTGGCCCACGCGGTCAAGCCGGACGACGCCACAGGTGTCTGAGTCCAGTTTCCCGCCGGCGGTGCTGTTCGATCTGGACGGCACCCTGCTGGACAGCGCACCGGACATGCTGGCCACCGCCAACGCGATGCTGGCCGCCCGCGCGCGCGCGCCGATCACCCTGGACGCACTGCGCCCGGTGGTCTCGAAAGGCTCGCGTGCGATGGTCTCGGTGGCGTTTCCCGAGCTGGACCAGGTCGAACGCGATGCGCTGGTTCCTGAGTTCCTGGAACGCTACGAAGGCCTGATCGGCCAGCACGCCGTGCTGTTCGATGGCATCGCCGGCATGCTCGACGCGCTCGATGCGGCCGGCTGTGTCTGGGGCATCGTCACCAACAAGCCCGAATACCTGGCCCGGCTGATCGTGCCGCAGCTGGGCTGGGAACAGCGCTGCAAGGTGCTGATCGGCGGCGATACCCTGGCCCAGCGCAAGCCGCATCCGCTGCCGCTGCTGATCGCCGCCGAACGCATGGGCATCGCCCCGGGCACCTGTGTCTATGTGGGCGATGACGAGCGCGACATCGTCGCCGCCAACGCCGCCGGCATGGCCTCGGTCGCCGCGTTGTGGGGCTACCGGCTGGACGCCGACGATCCGCTGGCGTGGGGTGCCGACACCCTCGTCGCACTGCCCGAACACCTGCAACATGCCAAGGCGTGGCCGCTTCCGCGCACGCTCTAGCCTTTCAAGGAATACATCGTGAGTACTTCCAGCGCCCTGGACAGTTTCCTGGACAAGTGGCGGACCCGCTGGCCCGAGTGGCAGGTGGCCGAACGCTTCGTTCCCGAGCGCCAGCGCACCCTGGTGGTGGCGTGGTTCTCGCTGCTGCAGGAGTTCGACGACATCCTCAATACCGCCGGCGACCCGATGCCGTCCGATGCCAAGCTGGCGTGGTGGGGTGAGGAGCTGCGCAGCTGGTCCGTGCAGCGCTCGCGCCATCCGCTGGGCCGGGTGCTCGAGCCGGTCCGTGCGCCGTGGGCACAACTGGCCGAGACCCTGCCGGATCTGATCGAGGCGCGAGCTGTGCCGGTCGATCCGGCGCAGGCGCTGCGTTCGCTGCAGGCCTATGCGGCCGCGGTGGCCGCGGTGGAAGCGGTGATGTTCCAGACGCCGGCGCGGGGCGATGTCGCCACCCCGGTGCTGGTGCAGACCCTGGCCCAGCGCCTGCACGAGAGTGGCGTCGCGGCCATTCCGCGTTCGCTGCTGGCCGAGGATGACAGCGCCGCGCCACGCCGGTGGGCGCAGCAGCTGCTGGCGAAGTGGCCGGCCCGGGTCGCAGGCCCGCGCCCGCGCCGTCTGTACGCCGCCCTGGCGCGCGCCCGGCAGAAGACCTGGGCGCAGGACCGCCAGTACCAGGCCACGCCGATGCGTACGCTGTGGCTGGCCTGGTGGGCGGCGCGCGGCTGACTGTTTCTGGTGGGTGCGGACCTTGGTCCGCACGCTCTGTGCGATCGTGCCGACCAGGATCGGCACCTACCACAGCGTTACTTCCTTTCCAGCACCAGCAGCGGATCGATGCGGGTATCGAACCAGTTCATGCCCCAATGCAGGTGCGGCCCGGTCGCGCGGCCGGTCGCGCCCACGGCGGCAATCACCTGACCCTGCTCAACCCGGTCGCCAACCTTCACGTCGATACGCGACAGGTGCAGGAAGTTCGAGCTGATCCCGAAACCGTGATCGAGCAGCAGCGTGCCACCGGTCAGATACAGGTCGGGGCCGGCGAAGGTGACCACGCCCGCCGCCGGTGCCTTCACCGGGGTGCCGGTCGGCACCGCGATGTCCATGCCCGAATGGCCTGAGCCGGGCTGCCCGTTGTAGACGCGCGCATTGCCGAAGCGGCCGCTGATCCGGCCCTGGACCGGCCAGATGAAGGCCTGTGCGAAGTCGGCGCGGTTGTCATCGCGGGCACGCGCGGCGGTGACCTGGGCCTGCTCACGCTTGATCCGCTCGGCGATCGCCGGGGGCGGATTGACCGTTTTCGGCGGCACGCCGTTGACCCGCTCGGTCGGCCAGTCGCGCGGGGTGACCGCAATGCTGACCGTCTCGCTGCCGCCGTCCGGGCGCTTCACCTGCACCTGCAGCGGGCCCTTCTCATCGCGGCCGATGCCGAACACCACGCTGCCGTACCCGCTCACGCGCAGGGTGCGGCCGCCGTACTGCACGACGCTGCCGGCCGGCACCTTGCCGATCACCATCGCGCCCTGCGAGGCACTGGCCGGGAACACCACGCGCGCCTCGGCCTGGGCCATGACGGGCGAGGGCAGCAGACTGCCCATCGCAGCGACGCCGGCGGCCGCCAGGGCCGCACTCAGCAACCGTGCCCGCATCAGCGGTCGAAGCTCATGCGCTGGCCATTCGGCGAGCCCACCAGCTTCTCGCCATCCCATGCCAACTGCCCGTTGACCCAGGTCGAGGCGATGCGCGAGCGGAAGGTGGTGCCCTCGAAGGGCGACCAGCCGCACTTGGAGAGCACGTCTTCACGCTTGACGGTGAAGGGCACGTCCTCGACCAGCACCAGATCGGCGAAGTAGCCCTCGCGCAGGTAACCGCGCTGGCTGACGTCGAACAGCTGCGCCGGGGCATGCGCGAACTTCTGCACGACCTGGGTGATCTCCAGCTTGCCTTCGTGCACCAGCTCCAGCGCGGCCACGAGCGCGTACTGCACCAGCGGCAGCCCGGACGGCGCCTGTGCGTAGGGCTTCTGCTTCTCTTCCCAGGTGTGCGGCGCATGATCGGTGGCGAGCACGTCGATCACGTCATCGGCCACGGCGCGGGTCAGCGCCTCGCGGTCGCTGGCTTCCTTGATCGCCGGGTTGCACTTGATCAGGTTGCCCAGCCGCGCGTAATCGCTGCGGTCAAAGCGCAGGAAATGGATGCAGGTTTCGGCGGTGATCTGCTTGCGGCTGCCATCGGCGCGGATCAGCGGGCCACGTTCGAACAGGGCCAGCTCATCGGCGGTGGAGATGTGCAGCACGTGCAGGCGGGTGCCATGCTTCTTCGCCAGCGACACGGCCAGCTCGGAGGACTTCAGGCAGGCCTCGCGCGAGCGGATGTCCGGGTGCTGCTCGGCACTGAGGGCATCACCGTACTTCTCGGCGTACTCCTTGGCCTTGGCGTCGATCATCGGCGTGTCTTCGCAGTGCGTGATGATCGGCGTGGGCGCATCGCGGAAGATCGCATCGAGCGTTTCCGGGTTGTCGACCAGCATGTTGCCGGTGGAGGCACCCATGAAGACCTTGATGCCCGGCGCCGTCTTGGGGTCCAGCGACTGGATGTGGGCCAGGTTGTCGTTGCTGGCGCCCATGTAGAACCCGTAGTTCGCGCGTGCACGGCCGGCGGCGGCATCGTACTTGGCCTGCAGGATCTCGGCATTGAGCGTGGGCGGGTTGGTGTTGGGCATGTCCATGAAGCTGGTCAGGCCCCCGGCGACGGCCGCGGCCGATTCGGTCGCGATGTCGCCCTTGTGGGTCAGGCCGGGCTCACGGAAATGGACCTGGTCGTCGATCATGCCCGGCAGCAGCCAGCGGCCGGCGGCATCGACCACGGTTTCGCCCGGACGGGCGTCCAGGCCGGGGCCGATCTGCGCGATGCGGCCATCTTCGATGCGCAGGTCGCCCTGGGTGATGGTGCCTTCGTTGACCAGGCGGGCGTTGACGATGAGCGTGGAGGACATTCAGTGTTTTCCTGTGCAGCGGCAGGCGGCGTCGTGCGCGGCGCGCGGCGGCACCTCGTCGATACCGCCGGGATGGAAGGGATGGCAGCGGCCCAGCCGGCGCGCGGCCAGCCAGCTGCCGCGCGCGGGGCCATGGGTGGCGATGGCTTGCATGGCGTATTCAGAACAGCTGGGCATGAAGCGGCAACGCGGCCCCAGCAGCGGGCTGATGAAGCGCTTGTAGAAGCGCAGCAGGGCGATGAGCAGGCGTGAGATCACCCCCCAATCTTATTCCAGTTGGCATGAAGGCCGCATTTGTCGCAGGATGGGGCGTTGGACCCGTCCGCACCCACGCGCGCGACGGGCCGCCCCGGCGGTATCGCCGGGTCAGGTACCGAACTGCGCACGTCGGCCCGCCAGCCAGGTGGACCGGTCGCACGCCTTGCGACTCCGGGGCTGAACGGAGTAGGCGGTGTGGTTGCTGCTGCTGGTCGGGTAGGCTATAAAGGCCCGCTTTCCCGGGCCCCGGGGAATCCAAGGAAGAGCGTTTCGTGGCTGCTAAAAAAACTGCAAAGAAGGCCGTCAAGGCCGCCAAGAAAACCGCCAAGCCTGTTGTAAAGAAGTTGGCGGCCAAGTCCGTTGCCAAGAAGCCGGCCGCCAAGCCGGTGGGCAAGCCTGCATCCAAACAACCGGCTGCCAGGACGGCACCCGTCAAGAAGGCGGCCAGCAAGTCGCCCGCCAAAGCCGTCAAGAAGGCGGTCGCCAAGAAGCCTGCTGCCAAGACGGTGGTGGCCAGGAAGACCGTCGCCAAGAAGGTCGTTGCCAAGAAGTCGACGGTCGCCAAGCCGGTTGCCACGCCCGCCAAGCGCGCGGCGGGCAAGCCAGTGAGCAAGGCGCCCGTCAAGAAAACCGCTGCCAGCAAGACGGCGGCCAAGAAGACCGTGACGCCTGCTGCCGCCAAACCGGCATCCAAGCCGGCACCGGCGAAGAAGACCGCGGTCAAGCAGGCACCGGCCACGCCGGTGAAGGCCAGCAAGACCGCCAGCAAGCCCGTGGCATCCAAGCCGGCCGCCAAGCCGGTTGCAGCACCCGTAGTGAAGTCCGCACCGAAGCCGGCATCGCCGGCCCCGGCCAAGTCTGTCCCGGCCAAGAGCGCGGCCAAACCTGTCACCCCTCCGGCCTCCGCGCCGGCGCCGGTCGCAGCCGCCCCCGCCTCCAAGGCCCCGCAAAACAAGAATCCCGTGCCCGTTTCGAAATCGCCTGCAAAAACCCCCGCCAAGTCCGAGTCCGCCCCCAAGCCCGTGTCCCGCCCGGTCGGCAAGGTCGCCGTTGCCGTGGCAGCGCGTTCGGCCGCCCCGGCCCCGCGCACCAAGGTGAAGGTGGTGGAATACAAGACTGACGAAGCCACCGGTCGTCCGATCCTGCCCGACGGTTACAAGCCGAGCGCGGAAGAGGAATACATGAGCCCGCTGCAGCTGGAGTACTTCCGCCAGCGCCTGCAGCACTGGCGCAATGATCTGGTCGAGGAATCCAAGCAGACCATCGCGAATCTGCAGGAAGAAGTGCGTGACATCGGCGATGAGGCCGAGCGCGCCACCCGCGAGACCGAGAACTCGCTGGAACTGCGTACCCGTGATCGTTACCGCAAGCTGATCGGCAAGATCAACAGCACGCTGAAGCGTCTGGAAGACGGTGACTACGGTTTCTGCGTGGATACCGGCGAAGAGATCGGTCTGGATCGTCTGGAAGCCCGTTTGACCGCTGAGCGCACGATCGATGCGCAGGAGCGTTGGGAGCACCTGCAGAAGCAGCAGGGCGACTGATCGCGCTGTTGGTTGTGCTGTTCTACGAAAAACCCGGCTTCGGCCGGGTTTTTTTTGGCCGTATCCTCAATGCAGATCGCGCAGATTCAACCGCCGCAGCGTCGGATTCTTCCAGGCCGTGATCCCGGCCACGCTCAACACCGCAAAGCCCCCCAGCACCACCGCCGGGACCAGCCCCAGCAGCTTCGCCATCGTGCCCGCATAGAACGCGCCCAACTCATTGGACGAACTGATGAAAATGCCATTGATCGACGACACCCGCCCGCGCATCTCCTCCGGCGTCGCCAACTGCAGAATCGTCGAACGTACCACCACCGAGACACCATCGAAGGCACCGTAGAACAGCAGGATCGCCGCCGACAACCAGAAATTCGACGACAACCCGAACCCGATCACGCACAGCCCGAAACCGGCCACCGCGAACAACAGCACGCGCCCCGCATTGCGCTGCAACGGGCGACGCGCCAGCCACAGGCCCACGCATACCGAACCCAGCGCCGGCGCCGCACGCAGCACGCCCAGGCCTTCCGGGCCGTGGTGGAGGATCTCGTGCAGGAACGCCGGCAGCATCGCCACCACCCCGCCGAGCAGCACCGAGAACATGTCCAGCGCCATCGCCCCGACCATGATCCGGTTGCCCAGCACGAAGCGGCCGCCCTCGGCGATGCTCTTGAAGATCGGCGCCGCCGGGCCCGTATGCACCGGCTCGGAGACACGCAGCGCCGCCAGGCAGCCCAGCGCGATCAGCGACACGCCGACCGCCACGCCGTAGGCCACCCCCTTGCCGCCCCAGGCCACGAGCACGCCGCCCAGCGCGGGGCCGGCCACCATGCCGGCCTGGAACACCACTGCGCCCAGGCCCGCGCCGCGCGCATACTGGGTGCGCTCCAGCACACGGGCGAACAGCGCGTTGTAGATCGGCGAGAGGAACGCGCGGACCATGCCGGTCAGTGCGATCGCCGCGTAGATCGGCCACACCCCGTGGAACGGCAGCCAACCCTGGGCCACCGCGGTCAGCACCAGCGCGGTCATCACCAGCCCGCTGCAGGCGACCATGCCCAGCCGGCGGCGGGGCAGGTGGTCGACCAGGTAGCCGGCAAATGGCGCCACGCAGAAGAATGGCAGTACCTCGGCCAGGCCGATCAGGCCCAGCGAGAACGGATTGCGGGTGACTTCGTAGATATGCCAACCGACCGTCACCGCGACGATCTGGTAGGAGAGCATCGCGAAGATGCGATACGCCAGCACCAGCGAAAAGCCCGGGCGGGCCAGCAGTTGCAGGGCGCTGTCGGGCTCCTGCGGATCGGCGGAGGGCGTCACGACTGCGCTTGCGCGGTGTCGCGGATGAAGGCCAGCATCGCCGCCACGCCGTTGCTGCGGGTCGGCGAGAGGTGACGCGACAGCCCGATGTCCTGGATGTAGCTTGGCTCGGTGGCCAGGATCTCGGCAGCGGAACGGCCCGAGTACACGCGCAGGGCCAGGTAGATCAGCCCGGAGACGATCGCCGAATCACTGATCGCGTGGAAGCGCAGGGCCTCGGCGTTGCCCTCCGGCACGATCCAGACCATGGACTGGCAACCGAGCAGGCGGTGCGCTTCGGTTTTCCATTCTTCCGGGAAGGTGGGCAGCTTGCGGCCCAGGTCGATCAGGTACTGGTAGCGCTCGGACCAGTCACCGAAGAACGCGAATTCCTCGGCGATGGCAGCCTGGGCTTCGGCGGCGGTGGGTTCGAGCGGGAACGGGGAGGTGGGGGTCATGGGGGCTCCGGGTCGGTGTTCGCCGTCCGTGGGTGACCGTGCGTTTGCGGGGGAAGCAGCCTGGCCGTCCGTGGCCGGGCCTGTGTCGTGGCGACGCCCGGCGGACCGGGCAGTGTCTGGCAGCGCCCGACGGTCAGCCGGGCGGCCGTTCAGCGTTTGCGCGACCAGCGCACGCCCTGGGCGGTGTCTTCCAGCACGATGCCTTCGGCGGCCAGCTGGTCACGGATCGCATCGGCGCGGGCGAAGTCACGCGCCTGCTTGGCGGCGGCGCGTTCGTCGATCAGGGCCTGGATGGCCGCATCGTCATCGGTACCGCCTGCAGTACCGAACCATGCGGCGGGATCCTGCTGCAGCAGGCCCAGTGCCAGACCGGCGCCGAGCAGGGCGGATTTCCAGTGCGCCTTGTCGGCGTCGCCGGCCCTGCGTGCCTCGCCGGCGATGCGGGCCAGCTCGGCCAGTGCCTGCGGCGTGTTGAGGTCGTCATCCAGCGCGGCCTCGATCTCGGCCGGAATCACCGCAGCAGCCTCCACGTCGACCAGGTCGCGCAGGGTGCCGTACAGGCGGTCCAGCGTACGCACAGACTGCTCGATCAGCGCGTCGGACCAGTCCAGCGGCTGGCGGTAGTGGGCCGACAGCAGCGCATAGCGCAGCGCCTCGGGGGCATGCTGGCGGACCAGGTCGTGCACGCGCTCGATGTTGCCGATCGACTTGCTCATCTTGGCGCCGCCGAAGTTGAGCATGCCGTTGTGCAGCCAGAACCGGGCGAACGTCTGCCCGCCGTGCGCGCACTCGCTCTGCGCGATCTCGTTTTCATGGTGCGGGAACTGCAGGTCCACGCCGCCGGCATGGATGTCGATGGTCGGCCCCAGATGCGCGGCAGCCATCGCCGAGCACTCGATGTGCCAGCCCGGGCGGCCACGGCCCCACGGCGATGCCCAGCCCGGCAGGTCGTCGCTGGACGGCTTCCACAGCACGAAGTCGCCCGGGTCGCGCTTGTACGGCGCCACGTCGACGCGCGCGCCGGCCAGCATCTCGTCCGGGTCGCGGCGCGAGAGCTTGCCGTAATCGGCGTAGGAGCTCACCGAGAACAGCACGTGCCCCTCGGCGGCATACGCATGCCCGTTGCCGATCAACTGCTCGATCATCGTGATGATGTGCGGGATATGCGCGGTGGCTTCCGGCTCGATGTCCGGCGGGACCACGCCCAGCGCGGCCATGTCCTCGCGGTAGGCGGCGGCGAAGCGGTCGGTGATGGTGCTGATCGGGACCTGCTGCTCGCGCGCGGCCGTGTTGATCTTGTCATCCACGTCGGTGATGTTGCGGGCATAGCGCAGGCCGCCGAAACGGCGCCGGAGCACGTCGGCCAGCACCCCGAACACCACCGGGCCACGGGCGTTGCCGATGTGGACGTAGTTGTAGACGGTGGGGCCGCACACATACAGGGTCGGACAGGTCGGATCGAGCGGGGTGAACGGTTCGAGCTGGCGTGTCAGGTTGTTGTGCAGGCGCAGGGTCATGAGGGTCGGGAGCGGGGGTAAGCGGTCGATTTTAGAACGTGTCGGGGCCTTTGGGGGGATGCGGGGCAGGGCATGCAGGCGTTCGCGTCACCACGGCCGCCGGCTGAAGGCTTCAGCCGATCGGCCCCGTGGAGGCGGCCCCGGGGCCGCGGCTGGGGCCCGACCTATGGGCATACGCGTCACGGAAGGGTAATGTTCAGCCCCTTGTGCCTGGCACTGCCTAAACTATCCCCCTTGTCCTTTTCCTTGTTGCCAATGAAATCCGCTTCGTTGTTGACGCTGGTCTGCCTGCTCGGAAGTGCCGCCTTCGGGGCGTGCGCCCAGGACGGTGAGGTGCGCAACCGGGTGGTGATCGTGGAGAACGTCAAGTTCGACTACGCCCAGGTGCTCAACGTGGAGCCGGTCTTCCAGACCCTGCGCGCCACGCGTACCGAGGAGCACTGCGAGCCGGTCTCCACCCGCACGCTGGCTCCGGTCAACGTCACCGGCGAAGAGCCGCAGGAAGACAAGGGTCGTTTCGGACGTTTCATGGATTCGGTGCGCTCGATCTTCCGCCGCGAAGATGGCAGCACCGATGAGAGTGGCTATTCGGAAACCGTCGTGGTGGAGGCCGCGCCGGCCAATACCGGTCCACTGCTGACCCGGGACTGCAAGATCATTCCGGTGGGCCGTGAGTTCCGCCGCCCGATCGCCTACGACGTGGACTACGTCTACAAGGGCACCAAGTACCGCTCGCGCCTGCCCGAAGACCCGGGCAACCGGCTCAAGATCCGGGTCTCGATCACCCCCTGGGTCGGCAATGAACAGGCCGGCGGCGCCAATCCGTGACCCCTTCCGTCGCCCCATCGGCGACACCTTCAAACTGAATTTCCATTCAGGCCTTGCACCCACCCCGGGTGCATGCAAAGATGGGCGGCCATGAAACTCACCGACTTCCAGCACGACACCAGCGCCGCCCGTATGGCTACGGGCATGACGTCGCGTGCCCGCCGACCGGAACCCCACATTTTCGCTGGGTAACCGGAGCTTCGTGCTGTCTGTTCGGAAAACCCAGCCCCCGCGCTGGGTTTTTTCGTTTCTGCGATCTGAAAAGTTTCATCTGTATGTGTTTTGTTGAGCCCTGACCGCGCCCCGGCGCCCCCAACCCCCGCCGGAAACGGTGGAAAACCAGCCGCAAAGGATCGATCGATGTCCCTGAAGCACTTCCTGAACACCCAGGACTGGAGCCGCACCGACCTGGATGCCCTGCTGACCCAGGCCGCGCTGTTCAAGCGCAACAAGCTGGGCGACGAGCTCAAGGGCAAGTCGATTGCCCTGGTGTTCTTCAACCCCTCCATGCGTACCCGCACCAGCTTCGAGCTGGGCGCGTTCCAGCTGGGCGGCCACGCGATCGTGCTGCAGCCGGGCAAGGATGCCTGGCCGATCGAGTTCAACCTGGGCACGGTGATGGACGGGGATACCGAAGAGCACATCGCCGAAGTGGCCAGGGTGCTGGGCCGCTACGTCGACCTGATCGGCGTGCGCGCGTTCCCGAAGTTCATCGACTGGACCAAGGACCGCGAAGACGAAGTGCTCAAGAGCTTCGCCAAGTACTCGCCGGTGCCGGTGATCAACATGGAAACCATCACCCACCCGTGCCAGGAACTGGCCCATGTGATGGCGCTGCAGGAACACTTCGGCACCCAGGACCTGCGCGGCAAGAAGTACGTGCTGACCTGGACCTACCACCCCAAGCCGCTGAACACCGCCGTGGCCAACTCGGCGCTGACCATCGCCACCCGCATGGGCATGGACGTGACCCTGCTGTGCCCGACCCCGGATTACATCCTGGATGAGCGCTACATGGGCTGGGCCGAGCAGAACGTGGCCGAGAGCGGTGGTTCGCTGCAGGTGAGCCATGACATCGCCAGCGCCTACGCCGGCGCCGATGTCGTCTACGCCAAGAGCTGGGGCGCGCTGCCGTTCTTCGGCAACTGGGAGCCGGAGAAGCCGATCCGCGACCAGTACAAGCACTTCATCGTGGACGAAGCCAAGATGGCGCTGACCAACAACGGCGTGTTCAGCCACTGCCTGCCGCTGCGTCGCAACGTGAAGGCCACCGACGGCGTGATGGACTCGGCGCAGTGCATCGCGATCAACGAGGCTGAAAACCGCCTGCATGTGCAGAAGGCGATCATGTCGGCGCTGGCAGGACGATAAGCAGCACGGCGGCCGTAGAGCCACGCCATGCGTGGCTTCGCGGCGCCCAACGAATAGCAGCCACGCATGGCGTGGCTCTACCGCCTCGAAAAACGCATTCCACATTGCATTCCCACTTGGACCTGACCCCCATGAGCAAGAAAGACATCGTCCTGGCCTTCTCCGGCGGACTCGACACCAGCTTCTGCGTGCCCTACCTGCAGGAGCGCGGCTACAACGTGCATACCGTGTTCGCCGACACCGGCGGCGTGGATGACGAGGAGCGCGATTTCATCGAGAAGCGTGCGGCCGAACTGGGCGTCACCAGCCACGTCACCGTCGACGGCGGTCCGGCCATCTGGAGCGGTTTCGTCAAGCCGTTCGTGTGGGCCGGTGAGGGCTACCAGGGCCAGTACCCGCTGCTGGTCTCGGATCGTTACCTGATCGTGGACGCCGCGCTCAAGCGCGCCGCCGAACTGGGCACCAACATCATCGCCCACGGCTGCACCGGCATGGGCAACGACCAGGTCCGCTTCGACCTGGCCGTGAAGGCACTGGGCGACTACCAGATCGTCGCCCCGATCCGCGAGATCCAGAAAGAACACACCCAGACCCGCGCCTACGAGCAGAAGTACCTGGAAGAGCGCGGTTTCGGCGTGCGGGCCAAGCAGCAGGCCTACACCATCAACGAGAACCTGCTCGGCCTGACCATGTCCGGCGGCGAGATCGACCGTTGGGAAGCCCCGGGCGAGGGTGCCCGCGGCTGGTGCGCACCGCGCAGCGAATGGCCGGAACAGGCCCTGACGGTCACCCTGAAGTTCGTCGAAGGCGAAGCGGTCGAGCTGGACGGCAAGGCGCTGCCGGGTGAGCAGATCCTGGCCAAGCTCAACAAGCTGTTCGCCCCGTACGGCGTGGGCCGTGGCGTGTACACCGGCGACACCGTGATCGGCCTGAAGGGCCGCATCGTGTTCGAAGCGCCGGGCCTGGTTTCGCTGCTGGCCGCGCACCGCGCGCTGGAAGATGCGGTGCTGACCAAGCAGCAGAACCGCTTCAAGCCGGACGTGGCGCGCAAGTGGGTGGAGCTGGTGTACGAAGGCTTCTACCACGACCCGCTCAAGACCGATATCGAGGCCTTCCTGAAGTCCTCCCAGGCCAAGGTCAACGGCGAAGTGGTGCTGGAAACCCGTGGTGGCCGTGTGGACGCCGTTGCGGTGAAGTCGCCGCACCTGCTCAACACCAAGGGCGCCACGTATGCACAGTCGGCCGACTGGGGCGTGGAAGAGGCGGAAGGCTTCATCAAGCTGTTCGGCATGAGCTCCACCCTGTACGCGCAGGTGAACCGCTAAGGCGATGCACCGGGGTGCCGGCCCCTGGCCGGCGCCTCGCAACGGCGATGGATGGTAGTGCCGGCCGCTGGCCGGCGCGTGGCACGGCTGGATCATTGCAGAGCCGGCCAGCGGCTGGCACTACCGATGTTGAACCCTACGGATACTCAGACACATGCTTGAACAGACACTCGATCACCTGCAGCAGCTCGTGTCCTTCGACACGCGCAACCCGCCGCGTGCGATCACCACTGGCGGCATCTTCGATTACCTGCGCGCGAACCTGCCCGGGTTCCACGTGGAGGTGCTCGACCATGGCGACGGTGCGGTCAGCCTGTATGCGGTGCGTGGCACGCCGAAATATCTGTTCAATGTGCACCTGGATACCGTGCCGGACTCGCCGCATTGGACGGCCGACCCGCACGTGATGCGGCGAGCGGACGATCGCGTGATCGGGCTGGGCGTGTGCGACATCAAGGGCGCTGCGGCGGCCCTGGTGGCCGCGGCCAACGCCAGCGATGGCGATGCCGCGTTCCTGTTCTCCAGCGACGAGGAGGCCAACGACCCGCGTTGCATCGCCGCCTTCCTCGCCCGGGGCATTCCGTACGAAGCGGTGCTGGTCGCCGAGCCCACGATGAGCGAAGCGGTGCTCGCGCACCGTGGCATCAGTTCGGTGCTGATGCAGTTCACCGGCCGGGCCGGGCATGCCTCGGGCAAGCAGGGTGCGGCCGCCAGCGCATTGCACCAGGCGATGCGCTGGGGCAACCGCGCGCTGGACCATGTCGAGTCGCTGTCGCACGCGCGCTTTGGCGGGCTGACCGGCCTGCGCTTCAACATCGGGCGCGTGGAAGGCGGCATCAAGGCCAACATGATCGCACCCGCGGCCGAAGTGCGTTTCGGCTTCCGCCCGCTGCCGTCGATGGATATCGATGCGCTGCTGGCCACCTTTGCCGGTTTTGCCGAACCGGAGGCCGCGGTGTTCACCGAGACCTTCCGCGGGCCCAGCTTCCCGGCCGGCGATATTGCCGAAGCAGAAAACCGCCGTCTGGCCGCGCGTGACGTGGCCGATGCCTTGGATATCCCGATCGGCAACGCGGTGGATTTCTGGACCGAGGCCTCGCTGTTTTCGGCCGGCGGTTACACCACGCTGGTGTACGGCCCGGGCGACATCGCCCAGGCCCACACCGCCGATGAGTTCGTGACGCTGGAGCAGCTGCAGCGTTACACCGAGTCCGTGCACCGCATCATCGCGCACGGCGCCTGATCGAATGACGCCGTCGTGGTCCCCCACTGACGGAACTCCCATCGCGGCTGCGGCCGCCTGCGACGATATCGAAATGCCTTCTTCCCAGCCCCACCGCCAGACCCGTCAGACCATCGTGCGCCTGCTCTCGAGCATGGCCAGCGCGAAGGAGATCAGCCAGTACCTCAAGCGTTTCTCGCAGCTGGACGCCAAACGCTTCGCCGTGGTCAAGGTCGGCGGCGCGGTGCTGCGCGATGACCTGGACGCGCTGACCTCCTCGCTGTCGTTCCTGCAGGAAGTCGGCCTGACCCCGATCGTGCTGCATGGTGCCGGCCCGCAGCTGGACGCCGAGCTCTCGGCGGCCGGCATCGAGAAGCAGACCGTGAACGGCCTGCGCGTGACCTCGGCCGAAGGCCTGGCGATCGTGCGTCGGGTGTTCCAGGCCTCCAACCTGCAGCTGGTTGAAGCGCTGCAGCAGAATGGCGCGCGCGCGACTTCGATCACCGGGGGCGTGTTCGAAGCCGAGTACCTGGACCAGGACACCTACGGCCTGGTCGGTGAGGTCAAGAAGGTCAACCTGGCCCCGATCGAGGCCAGCCTGCGCGCCGGCTCGATCCCGGTGATCACCAGCCTGGGCGAGACCCGCTGCGGGCAGATCCTCAACGTCAACGCTGATTTCGCCGCCAACGAGCTGGTGCAGGAACTGCAGCCGTACAAGATCATCTTCCTCACCGGCACCGGCGGCCTGCTGGATGAAGAGGGCAAGGTGATCGACTCGATCAACCTCTCCACCGAGTACGACCAGCTGATGCAGCAGCCGTGGATCCATGGCGGCATGCGGGTCAAGATCGAACAGATCAAGGACCTGCTGGATCGGCTGCCGCTGGAATCCTCGGTCTCCATCACCCGCCCGGCGGACCTGGCCAAGGAACTGTTCACCCACAAGGGCTCGGGCACGCTGGTGCGCAAGGGCGAGAAAGTGCTGCGCGCCACCCGCTGGGACGAACTCGATCTGCCGCGCCTCAAGCAGCTGATCGAATCCAGCTTCGGCCGCACCCTGGTGGCGGATTATTTCCAGAAGACCAAGCTGCTGCGTGCCTACGTCAGCGAGAACTACCGCACCGCGGTGATCCTCACCGATGAAGCGGAAGGGGTCTACCTGGACAAGTTCGCCGTGCTGGATGACGCGCAGGGCGAAGGCCTTGGCCGCGCGGTCTGGAATGTCATGCTGGACGAAACCCCGCAGCTGTTCTGGCGCTCGCGCAACGGCAACCCGATCAATCACTTCTATTACGCCGAATCCGATGGCTGCTACAAGCAGGGCCACTGGAAGGTGTTCTGGTTCGGCGCCGATGGCTTCGACCGCATCAAAGCGTACGTCGAGCATTGCGCCGCACGCACCCCCAGCCTGGAGGGCTGAACCCGATGAATCTTGCCGATTGGACCAAGGTCCCCACGCTGGCCGGCACCCATGCCCGGCTGGAGCCGCTGCAGATGGCGCATATCGATGGCCTGCGCGGCGCACTGGGGGATGGCACCTTGTCCAAGCTCTGGTACACCCAGGTGCCGAGTGCGAAGACCATGACCGCCTATGTCCAGGCCGCGCTGCAGGCGCAGGCCGAGGGCAAGGTGTTGCCGTTCGTGGTCCTCAACGATGCCGATGAAGTGGTCGGCACCACCCGCTACTACGATCTGGACGCCGAGGTGCCGCGCCTGAGCATCGGCTACACCTGGTATGGCGAAGCCGCCCAGCGCACCGGCATCAACACCGAAACCAAACTGATGCTGCTCACCCATGCCTTCGAGCGGCTGGAATGCCTGAGCGTGGTGTTCGAGACCAGCTGGTTCAACGTCACCTCGCGCACCGCGATCGCGCGGCTGGGCGCCAAGCAGGACGGCGTGCTGCGCAACCACAAGCGCCACCCGGACGGCACCCCGCGCGACACCGTCATCTTCTCCATCATCGATGCGGAATGGCAGGGGGTGAAACGCCACCTGCAGCACCGCCTGGACGCACACGCATGAGTACCAAGATCTTCACCGTCGGCATCGTCGGCGCACGTGGCCACACCGGCGCCGAGCTGATCAAGCTGATCGCCGCCCACCCGAGCCTGCAGCTGGGCTTCGTCTCCTCGCGCGAGCTGGCCGGCCAGCGCGTGAGCGATCACCACGGCGACTGGCAGGGTGAGCTGCAGTTCGAAAACCTGGATGCAGATGCCGTCGCTGCAAAGGGCATGGACGCGGTGATCCTGGCGCTGCCCAATGGCCTGGCCGCACCGTTCGTCGCCGCGCTGGATGCGGCCAGGCCGGACACGGTGATCGTCGATCTGTCGGCCGATCACCGCTTCGAGCCGAGCTGGTATTACGGCCTGCCGGAGCTGACCCGGGGCGACTACCTGGGCCAGAAGCACATCAGCAATCCGGGCTGCTACGCCACCGCGATGCAGCTGGCGATCAGCCCGCTGCTGCAGCAGCTGGCCGGCCCGCCGCAGTGTTTTGGTGTGTCCGGCTACTCCGGCGCGGGCACCACGCCCTCGGACAAGAACAATCCGGAACTGCTGCGTGACAACCTCATGCCGTATGCGCTGACCAACCATGTGCACGAGCGCGAAGTCACTGCGCACCTGCGCGTGCCGGTCGAGTTCATGCCGCACGTGGCGCCGCATTTCCGTGGCATCACCATGACGGTGAACCTGTGGCTCAACACGGTAGTCAAGCGCGAGGATGTGATCGCGCTCTACCAGAAGTATTACGCCGATGAGGCGCTGATCGAGGTGCTCGACGAAGCGCCGTGGGTCAGCCAGATCGCCGGCCGGCATGGCGTGCAGATCGGCGGCTTCGACGTGGCCCCGGGCGGCAAGCGCGTGGTGGTGGTGGCGACCCTGGACAACCTGCTCAAGGGCGCGGCCACCCAGGCCATGCAGAACCTCAACCTGGCGCTGGGTCTGGACGAACTGGCCTCGATCCCGCACTGATTCCCACGGCGCTGCGCGGCCCCCTGCGCGCGCCCTGACAACCCGGCGGAGCGACTCCGCCTATGGAGCAAGACATGGCAGACCTTCTGTGGCAGAAGCCCGGCGTGGCGGTAGACGCCAAGATCCAGACCTTCCTGGCCGGCGATGATGTGATCCTGGACCGCGAGTTCTTCCTCTACGACGTGGCGGCCAGCAAGGCGCACGCGCAGGGCCTGGAGAACATCGGCATCCTCGGCAATGACGAGCGCATCGGCCTGCAGCGCGAGCTGGACGTGCTGGCCGAGGATTTCCGCAGTGGCGCGTTCGTGCTGGATGAGCGCTTCGAGGATTGCCACTCGGCGATCGAAGCGCGCCTGACCGAGCGCCTCGGCGATGCCGGCCGCAAGATCCACACCGGCCGCAGCCGCAACGACCAGATCCTGGTCGCCACCCGGCTGTGGCTGAAGGACAAGCTGCTGCGCGTGGCCGAACTGAGCCGCGAGATCGCCAAGGTCTCGCTGGATCGCGCCGAGGCCGAGAAAGACCTGCCCGTGCCCGGCTACACCCACATCCAGCGCGCCGTGGTGTCCTCGGCGGGCATGTGGTGGGCCGGCTGGGCCGAGGCCTTCATCGACAACGCGATCCGCGCGCACGACACGTTCAACCTGGTCGATGCCAATCCGCTCGGCACGGCCGCCGGCTACGGCGTGAATCTGCCGCTGGACCGCGCGCATACCACTGAAGCGCTTGGCTTTGCGCGCATGCAGATCTCGCCGATCTACGCGCAGCTTTCTCGCGGCAAGTTCGAACTGGCGGCGCTGGAAGCACTCGGCGGCGCCACCCTGGACCTGCGCCGCATCGCATGGGACCTGTCGCTGTTCACCAGCGGCGAGTTCGGCTTCGTGGCGTTGCCGGCGCAGTACACCACCGGCAGCTCGATCATGCCGAACAAGCGCAACCCGGACGTGATCGAACTGATGCGCGCCACCCATGCCAGCGTGGCCGCGGCCCGCACCGAGATCGAGCAGCTGCTGTCGCTGCCCTCGGGCTACCACCGCGATCTGCAGAGCAGCAAGGGCGCGATCTTCCACGGCTTCGGCCGCGGCCTGGCCGCGCTGGAACTGCTGCCGGCGCTGCTGGCCAACCTGGAATGGCGCGACGACAAGCTGTGCGCGGCGATCGACTCGGGCATGTACGCCACCGATGTCGCGGTGGAGGCAGCCGTGGCCGGTGTGCCGTTCCGCGAGGCCTACAAGGCTGCCGCCGCGGCGGCGGACACGGCAGGGCAGGGGCGAACCCCCGAAGGCAGCCTGGCCGCGCGCGTATCGCCCGGCGCGGCGGCCGACCTGCGGCTGGATGAACTGCGCGCCCGCTGGGCGGCACTGGTGTGATCACGACGGCGGCCGCAAGGTCGCCGTTTTTGTAACGTCTTGCCGGGTGCTGCCCGGGAAAGGATCTCTATGAAAACCTGTTACCTGGTGATGGTCACCCGTACGCCGGACTTCCGCGATGAGGTCGGTGCCGAACACGCGCGTTTTCTCGATGAGGTGCGTGCCCGCGGGCAGCTGCTGCTGACCGGTGGCTTCACCGACAAGAGCGGCGGCGCTTACGTGCTGCAGGACATCGCTGACCTGACCGCTGCGCAGGCGCTGGTCGACAGCGATCCGCTGCTGGTGCACGGCAGCGCCACCGCCCGTATCCACGAATGGAGCACGCGCTGAGCGCGCCGACCACATGAACCAGCCCGTGCCTTCGCCGTTTACCGAACAATCCGTCCCGCAGTGGAAACGCGCCGTACTCAAAGTGGGCAGCAGCCTGCTGGCCGCTGACGGCGGCGGCCTCTCGCCACGCCACGCGCTGGGCCTGGCCCAGTTCGTCTCGGCCAACGTATTGGCTGGGCGCGAGGTGGTGATCGTATCCTCCGGCGCGGTTGCGGCCGGCCGGGCAATCGTGCCGCGCGCGCTGGAAGCCGGCGCGGCGATGGCAGCGCGGCAGGCGCTCGCCGCGCTGGGCCAGGCACAGCTGATCGGGCTCTGGCAGCGCTTTTTCGAACGCCCGGTGGCGCAGGTGCTGCTGACCCATGATGACCTGCGCAATCGCCGCCGTTACCTCAACGCCCGCGCCACGCTCAACGAGCTGTTGCGGTTGGGCGCGCTGCCGGTGGTCAACGAGAACGACACCGTCTCGGTGGATGAGCTCAAGCTCGGCGACAACGACAACCTCGCTGCGACCGTAGCCGCGTTGATCGACGCCGATGTGCTGTTCATCGCCACCGATATCGACGGCCTGTACAGCGCCGACCCGCGTCGCGATCCGCAGGCACGGCCGATCCATGACGTGCCCGAGTTGACCGTGGAGGTCCTGGCGATGGCCGGCGGCGCCGGCAGTGGCGCCGGTACCGGTGGCATGCATACCAAGCTGGAAGCCGCGGCCAAGGCCGGGCGGGTGGGCATCGAGACCTGCCTGTTCAACGGGCGCAGTGCCGAGGTGGTGCGTGCGCTCAGCCAGGGGCGGTTGTTCGGCACCCGCATCCATGCCGCGCAGACCCGGGTGGCCGCGCGCAAGTACTGGCTGCGGCACGCGCCGCTGGAGCCGGGCGCGATCCTGGTCGATGCCGGCGCAGCCGATGCCCTGCGTGGCAAGGGTGCCTCGCTGTTGCCTGGCGGGGTGCTGGGCGCCGAGGGCGACTTCCGCCGCGGCGACATGGTCGAGATCCGGCAACGCAGCGAGTCCGGCGAGGTCTGCCTGGCCCGCGGCGTCAGCCAGTATTCGGCCAGCGACATCCGCCGCGTCGCCGGGCGCCACTCGCGCGACATCGAGAGCGTGCTGGGCTACAACTACGGTGGCAACGTCATCCACCGCGACGATCTGGTGTTGCTGTAAAGCGTAAGAACATCCACGGTAGAGCCACGCCATGCGTGGCTGCGCAACCTGGGTCCGTTCGACATCCCCCGGCCACGCATGGCGTGGCCCTACCGTTTTTTCCGAGGATATTGAGATGGTCGCCAGCTCCACCACCGACATCCGCAGCCAGGCGCTGGCCTGCCGGGACGCTGCCCGGCAGCTGGCGCAGTTGTCTGCGTCGGCCAAGGCCGATCTGCTCGACGCGATGGCCGCCGCGCTGGAAGCCGATACCGATGCGATTCTCGCGGCCAACGCCCGCGATCTTGCGGCGGCGACGGAAAAGGGCATCGGCACCGCGATGCTGGACCGCCTGGCACTGAACCCGCAGCGTCTGGCCGGTATCGCCGCCGCGCTGCGCGAGGTCGCTGCGTTGCCCGATCCGGTCGGGCAGGTGACCCGCGATGACGTGCGTCCCAATGGCATCCGGGTGCAGAAAGTGCGCGTGCCGCTGGGCGTCATCGCGATGATCTACGAAGCGCGCCCGAACGTGACCGCCGACGCTGCCGCGCTGTGCATCAAGGCCGGCAACGGCGTGATCCTGCGCGGTGGCTCGGAGGCGATCTACTCCAACACTGCCATTGCCGCCTCGCTCAAGCGCGCGCTGCGCGAGGCGGGCGTCGCCGATGCCGCATTGACCCTGGTGGAGGATCTGCGCCGCGAGACCATGCTTGCCCTGCTACAGCTCAACGATGTGATCGATCTGGCGATTCCGCGTGGTGGGGAAGGGTTGATCCGCTTCGTGGCCGAGCATGCCCGTGTGCCGGTGATCAAGCACTACAAGGGTGTCTGCCATCTGTACGTGGACCGCGCCGCCGACCCCGCGCTTGCGCTGCGCCTGCTGGTGGATGGCAAATGCAGCCGACCCTCGGCCTGCAACTCGCTGGAGACGCTTCTGGTCCATGCCGACCTCGCGCCGAGCTTCCTGCCGTTGGCCGCGCATGCACTGGCCGAGCGCGGCGTGCGGGTGCGCGCCGACGCGGTGGCGCGGCAGTGGCTGCCCGATGCCGAGCCGGCCAGCGAGGAGGATTACGCCGCCGAGTATCTGGATCTGATCATCGCCGTGCGCGTGGTCGATGACCTCGAACAGGCACTGATGCATATCCAGCAGTACAGCTCGGACCATACCGAAGTGATTGCCACGGAAGACGCCGCGGCAGCCGAGCACTTCGTGCATGCGCTGCGCTCGGCGGTGGTGATGGTCAACGCCTCCTCGCGCTTCTCCGACGGGGGCGAGCTCGGTCTGGGTGCGGAGATCGGCATCTCCACCACCCGCCTGCACGCCTATGGCCCGATGGGGCTGGAGGCGCTCACCGTCGAACGCTTCGTCGTCCGCGGCGAAGGCCAGACGCGCGCGTGACCCGGTAGAGCCGGCCGCTGGCCGGCTCCTTCGCATCCTGGCAATCCGTGGCGCCGGCCAGCGGCCGGCACTACCGGTCTGCCAACCCCCGCGCGATTACCGGTATGCGACCGCCAATGCCCCCGCGGTGACCCGTACCGGCCGCGCGTGCTCGTCCATGTGCAGCGTCACCGACTTGCCATCGGCCAGCGACGCGGCCACGGCCACGCTCGCGCCGAGGTCATGCGCCATCTCCTCGCGGGTCACATCGTCATGCGGCAGCCGGCGCTCCTTGCCGGTGAACCGCATGCGGTTGTACTCGGCCCAGGCGATCAGCAGCGCCGCGCAGCACACCAGCATCACCGGCAGCGCGATCACCACGAACGGATCGACCGTCTGCTTCTGTTCGTACAGCTGCGCCCACGCCATCCGCCCGCCGAGCAGCCACGAGATCAGCGTTACCAGCGGTGCCCACAGGTAGAAGTAGAACGCCCAGAAGGCGATGGTCACAAAACCCCAGGCGGTGCGCTGCAGGCGCGGTTGCTGGCGCGGTTTCTGGATCAGCCGCGAATCGAAGCGGCGGGTGGATTTGACGGTGTTCATCGGATACCCCGGTCAGGACTGACCCAGACCGCGCGCTTGCCACGACGTTTGAACAACGTCTTGGGGAACGCCACCAGGGTCGTGAACAGACTGATGAGCCAGTACGCCATCGGGTACCAGATCACCCAGAAGTAGTTACGTCCAATATGCGTTTCGTAACGGCGGTCGATGATCAGGCTGCTGGCGAACTGCATCAGGCAGACCAGGGCCAGGATCACGCCATGCCACTGCGGCAGCAGCGTGGCGATGTACAGCTCCGGCGGCAGCACCATGAACTTGCCCACCGCCCACAACACGATGATCGCCAGCATCGTGTAGGCCCACAGCACGCTGAGGATGTACTCCAGCAGCACGCCCCACATGCGGCGCTTGCGCCAGTGGAACAGCGAGCCGCCATGCCGCAGCAGCACTTCCACACCGCCCTGGGCCCAGCGCAGGCGCTGCCGCCACAGCCCCTTCAAGGTTTCCGGCATCAGGATGAAGCACAGCGCATTGGGCTCGTAACGGATGTCCCAATGGTCCAGCTGCAGGCGCCAGCTGATGTCGATGTCCTCGGTCACCATGTCATCGGACCAGTAACCGATCCGGTGAAGGGCCGTGCGACGGAACGCGGCGATCACCCCGGAGATGGTGAAGATGCGCCCGTACACTCGCTGCGCCCGCTTGATCATGCCGATGATCGAGGAGAACTCGGCCACCTGCAGCCGGCCCAGCAGGGTGGAGCGGTTGCGGATGCGCGGGTTGCCGGTGACCGCGCCCACGCGCGGGCCCGAGGTCAGGTGCCACACCATCCAGTGCGTGGCGTACTCCTCCAGCATCGCATCGCCATCGATGCATACCAGGAACTCCGAACGTGCCGCCAGCGCGCCCATGCGCAGCGCATTGGCCTTGCCCAGGTTGCGGTCCAGGTGCACCACCCGCAGCCGCGGGTGCAGGGCGGCCAGGGCATCCAGCCGCGCGCCGGTATCGTCGCTGCTGCCATCGTTGATGGCGATGACTTCGAAATCCGGGTAATTCTGCTTGAGCGCCGAGCCAATCGTGTCGTCCAGATTCTCCGCTTCGTTGTGGCAGGGGATCAGGATCGAGGCGAACGGATAGACATCCATCGGCGGCGGGTCATCACGGTCACGGGCCTTTCGCTCGCGCCGGAAGAAGTAATACAGGCCGCCGGACATCCAGAAGAACGCCATCACCATCGGGTAGAAGAAGGCGAACTGGAACAGCGCGTAGAGAAGAGGATGCATGGCGACCTCACTTTTCCTCGTACGGGAAGCTGCGGGCCGACATGGCCGCGCGGGCGTCATACGTGGAGGGACGTCCGGCGATGAAATCATCCGGATACCAGGCGAAATGACGCACGCCCTGCGCCTGTAGACGACGGATCTGCGCGCGCAGGCGGTCGCCGGGGATCGGCTTGCTGGTGCGCCAGTCCAGCGTCTGCAGCTCGAACATCGTCTGCGACAACTGCGGATCGTGCTGCTTCACCGCCACCACCAGCCGGTCCAGCCAGCGTTCCGGGCTGCGGCTGCCTTCCATCCACGGCATCGCCATCAGGGCGGTGTGGTCGTAGGCCTTGTTGAACAGGTCCAGGCGCTGGGCGAACCAGCTGGCGCTCTGCGGTTCCAGAACGGGCTGGGCATACAGGTTGCGCACGGTCCCCAGTTTCGGCCGCCAGCGTTGCGCGGCGTTGCGCAGCTCCAGGGTGAAGTCGATCAGCGCCTGTGTACGTGCGCCATCCTCGCCTTCGGGCGGCAACTGGGTCAGCTCGGTGTCGCGCAGGTAGGCGTCATCGTGGAAGAGCAGGCCCTCGAAGTACGAGTTGATCGCCAGGTCTTCGTAGATGTCATCGATGATCCTGCGGACCTGCGGCCGGGTGAAGTCCAGCCGGAAGATGCCGTCGCTTTCCGGGCTCTCGATGGCCAGGGCTTTGCGGATGGCCGGGTCCTTGAGCTCGTAACCCAGCACCGGCAGCCACGCGAACACCTTCACCCCGGCGCGGGTCTTGAGCTGCCACGCCACGCGGTTGAACAGGTCCGCACGCACCGGCAGATGCCGGTTGGGGAAGTACAGCGCATCAGCCGAGCCATTGCCGTCCGGATCGGCGAAGGCCTGCAGGAACACGTGGGTCGGGCCGATCTTCTTGACCCGGTCGATCAGCGCATCCAGGTTCTTGCCCTGTTGCACCGGGTCGGCATCGTAGACGGCATCCAGGTCGATCTGCAGCGCACGCATGCCATCGCGTTCCACATCCCGGCGCAGTTCGTAGGCCAACTGCACCACGGTCGGGTTGTTGGTCACCAGCAGGCGCGCCAGGCCATGCAGATCGGCTTTGACCGGCGTACTGCGCCCTTCCAGGTCGAACGACACCGGCATGCCCAACTGCTCGGCGATATCGTTGCTCAACGCGTTGTAGGCGGCGTACGGCCATACGATCGCCTTCGGGGTGACCCCGACATTGCGCTCGATGCGCTCCACGCTGCGGCCCAGGTCGGCGCGCAGGCGGGCTTCGTACTCGGCCGCGGTTTCATAGGCTTTGCGGGTCGGGTCGTAGATGCGCGTGATCACCGCCGGCGTGGAGTTGCCCTGCGGGTTGGACTGCACGCCATGGTGCAGATTGTCGGTGTGGCTGGCCAGTTCGATCAGCCCGCTCTTCTGCATCTCGCGCAGCTGCGCCCAGGTCAGGAAATCATCGCGGGTGAACGGGCGGTAGCCGTAATCGATCTGGCGCCCGGCCGGCATGTCCACGTAATCGGTGATCACGGCGACCAGCGCCGGATAGTTGTAGGCGCGCAGCAACGGGAAGACCTTGCTGTACACGCTGCGCAGCCCGTCATCGAAGGTCAGCAGCACCGGCTTGGGCGGCAGCGGGGTGCCACCCTGCGAGGCAGTGATCAACTGCGACAGCGACACCGGGTGGTAGCCATGCGCGGACAACCAGTCCAGGTGCGCAGCAAAGTTCTGCGTGCTGACGGCATACGCATCCGGGTCGCCGCGCTCGGCCACCTCGTCACGGATGTCGTGGTAGCTGAGCACCAGCAGGCCGTTGTCGGCGGCATCGAGTGCGGCCGGCGGCTGCTGTGCCTGTGCCGGCAGCACCACGGTGAGCAGGGCCAGCAACAGCCAGTGGGTCCAACGCTTCAAGTCCATGTGCCGCATGTCATTCTCCCCACCGCAGGCCGGCATCCAGGCCGATATGTCGTTCACGCTGTCCGTCATAGACCGGTCGCGACCAGCGGATGCCGTACTCGAAAATGCGGCCTTCGCCGAGCTGCCACTCGTGGCGGTACTCGGCCGAAGGCACGATCGCGCTGCCATAGCCCTGCTGCCAGTACTGCCCCACCGAGACCGTCAGGCGATGGCGGAAGTGGCGTTCGTAGTGACGCCACAGTTGTTGGTCCACGCGCAGCCCGATCTCCACCGAGTGGTCCTCGGATGGGTTGAAGTAGGGCACGTCGTCGCGGCTGCCGCGGCTGGCGTACAGGCTGCCCAGGCCATCCACGAACACGGTCGGCCGGGTCATCAGGCGTTGTTCGATGGCGGTGCTGACGGTATCGCGGCGATTACCGTCGTCGTAGCGGAACTGACTGGCGCCCAGGCTCCAGTGAGTACGTTCATCGCGGCGATAGTCGGCTGCCAGCGCAATGCTGTCGGCGGTGATGCCTGAGACGCGCGCCTGCATCGAGGCATCCGGATCATTGCGTGCGGCGGTGATGCCGGCATGCCATTGATCGCTGAACTGCCAGCCGAACCCGGCACTGAGGCCGGTATCGCCGATGTGGTCGTTGGCGCGGTTGACGAAGGCTTCGGCATCGGCACGCCCGTAGCGGTAACGGGTGCCCACGCCGATCCGCAGCGGGTCGATGGTCTGGTCCTGGAAATCCACACTGCGCCGATCGGCGAACGCGACCAGGCGCCAGCGGTCGTCCAGCACCGGCGACTGCACTTCAACGCCGTAGCGGCCGTCATCGTTGCCCAGCGGTGACGCACCGCCACCGCCGGAGCTGCGCCCGCCTTCGGCGTAGGCATGCCACTGCCAGCCACGGTGCGCGCGCCAGCTGCGGTCCATGCGCTGCACGGAGGGCTGGTTGGGGTAGGCAGCGAGCAGCGTGTCGTGGATGGGGCGCGCGAGGTCATCGCGCTGCACCTGCACGTAGGCGTCGTACTGGCCCAGCCGCGCCGGTACGTCGCGCGGGTCCAGCGTGTTGGCCATGCTGTAGCGCTCCAGCGCCCGCCGTGGCCAGCCACGCATCAGGTAGATGTTGCCCAGCGAGGATTGCGAGCCGGTATTGCCTGGCCCGATCTCGACCATCTTCTCCAGATCGCGCTGCGCAGTGGGCAGGTCGCCACTGTAGGCACGCACCATGGCCAGGTTGAGGTCGGCCTCGTAGCGCGGCCAGTTCGCATGCGGCGCTTTGGCACCGTTTGCCCAGCGCCAGGCCGGCTCATCGGCCTGCCACTTCTTCAGCAGGGCGATGGCGGTATCAGCCTGCTCGTCCTCCAGATACGCATAGGCCAGTTCCGAACGCGCCTGCGGCAGCGACGGGTCAGCCTTGAGTGCGGCTTCCAGCACCGGGATCGCCTCGGCCGGATGCTGCGTGGCCATCAGCGAATCGCCGACGGCGGCCAGCAGATAGTTCGGCACCGGGTGGCCCTCGGCGAGCAGCGTGCGGTACTCCTCGCGAACCTGCGCATGGCGGCCCAGCCGGTTGAGCAGGATCAGCCGGTCATGGCGGATCCGCAGCGGCGCCTGCTGCACGGTGGTGCCATCGCGCTCGAGGTACTGCTGCATCTGCACCAGGGCCGCATCGGCTTCATCCAGGCGGGTGTCCTCGCTGGGGCCGTAGGCCAGGCTCCAGCCCACGAGTTTGGCCAGGTAATTGCCTTCCAGCCGTTCTTTCTGGGCGGCATCGAACAGGTCCGGTCGCGCCAGGTACAGCTGCCAGGCGCGGTGCGCGTTGCCGATGTCCGCCAGGGTCAGCACCTGCAGGCGATACAGCAATGCGTCGTCGGGCGACTGCACCCGTGCCCGCTCGATCGCCGCCAGTGCATCCAGCCATTGGGCATGGTCCCGGAACTGGCCGATCTCGGCCAATGCGTTGTCCCGCGCAGTGGCTGCAGCCGCCGGAGCGGAAAAAGCGAGTGTCGCGCATGCCAGGCCGACGCAGAGCGCCAGCGGCCGATGGTCGTACATGGAACCCCCCTTGGAGCATCCTTTCAAAGGTGTGTTGCGTCAAAAGTGTGACGCACATCACATGCCAATCGTGCCTGACTGCGCAGTTGTTGCCAAATCGTTAAGACGCGGGTACGACCCATCAGCCCCCGGGTGGAACCCGGAGGGGAGGGGCAAGTGATTGAATCGCTGCAGATTCAGGCCATGTCGCAACCAAGGACGGCGCACTCCATCGCGATGAAGCTGTTCAGCCGGCTGGCGACGCCAGAGACTCCGAACGCTGCCCGGTGCAGCCCACCGGGTCAGTTAGCGACACGCTACGTCAGCAGTTGCGCACAACGCGTGTAGATGGACGCGCCGGGGCGCTTACCACTGGTCTTCGAGCTTCTGCGGTTTGCAGGCGACCCAGGAGGCGCACAACAGCACCACCGCGCACAGGACCAGGAAGCCGAACGGCAGGTGCCAGCCGCCGCTGACCGCGTGCAGCCAGCCGAACAGGAACGGGCCCAGGCAGCTGAAGGCATAGCCCACGCCCTGCATGAAGCCGGACAACGCGGCCGAACCGGCGGGGGTGCGGGTCCGCAGGTTGATCAGGGTCAGGGCCAGCGGGAAGGTGGACGGCCCGATGCCGAGCAGCACCGCCCACAGCCACGGGGCCTTCATCGGGGCGAACAACAGGCCGGCGAAGGCGATCAGGAACGCGCTGAAGCCGATCAGCACCAGCCCGAAGGGATTGCGCAGGCGCACGGCCAGGGCCGGCATGGTCAGCGATGGCAGCAGGCCGCAGGCCGCGAAGATCGCCACCATGATGCCGCCGAACGCCGGTGTTGCACCGGCCTCGACCACGATCCGCGGCAGCCAGGTGAACATCGAATAGGTCATCAACGAGGTCATGCCGAACATCAGGGTCATGCCCCACGCCAGCGGGGTTTTCCAGACCTTGCCGTGCGGCGCGCTGGACGGATCGTTGGCCGCGCTGATCGTGTCCGGGTGCGGCCGTGCACGCGAGAGCATCAGCCACGGCAGCGCCGCGGCCAGCGACATCAGCGCCCAGATGCCCAGCGACACACGCCAGCCCGCCTGCTGCGCGACCGGGACCGCCAGCAGGGCCGGCATCATCGTGCCGATCTGCAACACGGTGATGTAGAGCGTGCTCATGGTGCCCACGCGGTTGGCGAAGTAGCGCTTCACCAGCGGCGGTACCACCACGTTGCCGATGCCCATGCCGGCCAGCGCCACCACCGAGCCGAACAGCAGGCTGCCCACGCCGCCGGCCATCGACCGCAGCAGCAGCCCTACGGTGGCCAGGCTCATGGCCAGCAGGGCGGTCCGTTCCAGGCCCAGGCGACGCGCCACTGCCGGGGTGGTCACGCCGAACAGGGCGAACGCTGCGGTCGGCAGCATGCCAAGCACGCCGGTCATGGTGGTGCCGAAGCCGAAGGTCTGGCCGAGCACATCCAGCAGCGGGGTCAGTGAGGTGACCGCGGTGCGCAGGTTCAACGCGGCCAGCAGGATCGCGGCGAATGCAAGAAGGCGCCCGTGCAGCAGGGACTGGGACGGTGGGGTGGGGTGAGTCATCAGCATGTTTCCTGACAGGTGGCGCACCGCGGCCATGCCGGCGCGCGGGTGCAACGGCAGAGACCGGCCAGTGGCCGGCAGCTGCGGGGTAGGGGACTGGGCCGTTGCCGTAAGCAGGGCCAGGACTGGGCATTGTACGGGTTCGATCCCGACAGGTCGCGCAGGGTGGGGCGAGGTGATGCCGTGCCGACGCGACAGGCCCGGCCGCGGGCACGATGCCGCGCCGCGCGCAGTGCGGGGCGCTACGTGTGAAAACGCCTTCACAACAAGGGCCACGCGGTCCCCTTCCATGTGCGATGCGTCAAAAAAATGACTATTTAGGAAAATCCCTACAAGCGAGCGGGTAGTTCTCTTACGGGGTGGGTGGGGTTTTTGACGGTTCTCATGTCGCGAATAGCTCTTAAATTGGCGGGCCTCCATAGGGGCGGTCTATAGCGAACGATGGTTCGTGCCAGCCCACGTTCGAGATCCTGCATGCCAAACACCGTACTACCCACCCCGGCTCGCGCCGGTTCCCATGGCGCTTCCCGGCGCACCCTCCTTCTGGCCCCGCTGGCGGCCGCGCTGGCCCTGGTCTATCTGCCGGCCAGTGCCCAGCAGCTGCCCGCCCCCGATCAGGAGCTGCTTCGCCAGCAGGAGCGCGAACGCGCCCTGCGCGAGCAGCTTGAAACCCGGCCCGATGCACGTCTTCAGGACGCACCGGTGGCCGCACCGGAGCGGCTGCCCCAGGACGAAGCACCCTGCTTCGTGATCAACCGGATCACCCTGGAAGGCGAGCAGGCCGACCGTTTCCAGTGGGCGTTGCCCGCAGCCAACGTCAAAGGCGATCCGGCGCTCGGCCGCTGCCTGGGCACCGCCGGCATCAACGTGGTGATGTCGCGGGTACAGAACGCGATCGTCGAGCGCGGCTACGTCACCACGCGCGTGTTGGCCCAGCCGCAGGACCTCACCACCGGCACGCTGGCACTGACCGCGGTGCCCGGCACGCTCCGCCAGATCCGTTTCGCAGAGGGCACCCATCGCGACGCCACCCTGTGGAACGCGATCCCGGCACGCAGTGGCGACCTGCTCAACCTGCGCGATATCGAACAGGGGCTGGAGAATTTCAAGCGCGTGCCGACCGCCGAGGCCGACATCCAGATCAGCCCGGCCGAAGGCGCCGACGCCGCACCTGGCCAGAGCGACCTGGTGGTGCAGTGGTCGCAGCAACGGCTGGTCCGCTTCAACCTCAGCCTGGACGATTCCGGCAGCAAGGCCACCGGCAAGACCCAGGCCGGTGCGACGATGTCGCTGGACCACGCGCTGCGCCAGAACGACCTGTTCTACGTCAACCTGAACCATGACGTGTTCAGCGGCGGCAAGCGCGGCACCAAGGGCTTCACCTTTCACTACTCCGTGCCGGTCGGCTACTGGCTGTTCGGCGCCACGCGCAGCGGCTACGAGTACGAGCAGACCGTGGCCGGCAACCAGCAGTCGTATCTCTACAGCGGCGAGAGCTACAACGCCGAAGTGCGGGCTACGCGCCTGCTGTTCCGCAACGCGAGCAGCAAGACCAGCATGTACCTGCGTGCCTGGGAGCGCGACTCGCGCAACTTCATCGACGACACCGAAATCCTGGTCCAGCGCCGGCGCATGGGCGGCTGGGAGCTCGGCCTGAACCACCGTCACTTCATCGGCCAGGCCACGCTCGATGGCACTGTCGGCTTCCGCCGTGGCACCGGGGCCTTCGGCTCGATCGCAGCGCCCGAGGAGCTGTTCGGTGAAGCCACCTCGCACCCGAAGATCTACTTCGCCGACGCACAGCTCAGCCTCCCGTTCCAGCTCGGCCAGCAGCGCCTGCGCTACACCGGCAGCTGGCGAGCGCAATGGAACCGTGGCGGGCTGGTGCCGCAGGACCGCTTCGCGATCGGCGGCCGCTACACCGTGCGCGGCTTCGATGGCGAGATGTCGCTGATGGGCGAGCGCGGCTGGTTGATCCGCAACGACATCGGCCTGGCCCTGGGCGGCGGGCAGGAATTCTACGTCGGCGCCGATTACGGCCATGTCGGCGGCAGCGCCACGCAATGGCAGGTAGGCAATGACCTGGCGGGCAGCGTGATCGGCCTGCGTGGGTCGTATCGCGGCCTGTACTGGGACGGCTTCGTCGGCGCCCCGCTGAACAAGCCCTCTGGTTTCCAGAACGCCTACACCGTCACCGGATTCACCCTGAGCTGGTCGTTCTGATTTCAGTGCGGGCGCGTTCGCGCCGCACCGACCGCACGCATACAAAGGAATTGTCATGAACAAGCATCTGTACCGCCTCGTGTTCAACCACGCCCTCATGCTCTGGCAGGTCGCTGCGGAGATCACCCCGCGCCCCGGCGGCGCCGGTACCGGGCAGGATGGCGATCGCACGGCGGCACTGCGCCCGATGGCGTTCGCGCTGTGGGTGATGCTGGGCTGGGTAGGCGTAACCGGCCTGGCGGCGGCGCAGGTGGTCGCGGACCCGAATGCCCCCGGGAACCAGCGCCCGACCGTGCTGGAAACCGCCAACGGCACGCCGCAGATCAATATCCAGACGCCGAGTGCTGCCGGTGTTTCGCGCAACACCTACCAGCGCTTCGATGTCGACCAGCAGGGCGCCATCCTCAACAACTCACGCGGCAATACCCAGTCGCAGCTCGGTGGCTGGGTGCAGGGCAATCCGTGGTTGGCCGGCGGCACCGCACGGGTGATCCTCAACGAGGTCAATGGCGCCAACCCGAGCCAGCTGCGCGGCTATGTGGAAGTGGCCGGCGACCGCGCGCAGGTGGTGATCGCCAACCCGGCCGGCATCGATTGCGATGGCTGCGGCTTCATCAACGCCAACCGCATCACCCTCACCACCGGCACCCCGATGTTCAATGGCGGCGCGCTGGAGGGATACCGCGTGCAGGGCGGAGCGATCCACATCTTCGGTGCCGGCATGGATGCCAGCCGGGTCGACTACACCGATCTGATCGCACGCTCGGTGCAGCTCAATGCGGGCCTGTGGGCGCAGCAGCTGCAGGTCACCACCGGCGCGAACACGGTGAGCGCCGATCTGGGCCGCGTGCAGGCGCAGGCCGCCGAAGGCAATGCGCCGCAGTACGCGCTCGATGTGGCCCAGCTGGGCGGCATGTACGCCAACAAGATCCTGCTGATGGGCACCGAGCACGGCGTGGGCGTGCGCAACGCGGGCAACCTCGGGGCGCAGACCGGCGAACTGGTCGTGACTGTCGATGGCCGGCTGGAAAACACCGGCAAACTGCAGGCGCGCGACGATACGCGTATCGCTGCCAGCGGCGGTGTGCGCAACGAAGGGCTGGTCAGTGCCGGGCGTGAACTGAACCTGCGCACCGGTCAGGATCTGGACAACACGGGTGGCCAGCTCAATGGTACCCGTCTGGACCTGGAGGCGGCGTCGCTGGTCAACCGCGGCGGCAGCATCGAACAGGCTGGCGTGCAGGCCCTGGCGGTGCAGAGCGGGCGCCTGCAGAACCGTGACAAGGGCAGCATCGGCGCACTGGCCCGGCAGGACGGTACGACGCCGACCTCACCGGGCGATGGCGACGGCACGGGCAGCCCGGGCACGGGAACCGGCAACGGAAACGGTGGCACCGATGGCAGCACCCCGGGCTCGACACCGCCGGCCACCGCGCCGCTCGCACAGGGCCGCGTGATGATTGCCGGCGTGCTCGACAACGATGCCGGCGCGGTCCTTGCCGGGGGTGATATCGATCTGCGCGCGGGCCACGTGGACAACGACGGCGGTCGCCTCGGGGTGCGCGATCTGGCCGTGGAGGGGGGCGGCCTGTCCAACCGGCAGGGCGAGCTGACCACGGGGCGCGACCTGCTTGTGCAGGGCCAGGCGCTGAACAACGACGCCGGCGTCATGAACGTCGGCGGCGCGCTGGATGCGCGCACCGCGCAGCTGTCCAACCGCAGCGGCACGATCGCTCACAGCGGCAGCGCACCTGCGCAGCTGCAGGTGGCGGGCACGTTCGACAACACCGGCGGCAGTCTCGCCAGCAACGCTGCCTCGCTGGCACTGACCAGCGCGGTGCTGGTGAACACCGATGGCAAGCTGATGCACGCCGGCAGCGACGGCCTGCAGCTCACCACCGGTATGCTGGACGGCCAGCGCGGCGAGATCGCCACGGCCGGCACGCTCACCCTGCGCGCAGGGACGGTCGATCACCGCCAGGCGGAACTGCAGGCCGGCACGCTCGACGTCCAGGTCGATACGCTCGACAACCGTGGCGGCCAGCTGCTGGCAACGGGCAGCGAGGGCAACCGTATCGGGGCGACGAGTGCACTGGACAACGACGGCGGCACGCTCGCCAGCAACGGCGATCTGGCCATCGATACCGCCTTGCTGCGCAACGCGGGCGGCCAGGTGCAGCAGGCCGGCGGCGGCCGTTTGGATATCAACGCCACAACGCTGGCCGGAGCGGGCGGCAAACTGCTGAGCAATGGCGCGCTGCAACTGCAGGGGCTGGGGATTGATGTCTCCGATGGCATCACCTCGGCGGTGCGCATGGCGATCGATGCCGGGCAGCTGGACAACCGTCGTGGCGAACTGATCGCCACCGGCACCGACGCGCTGGCCCTGCGGGTGACCAACGCGCTGCTCAACGACAACGGCCAGATCATCGGTAACGGTGCGCTCGCCGTACAGGCCGGGAGCCTGGCCAACCGCGACGGCAAACTGCTGGCGGCAGGTGAGGCGGCCTCCACGCTGCAGGTGAGCGGCGCGATCGACAACCAGCGCGGGACGCTGGCCAGCGCCGGTGATCTGAGCCTTCGGGCTGGCCAGCTGGACAACCAGGCCGGCACGGTCCAGGCGGCCGGCGACCGTGCATTGCAGCTGGGCGTGGACGGCCTGCTCGACAATCGCCAGGGCGGCCTGGTCGCCTCCGGCGGTGCGCAGCAGCTGCGCGCCGGCAGCCTCGACAACCGCGGCGGCACCGTCAACGCGGGCGATACGCTGGACGTGGCGGTCGCCCACACCCTCGACAACAGCGCCGGCATCCTCGCCGCCAAGGAAACGCTGCAGGTGCAGGCCGGCCGCATCGTCAACCGTGACGCCGGCACGCTGGCGTCCATCGAGGGCGATGTCACGCTCGACAGCGCGAGCGATATCGACAACACCGCCGGTGTGATCCAGGCCGAACGTGCGCTTTCGGTCGCCAGCCAGGGACTGGCCAACGTGCGCGGCACCCTGGCCGGTGCATCCCTTGCACTGGACACCGGCCTTGGCAGCGTGGACAACAGTGAGGGCATCATCGCCGCCACCGCCGGCACGCTGGATGCCCGCAGTGGTGCGCTGGAGAACCGCGCTGGCCTGCTGCAGTCCAGTGCGGCGATGCGCATCGATACCCACGGCCAGCAGCTGGGCAATACCGACGCGGGCGCGCGCGGTGGCATCGTCAGCGGTGCCGGGCTGACCCTGCGTGCCGGTGAGCTGGACAATCGTGCCGGCCTTGTCCAGGCGCAGACGGCGCTGGACGCGCGGCTGGCCACGCTGGACAACCGCAGCGGCGGGCAGGTCGGCAGCGGGGCCTCACTGCTGCTGCAGGCGCAGCGCGTGGATAACAGCGGCGGCCGCCTGCAGGCGAGCGAGAATCTGACGCTGGATTTGAGCGGTGAGCTGGTCAACCAGGCCGGCCTGGCCGTGGCCGGTGGCGATCTGGTCGCCCATGCCGCGCGCATCGACAACCGCGCCACCGCTGGCGGCAGCACTGCACTCGGCCTGCAGGGCGGCAGCGTGGATCTCGCCGCCGCGCAGATCGACAACAGCACCGGCATGATCGCCGCCGACCAGCGCATCGCGCTGCAGGCCGGCGATGCACTGTTCAACCAGCAGGGGCTGGTGTCCTCGGCGGGCAGTCTGGACGTGCGCGCCGGCCAGGTCGGCAACGCCGATGGCACGCTGCTGTCGGCGGGCAACCAGGCGCTGCATGCCAACGCACTCAATGGCACCGGCCGGGTGTTGTCGCAGGGCGATCTGGTGCTGGCCTTGCAGCAGGATTACCGCAACGATGGCCAGATCACCGCCAATGGCAAGGCCACGGTCTCCACGCAGGGGCTGTGGACCAACGCGGGCAAGGTGCAGGCCGGTGATCTGGCGCTGCACGCACGCCAGATCGACAACCTCGCCAGCGGCGAGATCAGCGGCATCCGCACCCAGGTGCGCGCCGATGGCGTGCTCGGCAACCGCGGGCTCATCGACGGTGTGGATACCCGCATCGATGCCGATGTGATCCTCAACGTTGGCACCGGCCGCATCTATGGCGACCGCCTGTCGATCGGTGCCACGACCTTGGTCAACAGTGATGAAACGCTGGAGGGCGTCACCCGCGCAGCCACCATTGCTGCGCGTGAGCGCCTGGACATCGGCGCCGGCACCGTGGTCAACCGCGAGCAGGCGCTGATCTTCAGTGCCGGCGGTGGCGACAATGCACTCAACATCGGCGGTGCGCTGGATGCGCAGGGCCATGCAGTCGGTCGCGCCGGCTCGGTGCACAACGCCAGCGCGACCATCGAGTCGCTGGGTGGCTTGAGTATCGATGCCACGCGCCTGCTCAACAGCAACGAGCATTTCGCCACCACTGAAGTGATGGTGGTGGGCCCGACCAAGAAGCTGTACATCCAGCCCAAGGGCACGCCCGGCATGCATGATGCCAGCGAGTTCACCTGGTCCAGCTGGAGCCGTGCCGGCAAGTACTGGTGGAAGAACGGCAACGGCGACGTCAAGGACTGGACCCAGTACGACGTCACCCACACCGAGTACGAAACCCAGGTCACCTCCAGCGCGCCGGGTCGCATCATTTCCGGCGGCAACATGACGCTGCGTGGCGATGAGCTGATCAACGACAAGAGCCAGATCCTGGCCGGCGGCGCATTGCTGGGCGATCTTGGCAACCTCCGCAACATCGACGCATTCGGCGAGTACCGGGTGCACGAGGAAGGCACCAGCCAATACACCTACAGTCGCTGGCGCGGTGGTTTCAAGCGCTATCACGAGCGCAAGTGGGACCGGAAGATCGCCTATCGCCCGGCCGATGAAGTGCGCACCATCAATCTGGGCGTGACCCGGACGGCCGAGCACACCCGCGACGGTGGCAGCGGCTACCAGGTGGGCGGGGTCAGCACCGGTTCCGTCGGTGGGCAGGTCGGGGGTGCGGCCGGTGCCGGTGCCGTGGGTGGGCAGCGCCAGGTGACCGAAGTCAGCGCCAGCGTGGCCTCGCTGGCCGGTCCCGGCAGCACGGCGGGCACCGGTGCGCAGGGCGCGGCGGGCAACCAGCCGACCGTGATCCGCACCATCGGCGTGGAGGCCGAACTGCCGCAGAGCAGCCTGTTCCAGAGCGGGCCGAATGCCGGCCAATACCTGGTCGAAACCGATCCGCGTTTTGCCGATTACCGCAACTGGCTCGGTTCGGAGTACCTGCTGCAGAAGATGGGCGTGGACCCGGCCAACGTGCAGAAGCGGTTGGGCGATGGGTTCTACGAACAGAAGCTGGTCCGCGATCAGGTCGCCCAGCTCACCGGCCGCCGCTTCCTGGATGGCTATGCCGACGATGAAGCGCAATACCGCGCGCTGCTCGACAATGCGGCCACCATCGCCGACGCATGGGGCCTGCGCCCCGGCGTGGCGCTGACCCCGGCACAGATGGCCCAGCTCACCAGCGACATCGTCTGGCTGGTCGAGCAGCGCGTCACCCTGGCCGATGGCAGCACCACCACCGCGCTGGTCCCGCAGGTGTATGTTCGCGTGCGACCCGGCGATATCGACGGCACCGGCACGCTGCTGGCCGGCCGCTCGGTGGAGCTGAACCTGCGCGGCGATCTGGTCAACAGTGGCACCATCGCTGGCCGCACCGCGGTGAAGATCGACGCGCAGAACCTGCGCAACCTGGACGGCCGCATCAGCGGTGACACGGTCAGTGCCAACGCGCGTACCGATCTGGACAACCTAGGCGGCCTGATCGATGCGCGCAGCGTGCTGGTCGCCAGCGCCGGCCGTGATCTGAACCTGGTCACCACCACCCGCAGCGGTCAGAACACCGCGGGGTTGAGCGACTTCAGCAGGACCAACATCGACCGCGTGGCCGGGTTGTTCGTGAGTGAGGCTGGTGGCACGCTGCTGGCGAGCGCGGTGCGTGATGTTCGTCTTGACGGAGCCGAGATCGTCAACGCGGGCTCCGGTGGGCAAACGGTGATCGCCGCCGGTCGCGACCTGTCACTGGGCACCGTACGGGAGGCGCGGCAGGAGAACAACGTGCGCAATGCCGACAATTATCTGCGCAGCGGGTACAGCCGTGGCGTTGGTACCAATGTCCGGACTGTCGGCGATGTCCAGCTGCAGGCAGGTCGGGACATGGAGTTGCAGGCAGCGACGGTCAACAGCGCCGAGGGTGCCCTGGTCGCGGTGGCGAGCGGCAACCTCAACATCGGGGTGTCCGAAGACAGTTACAACTGGAGCGAGGGTCGAAAGCACCGGCATAGCGGCCTGCTCAACACCACGACCCGCACCACCCGCGACAGCCTCGATGAAACCGTTGCCCAGGGCAGCACGGTTGGCGGGAACACAGTGGCCATCCAAGGACGCAACGTCACCATCACCGGCAGCGATGTGATCTCCGATGTCGGCACCACGATTGCCGCCGACCAGGATCTGGTGATCCAGGCCGCTCGCGAATCGGCGACGGAAAGCCACTTCAAGAAGAAGGAGCAGAGTGGCCTGATCTACAACGGTGGCGCTGCGATCACGGCCGGCACGCAGATGCAGAGCGACGACAACAAGGCCACGCGCAACACCGCGGCGGGGTCGACCGTCGGCTCGCTCGCAGGCGATGTCGTGCTGCTGGCGGGCGGGGCGTATCGCCAGATTGGCAGTGACGTCCTCGCGCCGGAGGGCGATGTGGACATCCACGCGCGTGAGGTCGCGATTCTGGAGGCCCGCGAAACGCAGACGACGGCGCAGGAGAGCAAGTTCAGGCAGGCCGGTCTCACTGTTGCGGTCACTGCGCCGGTGATCACTGCACTGCAGACCGCCGGCAACATGGCAAGTGCGACCAGCAAGACCTCTGACTGGCGTAAGCAGGCGATGGGTGCTGCGACAGCAGCGGGTGCGGTGAAGGAAGGCGTCGATGCGGTCGGCGCGGATCCAGGCGCGGCTGGCGGGTTGAACATTTCCATCACCGTGGGGGCCAGCAAGAGCGACGGCCGGACGACAACGCAGAGCGACACGGCGGCAGCGTCATCGATCCGGGCCGGCGGCGACGTCCGGATCAGTGCCACGGGCGCTGGCAACGCGTCGGATATCACGATTCAGGGCAGTGACGTAACGGCAGACGGCAACATCCGCCTCAAGGCGGACGGAGACGTCGCGCTTCTTGCGTCCCGTGACGTGATCGAAATGGAGCGCAAGAGCAGCAGCGCCAGTGGCGGCGTAGGCGTGGCCATCGCTGTGGGCTCGGGCGGTGCCAGCGCCGGCATCACGGCCAATGCCAGTGCTTCGCGGGGCAGCGGCAAGGGCGAGGACGTCTACTGGAACACGACGCACCTGACTGCAGGAGAGTCGTTGGTCGTCGAATCGGGCGGCGACACCACGCTGCGTGGCGCGGTAGTTTCAGGTGAGCAGGTGGCAATGAACGTCGGTGGCAACCTGGCGGTGGAGAGTCTGCAGGATACCCACAGCTTCCACAGCAAGGACAGAACCGTCGGGGGCAGCGTCACTTTCGGTGCGGGTTTCAGTGGCAGTGCCTACATGCTCAACCAGAAGAGCGACAGTGAATTTGCCAGTGTCACCGAGCAGTCGGCCATTCGTGCGGGTGACGGCGGCTTCCAGATCAATGTGGATGGGACGACACAGCTTGTCGGTGGTGCAATCAGCTCCAGCGATGCAGCAATTGATGCCGGCAGGAATCGACTTCAGACAGCTGCACTGGTTGTCAGCGACATAGAGAACACTTCGAGCGCGAAGGCCAGTAGCGGCGGAATCGGTGTCACCGATGAAACCTTCTCCGGCTTGTACGGCGCCACCAAGACGATCATCGGCAACAAGCTGATCCATGGCGACGCCAGTGACGGCTCGCAGGGGACAACCCGTGCGGCGATCAGCGATGGCGCTGTATTGATCACGGATGATGAGCTCCAGCGCGCGCTGACTGGCAAGGGGGCAGAACAACAGGTGGCCGGGCTGAATCGCGACACGCTGAATGCCCATCAATCTGCCGCGCTGATCGATCTTGAGCGTCTCGAAGAGCGTGCCGCTGCGGAGCACGCGATCACCGGCGAAGCCTTCCGCCAAGGCACTGCCTGGACGACGGATCTGGTGCATAAAGCAGCGACGGAGCAAAGTCGCATTGTCCTGCAGACCTGTGAAGCGGGCGGGACCAACTGCCGTCAGACCGAACTGGCGTTGGAGGATGTCCAGGCCATTGACGGCAAGCTGTACATCTTCAACAACGGCATTTTCAACGCTGAGCCCTACGCGCTTGCCACAGGCGCGAAGCAGAACACCAATGAAGCCAACGCGTCCGGGGTGTATTACATCCTGAACCCTTACACCGGCAACAAGGTGGCCGAAGGGCTGTATGCGATGTACGACAAAGCCAATGGCATCCTGGGCAGCCTTACGGGCGTCATGCTGCCTGTGACGGCCGCATCGCAGACCAACATTGCGCTGCTGGAGCGTGCCAGGGAGGAGGGATGGGAGTTCAATGCCGTCAATCACAGCCGCGGCAGCATGACCTTCACCAATGCGATGTTGCAGCTTCGAGGCGACGACCAGAAGATGTTCCCCATCGGCTACATCCTCTACAACGGGGCTGCAGCCAATGCACAGCAAGCGCTGGGGTTGGTCGGGTTGATTGGTGACGCCAGGGGAGAGGTATGGCAGAACACCCATCCGACGGACATCGTCGGCAGCTGGCGCGTCATTCTTGGCGGAAACCCGGCGACTTCCGAGAAGAACGAGGGCAGCTTCCCGGGGTCGCACAGTGCCTACGTGGGTTACCTGCCCGCGGACGGTACGGAGCTGCGGTCCATCACGGACAAGGTGTGGGGCATCGGTAAGATCAATCAACCTGTCAGGCAGGTCCCCAAACGTGAGGCTGAAAAACGATGATCAGGAAGTACACCTCGATGCTGGCGGCGGCCGCGCTTATCACGGTTGCCGGATGTGCCACGGCACCTGCGGCGCCGGGCCGGGTGGCCACAACGGACATTGGACCCGTTCCGGCCGGTTCCGTTCGCGTCATGCCCACCAAACAGCATTGGCGTAAGGCAGGTGCCAGCAAAGCCGACGCGGACCAGGCTCGGCAGCAATGCAGTCAGGAATTGCGGAACAATGAAGAGTACGCCGGGCTGCTGAAGGAGAGCTCGGTGATTACCAAGATCTGGCACGCTGATCGTACCGCTGCGCAGAAAAAGCGGCGCAAGGAAATTGGTACGCGGCTGAGTCAGCTGAGTGATGCGTGCATGACCGGGAAAGGATTCGAGTTCGTGCCTGGTGGGTTCCCGGTGGACTGAGTGCGGTGACCAGGATGCTGCTTTACCCCAGGCTGTTCATCTCCCGCGATCATTTCGCGTTGCGCATTTGTCGCACAATGACCGTGCTGGCCGTGCTGGCCGTGCTGTCGGGCGTGACCGCTTGCGGCGCAGGCGGGTTGTGGATGAACGGCAATCCCGCTGCGACCCGGCACCTCAGCCCGCCGGGCCACGAGTGGACCCGGCCGGATGCGAGCGTCCTGGTACGCGACCTGGATTGGCAGGCGTGCGGTGGCCAACGAAGTGGGAACATTTCGGCAGACCGGCGAGGGGCTACTCCTCAAGAGGATGCCGAGCTTTCGCGCGAGAAACTCTACGCTGCGCAACGTTGCATGTTGGGAAAGGAGTATCACTACATCGGTTCCTGCGAAGGCGATATTCCGGGCCGCTATCCCGCCTGCCAGTCCGGTTCGGGGAGATTGCTGCATGATTGAGCCGTCTGCGCAACGACAGATCAGAGCGGCTGGAGCTGCATTGGCAGTCGCGTTGCTGTCCGGTTGCGTGATTGGCAATGGCCGCATCTGTGGGCCGCAGACACCGATGATCTACTGCGATAAAGCGGCGTATGAGCGGCTGGCCAACCCACCTTCATTGATGGAAAGCTGGCAGCACCCGTCCAATACACCTGAAGCGCGTCAGCTCGACTGGGTGTCCTGCGGGGGTACGGAGAAGGGGAACTATGCGGTGTTGCCAGGCACTACAGGTGCTGAGACGGCCGCGCGCTCCGGTGCGACATTCGATCAGATTCAACGTTGCATGATGGGTAAACAGTATCAGTACACCGGTACCTGCCAGGGTGAGATTCCCAGTCGTTTCCCTGCATGCCAGCGTGCGGAGGGGTCCGTGTCGCAGCGCTGATGCGCCGAGGCGTATGCGGTCCTCCATCCAGTGCATATCACTATCCTTGGGAGCCAGAACATGCAGTCATTCTTTCGTCCACTATCTGGATCGTCTGCCCGCCTCGCGCTTGGTTTGACTCTCCTGGGCATCGCCGGCGCAGCGTGCGCTGATCCTGAGCTGCTCGAATCGCCGCAGTCGGCACAAGCGGTGCGATGCGCGGCCTTCTACATTGATGTTCCCTCGGCAGGCAATCCCGTGGCCAACCTCATGCTGGGCTCGGTGGTGAGCAAGGCTGCATGGATGGATCAGTTGAAGGCGCTCATGGCCCGTGGTGCCGAGCCACCGATGACCCGCCTGGTCGTCGCCGGTGAGAGCGAAGATGTCACACGAAAAGCAGTCCAGTCGGCGCTAGGCAGCTTCAAGCAGCAGCGCCTTTCCTATCTGACCCTCACGGTCGCAGGCCAGTCGCCGAAGATGCAAGGGCTGCAACGCAGCGCCGAGCAGCTTGGCATCACTTTCCGCGCGGCGACCCCTGAACGCTCGGCCGCATCACCCGAGGCACGGGCGGATGCGTATCTTCGGAGCGTGTGTGATTGAGCTGCACCCACGCGCCGTCACCGCCCTGTGCCTGGCCCTCAGCCTCAGCGCCTGCGGCATCGGCGGCATGTGGATGAATGGCGATCCATCGGCCAGCCGTACCCTCGTGCCGCCACGCGACACCTGGCAGAAGATGGGCAATGACGGCGCGGCCCGCGATGCCGACTGGCGCGAATGTGGTGGGGCCGCCAATGGTGGTTACCACGTCTCCACGCCGGAGAAGTCCAGCGCGGCGGTGATCCAGCAGGCCCTGGGCCGCACGTTCGATGATCTGCAGCACTGCATGATGCGCAGCGGGTACCGCTACACCGGCAGCTGCGAAGGGGAAATCCGCAGCCGCTACCCGGCCTGCCAATCGCCAGGCACAAAAAAACCCGGAGGACAGTGATGTCTTCCAGGCTTGATTGTGACCATCAGATGGTCGGGGAGACAGGATTCGAACCTGCGACCTCTACGTCCCGAACGTAGCGCTCTACCAGACTGAGCTACACCCCGTAAGGAGCCGCCTATTGTATCGATCCCGCCGGTCGGCGGCAAGGGGGGATCGCGTTTTTCACCTTCGGTGCCGTGTTGCCACGGCCCTTGATAAAGAAGCCTGGAAACGTGTTCCCAGGCTTCAATACGACCACCGAAGTGGTCGGGGAGACAGGATTCGAACCTGCGACCTCTACGTCCCGAACGTAGCGCTCTACCAGACTGAGCTACACCCCGAAGGAGCCGACAAGGATACGGTGTGAAGACCCGATCGGCAACCTTTTTTTAGCCTTCTTCGTGATCCGTACGGCTCTGCTCGCGGGCTTCGAACCACATGCCGTTGAGAATGGCCACTACCGAGGCCAGCCCTGCACCCAGAATCCAAGCGAAGTACCACATGGTAAGTCTCCTATGGCGCCGTGGGGCGCATCAGTAAGCGTTGGGGTTGTCGCTCATGTCTTCGGCCGTGGTCTTGCCCTTCATCACGCGGTAGACCCAGGAGGTGTAGGCGATGATGATCGGCAGGAAGATGGCCGTGGCGATGAGCATGATCCCCAGGGTCAGGTGGCTGGAGGAGCTGTCCCAGACGGTCAGGCTGGAGCCCGGCTGGCTGGAGGAGGGCAGCAGGAACGGGAAGATTGCAAAGCCGACGGTCAGGATGATGCCGGTGATCGAGGCCCCCGAGGCCACGAAGGCCAGGCCGCCACGGCGGGCCCGCAGCAGTACCGCGCTGGCCAGCGCACCCACTAGCCCGAGGATCGGGGCCAGCAGGGTCAGCGGCATGCTCTGGTAGTTGCGCAGCCAGCCACCGGCCACCGCACCGACGGCAGCGGTCTTGAGCAGCGGGTTGGTCGGGCCATCGGTGACCACCTGCGAGGTGATCTGGTAGCCCGGCAGGCCGAAGGCCACCCAGACGCCGGCCAGGGCGAACAGCACGAAGGTCAGCACCGCCGCGACGCTGCCATAGCGGGCCGAGCGCTCGGCCACCGGGCCGTCGGTCTTGAGCACCAGCATCGCCGCACCATGCGAGACCACCATGGCCACGCTCACCAGGCCGGCCACCAGGGCGAACGGGTTGAGCAGGCCGATCAGGGTGCCGGTGTAGAAGATGCGCATGCTGTCATCGAAGTGGAACGGCACGCCGACCAGCACGTTGCCCACCGCCACGCCGGCGATCAGTGCCGGCAGCAGCCCGCCGACGAACAGCGCACGGTCCCAGTTCTCACGCCAGCGCTTGCTGGGCATCTTGCTGCGGTACTTGAAGGCGACCGGGCGGAGGATCAGCCCGAACAGCATCAGGAATACCGCCAGGTAGAAGCCGGAGAAACTGACCGCGTACAGCGGCGGCCAAGCGGCGAAGATCGCACCGCCACCCAGTACCAGCCACACCTGGTTGCCTTCCCACACCGGGCCGACGGTGTTGATAACCAGCCGGCGTTCGTCATCGGTCCGGGCCACGAACGGCAGCAATGTGCCCACGCCGAGGTCGAAACCGTCCATCACCGCCCAGGCGATCAGCAGGATGCCGAGCAGCAGCCACCAGATCACGCGGAGCGTGGTGTAATCGAGTCCAATGAATTCCATCTGGGTTCTCCTGCCTTACGCCCGACCGTGGGTCGGCGCAGCGGCATTGGGGGAAAGGGACGTGGCTGCAGCCTGCAGCGACGGCAGGATGTCGTCCGGGCCCTTGCGGATCGCCTTGAGCATCAGCTTGACTTCGATGACCAGCAGCACCGTGTACAGCCCGGTGAACACCGCCAGCGTGGTCAGGATTTCATGCAGGGCCAGGCCCGAGGCGGCGTAGAAGGTCGGCAGCACGCCGTCCACCGCCCACGGCTGGCGGCCGTACTCGGCCACGAACCAACCGCATTCGATCGCGATCCACGGTGCCGGCAGCGACCACAGGGCGAGCTTGAGGAACCAGCGCTTGTCCTGGAAGTTGTGGCGGCACGAGTAGTAGAAGGCCAGCGCGAAGAAGGCGATCAGATAGAAGCCCAGCCCGGCCATGATGCGGAAGGTCCAGAACAGCGGGGCGACCCGCGGCACGGTGTCCATCGCGGCCTTGGAGATTTCTTCCGGGGTGGCGTTGAGGATGTCCTCGCGGTAGCGCTTGAGCAGCAGGCCGTGGCCCAGATCCTGCCAATGACGGTCGAACATCTCACGCGCTTCGGCGTCGTTCTTGTCCTTGCGCACGCGTTCCAGCGCGCCGTAGGCCAGCTGGCCACCCCGCACGCGGTGCTCGGCACGTTCCACCAGCTCCAGGATGCCCGGGATCGGCTGGTTCAGCGAACGGGTGGCGATCAGGCCCATCAGGTAGGGGATCTTGATCGCGTAATCGTTCTGCTGGGTGGTCTGGTTCGGAATGCCGAAGGCGGTGAAGTCGGCCGGGGCACGCTCGGTTTCCCACATCGCTTCGATCGCGGCCAGCTTCATCTTCTGGTGTTCGCTGGCGGCATAGCCGCTTTCATCACCCAGCACCACCACCGACAGCGAGGAGAGCAGGCCGAAGGCGGCCGCCACCGCGAAGGAGCGACGGGCCATGTCCTTGTGCTTGTTGCGCAGCAGGAACAGGGCGCTGATCGACATCACGAACACCGCGCCGGTCACGTAGCCGGCGCTGACCGTATGCACGAACTTGGCCTGCGCCACCGGGTTGAACAGCACGGCGGCGAAATCCACCACCTCCATGCGCATCGTTTCCGGGTTGAAGATCGCGCCGGTCGGGTTCTGCATCCAGCCGTTGGCGATCAGGATCCACACCGCCGAGAGGTTGGTGCCCAGGGCCATCAGCCAGGTCACGGTGAGGTGCTTAACCGGGCTCAGGCGCTTCCAGCCGAAGAAGAACAGACCGATGAAGGTCGCTTCCAGGAAGAACGCCATCAGGCCTTCGATCGCCAGCGGGGCGCCGAAGATATCGCCGACGTAATGGCTGTAGTACGACCAGTTCATGCCGAACTGGAACTCCATCACGATGCCGGTGGCGACGCCGATGGCGAAGTTGATGCCGAACAGCGTGCCCCAGAACAGCGTCATCTGGCGCCAGACCTGTTTGCGGGTCATGACGTAGACGCTCTCCATGATGGCCACCATGAACGACAGGCCAAGCGTGAGGGGAACGAAAAGGAAGTGGTACATCGCGGTCAGAGCGAATTGCAGCCGCGACAGTTCTACGACTGTCTGATCAATCATGGCCTGGCTACCTCGTTGGGTTTTGCCGTTTCAGGTGGCGGGAAGGGGGGTCTACGGGGTGAATTCTGTGACCAGCAACTTCAAACAGCCTTGATTCAGATCAATGTACAAACGCACTCGCACGGGGATCGTATGCCATCCCGCCCCTGCGACCGCTGGCCGCACGGGGGCGGGGCCAGCACCTACTACAATCGACGGAACCTCCCTGTGGCCGCCAGTGACTTGTTTTGAGCATACCCCCCGACGCGTCGATTGTTGAGACAACCGCCCTGCGCCGGCAGCGCCTGCACTGGCTGGGCGGGCTGGCCGCCGCCGCGCGCGGCAAGCAACGCCTGGCGGCGATCTGCATCTGCCTGTCCGGCGCGCTGCTGATCGGCCAGGCGGCCGCCATTGCGTGGCTGATCCAGGCCGTGCTGGTCGATCACCGCCCGCTGGCCGAGGCAACGCCGGTCCTGCTGGGGCTGCTGGCGGTGCTCGGCATCCGCACCCTGTTGGGCAGCGCGACCCAGGCTGCCGCTGGCGATGTTGCCGATGCCGCGCGGCTGGCCCTGCGTGAACGGGTGTATCAACGGCTGCTTGGCCGCGGTCCGCTGTGGCTGCGCCAGCAGCGCACCGGTGAGCTGGGCGAACTGATGCTGGCTCACGCCGATGCGATCGAGAATTATTACGCCGGGTACCAGCCGGTCCGCATCGAAGTGGTGGTAGTGCCGCTGCTGATCGCGATCGCCGTGGCCTGGACCGATTGGGTGATCGCGCTGATCCTGCTGTTCACCGCGCCGCTGGTGCCGTTCTTCATGATGCTGGTCGGCTGGGGCGCTGAAGCGGCCGGGCGCGCGCAGTTGGGCGAACTGGCGCGGATGAGCGGCCACTTCGCCGATCGCATCAAGGGCCTCGGTCTGCTGCGCCTGTACGGGCGCGGCGAGGCCGAGCTGGACGGTGTGGCCAGCGCGGCCGAAGGGGTGCGCGAGCGCACCCTGAAAGTGCTGCGGATCGCTTTCCTCTCTTCGACGGTGCTGGAGTTCTTCGCCTCGGTGAGCGTCGCGATGGTCGCGCTGTACCTGGGCCTGAGCTACCTGGGCCTGATGTCGCTGCATGCGCAGGTGCCGACCCTGGGCGTGGGCATGTTCTGCCTGCTGCTGGCACCGGAGTTCTACGCGCCGCTGCGGCGATTGGCCGCGCACTATCACGACCGCGCCAATGCGCTCGCCGCCGCGGCGGAAGTGGAGCGCCTGCTCGGCGAGCTGCCTGCCGCAGCCGTTGTCGATGACGCACCGCCCGCCACCGCGCGCGCGCCGGAGCTGTTGGAACAGCACGCGCCCCCGGTGGTCGTACGCGACGTGAGCCTGCGCCCGCTCGGTGCGCACCACGATGTGGTGCAGCACCTTTCGTTCCAGATCGAACCGGGGCAACGCGTGGCGCTGGTCGGGCCCAGTGGCAGCGGCAAGAGCACGCTGCTGGAAGCGCTGGCCGGGTGGCTGCCACCGCGCGAGGGCAGCATCGTGCTGCGCCCCGGGCTGGACGTGGGCTATGCCGGTCAGCGCCCGTATCTGTTCCACGGCACCATCGCCGACAACCTGCGCCTGGCCGCGCCGGGGGCGACCGACGCGCATCTGCACGCGGTGGCCGAGGCGGCGCAGGTGATGCGCTTCGCCGCCGCGTTGCCGCTGGGGCTGGACACGGTGATCGGCGAGCGCGGCTTCGGCTTGTCCGGCGGCGAGGCGCGCCGGATCGGCCTGGCGCGGCTGTTGCTGCGCGATCCACACCTGCTGCTGCTTGACGAGCCGACCGCCTTCCTCGATCCGGAGACCGAAGCCGATCTGCTGCGCACCCTGGCTGCCTTCGCGCGTGGGCGCAGCGTGGTGATCGCCACGCACAGCGAAACCGCCATGCGGTGGGCCGACACCCGCCTGACATTGACCGCCGGCGGTGCACGCCTGGCCTCGGAGGTGTCGCCATGAAGGCTGCCCGGACCGATTCGCTGAAGGGGGTGTTCGCCCGGCATCGCGGCCGGTTGCTGCTGACCGTGCTGCTGCTGTGGACCACGATGCTGGCCGGTACCGCGTTGCTCGGGCTGTCCGGTGGGTTCCTGACCGCCGCCGCCTTGGCCGGGGCGGCCGGGCTCGGCAATGGCTTCAACTTCTTCTCGCCCTCGGCGGGCATCCGCGGGCTGACCATGGCGCGGATCGTGTCGCGCTACTTCGAAAAGCTGGTGGGCCACGATGTCACCCTGCGCATCGCCCGCGACCTGCGCGTGTGGTTCTTCCGTCGCGCGCTGCCGCTGGCGCCGGCCCGTCTGGCGGGGGTGCGCACCGGTGAACTGCTGGCGCGCCTGATGTCCGATATCGGCGAGGTCGACGGCCTGCTGGTGCGCGCGATCGGCCCGCTGCTGGCGCTCGGTGGCATCTCGCTGGTCGCGGTGGTGGCGGCCGGCATCATCTATCCGCCGGCGGCCGGCCTGCTGGCGCTGCTCGCAGTGCTGATCGGCGTCGGCGTGCCGTGGTTGACCGTGCGGGGCGCCGCGGACCAGGAGCGTGACCGCGCGCTGCACCGCGCGCAGCTGCGCACGCAGTCGTTCGAAGGCCTGGAAGGCGCGGCCGACCTCGCCGCGCTGCAGGCGCGCCAGCATTGGAACCAGCGCGTGCTGGTGGCCGCCAAACAGCTGAAGTCGCGCGACAAGCGTCGCCGCTGGCGGTTGATCAGTGGCAATGCGCTGCATGGCCTGTGTGGCGCGGGGGGGCTGGTGGCGATGCTGTGGCTGGCCCTGCACGCCTTCGAGCGTGGCAGCGTGGATGCCGCGCTGGCGGCCGCACTGGTGTTCCTGACCGTGGCACTGCTGGAGCTGTGGGCCGGCATCGGGTTGGCCTGGCAATCGTGGTTGTCCGGTCGCGTCGCCGCGGTGCGGCTGGAGGCCATCGTGGATCAGGCGCCGGGCGTGGTGGAAGCCGATGCGCCGGTGGCCGTGCCATCCGTACCCGCAACGCTGCGGTTCGAACAGGTGGTGTTCCGCTGGCCCGGCCAGGCGCGCGTGCTGCTGGACCATGTGCAGCTGGAGCTCGCGCCGGGCGAACGGATCGCGATCCGCGGTGACAGCGGCAGTGGCAAGACCACGCTGTCCTCGTTGTTGCTGCGGCTATGGGATCCCGAGGCGGGCAGCGTGCGTTACGGCGATGCCGATATCCGCGGATTCGCGCAGGCCGATTGGCATCGCCAGATTGCCTGGCTGCCGCAGAATGCGCCGGTGTTCGCCGGCACGGTGGCGGACAACCTGCGGCTGGGCGATGTAGCGGCCAGCGACGCGCGCCTGTGGCAGGTGTTGGCAGAGGTACGACTGCAGGCGTGGGCCGAACAGATCGGCGGGCTCTCGGCATGGGTGGGCGAGAACGGCGCAACCATGTCCGCCGGGCAGGCGCGGCGCCTGGCGCTGGCACGTGCGCTGCTGCGCGATGCGCCGATCCTGCTGCTGGACGAACCGACCGAAGGCCTGGACGTGGATACCGCGCATGCGCTGCTGCAGGACATGGTGGCGGCGCTGGGCAATCGCAGTCTGCTGATGATCACCCACGACGAACTGCCGGGCGGCATCGTGCATCGCAGTTATCGTTTGCGGGATGGAAAGCTGACATAAGCCTTCTTCCTGCAGGGACCGCAGGAAGCACAGTGCCTGCGAACTGTCTGGCCAATGCAATGCGCTTGACCTAGGATCGTGGTTCAACGTGAACAAGGATGTTGAGCATGAATCGCAGGGTCGCATTCGTCTTTTTGCTGGGTCTCTTCAGCGGTGGCGCTTCGGCGGACACCGTCTGGAAAGGCACCAGCGTGAATTCGATCACATCGGGCACGGGCGACATTCTGGAAACCCAGGGTGGGGCGCTCAGCGTGTCCGCCGAATCGACCGGCACGGAAAACTTCGTCGGCGCCATCACCGCGATGGATGCAGCTCCTTACCGGGGCCGGGAGGTGGTTCTGGCCGGCACCATGTCGGTCAAGGATGGCGCAGGCCGTGCCGCGCTGTGGATGCGTGCGGACGGGGCAAACGGCCGATTGGCGTTTGCAAGCTCGGCTGGCACGCCCGTGCGCGCCGGTGAGGGGCCACAGGCGAGAGAACTCCGGCTGTACATTCCGTCCGGAACGACCAGCCTCAAGCTCGGTGCAACACTGGACAGTGCCGGGCATGTCGTTGTCGAGAAGATGACGCTGACGGCGGAGGCGGCCACGTCGGGCGGAGTTTCCGCCTATGACATGGTGGAGTACGCCCTCGCTGCCATTCGCGACAATGCGTTGAACGCCGCGAACGTCGATTGGGAAGCCGAGCAGCAGACGCGTCTGACGCCGGCACTGAAACGCCTCCCCGCACAAGAGGCCTATGGCAGCATCAGAGCGGTTCTGGATCTGCTGGCAGATCGCCATAGCTTCCTGCAACACCCCAGGGAAGCCGCCGCCTACCGCCAGTCCGCTGTTGCATCGAGAGACATCGAGGCCAGACAGATGCAGGACATCGGCTACGTCCTGGTGCCGGGCCTGCGCGGGACCGAAGCCACTGCCGCTGAAGCGGTTACCACCGGGCTCTGTGAGCACATCGAACGATTGGCGCCGACGTCACCCAAGGGCTGGATCGTCGATCTTCGCCAGAACACGGGCGGCAACATGTGGCCGATGCTGAGCGGGCTGCACGCGTTGCTGGGCAACGGAAGCATCGGCGCATTCCGGGACCGGGAGGGCGTTGCCACCGCGTGGCGCCCACGCGCCGGCCGTGCCTGCTCAGTCGACCTTTCCAGCAGCCGCGTGGCCGTTCTCGTCGGCCCGAAGACGGCAAGCTCTGGAGAAGCGGTGGCCGTCGCCTTCCGGGCCCGCCCTGGCACCCGATTCTTCGGGCAGCCGACGGCCGGTCTCGCAACGGCCAACCGTTCCTATCCGCTGCCTGATGGTGGCGCGCTGCGGTTGACGAGGGCCGTGATGCTTGATCGCTCGGGTGAAGCCTATCTGGACGGGATAAAACCCGAGGAGCGCGTTTCAAGTGATCAGGACGCCATCGACATGGCGGCTGCGTGGCTTCGCTCGTCGCCATGAAGCAGCGCTGCGTGCACGCAATGTTCCAGGGTCATGCCCGCAGCAGCACCGCAAGCGCCGAGACGTTGGCCAGCACGCACAGGGCGAACACCCATTGGAAGGCGCTCTTGCGATGCTTGTGGCGGAACACCGACTGGCCCAGCAACGCGCCAGGCCAACCGCCCGCGAAGGCCAGCAGTTGCAGGGTGCGTTCGGGTGTGCGCCAGTTGCCCAGGCGTGCGGCACGTTTGTCATGCCCGTAGAGCGCAAAGGCGACAGCACTGGTGAGTGCGTACCATGCGGCCAGCCACTGCGGTAACAGCCCGGTCACCGCCATCGCGATCACCGCGCCGATCACCGCCAGCGCCAGATAGCGGCGCGCGCGCGTCACAGCCCGTGCAGGAAACCGCTGACCGCCGGCCCGAACCGGGCGAAGTCGACCAGGAACGCATCGTGGCCCTGCGGCGAATCCAGCCCGATGAACTGTGCGTCGGCACCACCGGCGCGCAGGCCATCGGCGATCTGCTGTTGCTGCTGTACCGGGAACAGGATGTCGGTGTTGGCGCCGATCGACAGCGCCTTGTCCACCTGGATCTTCGCCAGCCCGGCCATGACGTCGCCGTCGGCGTATTCGGCCAGGTCGAACCAGTCCATCGAGCGGCTCAGGTACAGATAGCAGTTGGGATCGAAGAAGCGCACGAAACGGCGTGCGTGTCCCTCCAGATAGCTTTCGACCTGGAACTCCAGGCCGAACGGATCGTCATCGGCCTGATCCGAATCCAGGCGCACGCGGCCGAAGCGGCCGTCCCATTCCAGGGCGGACCGGTACGTGATCACGCCGAGCTTGCGCGCCATGCGCATGCCCGATTCCGGATAGGCCTGATCCGTATAACGACCGCCATTCCACTGCGGATCGAGCCGGATCGCTTCGCGCTGCAGCGAGCGGATCGCGATCGAGAACGGCAGCGCCTGGGCACTGCCGGAAATGTTGATATGGCTGCGTGCGATGCCCGGATGCAGCAACAGCAGCGCCAGCGCGGTCATCCCGCCCATCGAGTTGCCGATCACGCAGGCCAGTTCGGTGACGCCCAATGCGCGCACCACCTCCACCGCCGCACGCGCGCCATCTTCGATCGACAGCTCAGGAAAGCGCAGGCCATACAGCTCGCCGGTGGCCGGATCGATGCTGGCAGGGCCGGTCGATCCCTTGCAGCTGCCCAGCGAGTTCACGCAGATCACGAACCAGCGATCCGTATCGATCGGCTTGCCAGGGCCGACCATCGCCTCCCACCAGCCGGCGGCCGGGTTGTCGGCGTTGGCCGCGGCATGCGCATCGGGCGAGAGCCCGGTGACGATCAATACCGCATTGCCGGCATCGGCAGCGAGCGTGCCCCAGGTTTCGTAGGCAACGTGCGCACCGCGCAGTTCACCGCCGCGCTTGAACGCGAACGGCGAGGGCAGGGCGTGATAACGGGTGCCGGGGGGAATGAATTCAGTCATGCACGCAGTTTAGCCGGGCGCCGCGATGGCGCCGTAGTGGTGAGCGGCACGCTGCGTCGCGGCCGCGCATCGGTCAGGGGCGATCAAACACCAGGGACACCGGCCCGGCGTGGGGCAGGCGCACCCGTACCGGCGCGGTTTCCACATCGTCCGGCTGGCGGTTGGCCTGGCCCGAGCGCGACAGCCGTGCCACTACCTCGACCTCCTGCAGCTGGGACAGCGTGCTGGTTGGCATCGGGCTGTCGCCATCGCCGAGCGTGACCAGCAACGGCAACCGGCTGGCCGGATGTTTCTGTACGGCGATAGGCATCGGCGGGCCGTCCGGCGCGCGCGCGATCACGAACACTGTGGCGTTGGCCAGCGCCGGATCCGGAGCGGTTTCCGACGCGAACCGCACCTGTACCGCGAGCGCGTGGTTCCCGGCCGCCGCAGGGGCCGCCGCAGGGGCCGGCGTCTCCGGCAGGGGCGGGAGGCCGGCATTGCCGCGCGCGATGGCGATCTGCTCGCGCAGCGCGCGCGCCGCGCCCGGCTCCAGCCGTGGCAGCAGCGCTTCCCAGGCGTTCGCTGCCTCGGCGTCCTGCCCGCGCTGGCGCAGGGCGATGCCGATCAGCCAGCCGGCGCGTTCGCTCTCCGGCGCGAGCGCGTTGGCGTGGCGCAGCCATTGCAGGGCCTGGTCATCGAATTGTTTGCCCGGCGCTGCCTGGGCCCGTGCCTGGGCCGCTTCGACCAGCACGCCAGGGTCGTCCGGCGCGAGCCGCACGGCCCGGTCGAACGCCGCCGTGGCCTCGTCCAGCTTGCCCAGCGCCAGCTGCGAGCGGCCGAGCAGTGCCCAGCCATCGGCGCGTTGCGGATCTTTCGCCAGCGCCTGCTCCAACGCCTGGATGCCATCTTCCAGCGTGGCGGGCTCGTCGTTGGCCGCGGTCCGCTCGGCGGCATCCGGCGTGCCGACCAGCAGGTACAGCGCGCCACCGGCCAACCCAAGGGCCAGCATCGCGATCACGAAGGGGCCGCGTTGGCCGCCTGCACGCAGCGGACGCAACACGAAAGCAGCGACGGCAGCGGCGACGACCGCAGCGCTCAGGGCCATCCAGAGACTCACCAGCGCTCCTCGCTCTTGTCCATCGGTTCGATCCCACGGCTGCGACGGCGCACCACCCAGATCAATACGCCGGCACCGATCAGCAATGCCACCGGCGGGCCGAACCAGAGCAGCGCATTGCGGGCCTCCATCGGCGGCCGGTACAGCACGAACTCGCCATAGCGGTCGACCAGGAACTGCTTGATCTGTGCATCGCTGTTGCCCTGCTGCATCAGCACCAGCACTTCCCGGCGCAGGTCGTGCGCGATCTGCGCATTGGAATCGGCCAATGACTGATTCTGGCACTGCACGCAGCGCAGCTCGGCAGCCAGCGCATGGAAACGGGCTTCCTCGGCGGCGTCGCGGTACTGCAACGGGGTCGGGTCGGAGACGGCCTGCGCCATCACCGGCAACGCCACGGCCAGCGTCAGCGCGATCAGCACGACGCTGGCCAGCCGGACAAGGCGGTTACGGCGAAGCGGGGAGCTGCGGCTGGGCATCGGCATGGGCACGCTCCACCTTTTCCAGTTCCGGGATCAGCTGGGTATCGATCACGCGCTGGCTGAGCGCGCCGCTGTACTTCCAGCGCACCACGCCGCTGGCGTCGACCAGGAAGGTCTCGGGCGCGGCGGTGACGCCCCAGTCGATCGCAGTGCGGCCTTCGATGTCGCTCAGCACCAGCACGAACGGATTGCCCAGCTGTTCCAGCCAGCGCAGCGCATCGGCCGGCTCGTCCTTCCAGTTGTAGCCGATCACGCGCACGCGCTTGGTTTCGGCGAATCGGGTCAGGATCGGATGTTCGTCACGGCAGGCCGCGCACCAGCTGCCCCAGACATTGAGCACATACGGGGCGCCGCGCAGCTCGGTGCTGCTGACCTTGATCTGTGGATCGTGCAGCACCGGCAGTTCGAAGGCCGGGGCGGGCTTGCCGATCAGCGCCGAGGGCAGCACGTCGCGGTCCGGTGCGCCGGATTTCATCACCCCGTAGATCATCAGCCCCAGCAGCCCGAAGAAGAACAGCACCCCGATGACGATGGCCACGGGCGGCAGCGGACGGGAGGCGGGGCGGGGATCGGACACGGGAAACTCCTAGGGACGACGGAAACGACGATCGGCAGCGGTGACGAAACCGCCCAGCGCCATCAGCAGCGCGCCCAGCCAGATCCAGCGGACGAACGGTTTGATGTGCACGCGCACGGCCCATGCATTGTTGCCCAGCGACTCGCCGAGTGCCACGTAAACATCGCCGTTGAGACGGGCGTGGATGCCGGCTTCGGTCATCACCTGCCCGCCACTGGCGTACAGGCGTTTTTCCGGATGCAGCAGGGCCAGCTGGCGGTCATGCTGGAACACGCGCAGGTGGCCGCGATCGGCCACGTAGTTCGGTCCCTGCTGGTGGTCTACGCCTTCAAAACGCACCTCGTACGTGCCCACCACGAGCGACTGGCCCGGGGCCAGCGCGACTTCGCGCTGCACGTTCAAGGCCTCCACCAGCAGCGCGCCGGCCAGGAACACGGCCACGCCACCGTGGGCAAGCAGCATGCCGACCATTTCGGCGGTGAACTTCCCATTGCCGCGCAGGCGGGTCCAGACGAAGCGCCCGGTACCCAACGCCACCCAGGCCGCACCGGTCACGCCGGCGGCGGTCTTCAACGCGCCCTGCGGCGCCATGAAGTAGGCGACCACGCCGAGCAGCACGGCCAGCCCGGCCCACGGGGCTAGCATCGCCAACCGGCGCGAGGCCTGGTCGCGCTGCCAGTTGACCAGCGGCCCGAACGGCAGCAGCGCCACCAGCGGCGCCATCAACACCACGAACAGCGTGCCGAAGTAGGGCGGCCCCACCGACACCTTGCCCAGACCCAGGGCATCGGCCAGCAACGGGTACAGCGTGCCGAGCAGGACCATGCCGCAGGCCGCGGCGAGCAGCAGGTTGTTGGCCAGCAGCAGGGTCTCGCGCGAGGTCGGCAGGAAGCCGCGGCGCGGGTCGTCACTGGTCAGCGCACCGGCGCGCAGCGCGTACAGCAGCAGCGCGCCGCCGATCACCAGCGCAAGGAAGATCAGGATGAAGGTGCCGCGCGAGGGATCGGCGGCGAACGAGTGCACGCTGGTCAGCACGCCCGAGCGCACCAGGAAGGTACCGAGCAGCGACAGTGCGAAGGCAGCGATCGCCAGCAGCAGCGTCCAGCTGGCGAAACTGCCGCGCTTTTCAGTGACGGCCTGCGAGTGGATCAGCGCCGCACCGGCCAGCCAGGGCATGAAGCTGGCGTTCTCGACCGGATCCCAGAACCACCAGCCGCCCCAGCCCAGTTCGTAATACGCCCACCAGCTGCCCAGTGCGATGCCGACGGTCAGAAAGCTCCAGGCCACGTTGGTCCACGGCCGCGTCCAGCGCAGCCAGCGCGCGTCCACGCGGCCTTCCAGCAGCGCGGCGATCGCGAATGCGAAGGGCACCGAGAAACCCACGTAGCCGATGTAGAGCATCGGCGGGTGGATGATCAGCCCGGGATCCTGCAGCAGCGGGTTGAGGTCACGTCCTTCCAGCGGCGCCGGAATGAGCCGCGCGAAGGGATTGGAGGTGAAGATCAGGAACGCGAGGAAGCCGATGCTGATGATGCCGAGTACCCCGAGCACGCGCGCGCAGACCTCGGCCGGCAGCCGCTTGGACCACAGCGCAACCGCGCCGCACCACAGCGCCAGCACCAGCGCCCACAGCAGCAGCGAGCCTTCATGCGCGCCCCAGACAGCCGAGTAACGGTAGGCCAGCGGCAGCAGCGAGTTGGAATTCTCGGCCACATAGCGCACCGAGAAATCCTGGGTGACGAAGGCTGCTGTCAGCACGCCGAACGCGCCCAGCAGCAGCGCCAGCTGGGCGTACGCCGCCGGTCGCGCCACCGCCATCCACGTGGCGCGGCCACGATGGGCGCCCCACAACGGCAGCACGGTCTGCAGCACGGCCATCAACAGCGCGGTGACCAGCAGGATCTGCCCCAGTTCCGGCAGCACTCAGTACGTCTCCGGTGCCGGCACGGGCACATCGTGTTTGGTGTGCGCCTGGCCCATTTTGTCGGCCACTTCCTTGGGCATGTAGGTTTCGTCGTGCTTGGCCAGCACTTCTTCGGCGACGAAGCGGCCGTCCTGCAGGCGCCCGGTGGCGACCACGGCGGTGCCCTCGGCGAACAGGTCCGGCAGGATCCGCGAGGTGACCACCGGCAGGGTGGCATCGCCATCGGTCACCACGAAGTGCGCATCCAGCGAGCCGGGCGCGCGCTGCAGCGAGCCTTTGACCACCATGCCGCCCAGGCGGAACCGGGCATGGTCGCCGGCATCACCGCGCAGCACTTCGGAGGGTGTGTAGAGGTAGGCGATATTGCGTTGCAGGGCCATCGCCACCAGCGCGGTCGCCAGACCGGAGGCCAGCACCAGCAGCATCACCCAGAGCAGGCGGCGACGCCGGACGGGATTCATCGGGTCAGCTCCGGCGCGAGCGGCGGTGCGCTGCCGGCGGCCGTGCGGGCCTGCTGGCGCTGCTGGCGGCGCGCGGCCAGGCGGCGCGCCCAGCGCAGGCGCAGCCAGGAACCGATGGCATCGCTGCCCAGGACCAGCACGAACACCGCATAGGCGGCGATCACATAGGGCAGGTGGGTCATGGGCGGGTGTCCTCCAACGGTGCACGGGTGCCGGCGGTGACCCAGGCCTTGCCGGCCTCGCGCAGCAGGTTGTCGGCGCGGGCCTTGGCCAGCAGCGAGCCGGCGAACCACAGCTTGGTGCCGATCACCATCAGCCACAGTGGCAGCGCCATGCTGGCATCCAGCGTGGACTCGCCGAACAGGCGGATGGTCTGGCCTTGGTGCAGGCTGCCCCACCATTCCACGGAATAGCGGATCACCGGCAGCAGGCTCACCCCGACGATGGACAGCAGGCCCGCCGCGCGCGCGGCGCTGCGACGGTCCTCGATGGCGTGGTAGAGGCCGATCACGCCCAGGTACAGGAACAGCAGGATCAGCTCGGTGGTCATGCGCGGGTCCCAGTCCCACCAGGTGCCCCAGGTCGGCTTGCCCCAGATGCTGCCGGTCAGCAGGGTGATCAGGGTGAAGCCGGCGCCGAGCGGGGCGCAGGCCATCGCCAGTACCTCGCAGGTCTTGATCCGCCAGATCAGCGCGATCGCCGCGTACAGCGCCATCAGCGCGAACACGAACAGGCTCATCCACGCGCTGGGGACGTGGATGTAAAGAATGCGGAAACTGTCCAGCTGCTTGGAATCAGCCGGCACGACGGCCAGCGCCTGCCAGATACCGACCAGCAGCACCGGTACCGCCGCCAGGTAGAACACCCGCGACCAGCGCGCGGCGAAGCGGTCGAAGGTGGGCGGGGAACCGAGTTGGTGGAACCAGCGGACGATCGGGTGCATGCGGCAGTGGCTATCCAACGAAAGGCGGCGATGAAACGGACGTGGAGTGGCTCGGCAACGGATGACGCGGAGGCAGGTGACGCTCACAACACAGCACACGCCACCGACAGTACGCCATACCGCTCAACTCAGCGAGATGCGGATCGCCGCGGCTGTCGCCAGCGGGGCCAGCACCAGCGCCACCACCAGCCCGGCGCCCAGCATCAGCAGGGCGCCGATCGGGTCCTGGCCGCGGGCGACCGCGGCCACGCTGCCCGCGCCGAACACCAGCACCGGCACATACAGCGGCAGGGCCAGCAGCGCCACGAGAATACCAGAGCGCCGGATGCCGACCGTCAGCGCGGCGACCACCCCGCCGATCAGGCTCAACAACGGCGTTCCCAGCAGCAACGATGCCAGCAACATCGGCAGCTGGTCATGCGGCAGATGCAGCATTTCCGCCAGCAGCGGCGACATCACGATCAACGGCAGGGCGGTGGTGACCCAGTGCACCAGCACCCGCACCAGGACCAGCCAGGCCAGCGGAACCGGGGCCAGCAGCCATTGCTCCAGCGAGCCATCTTCGGCATCGCTGCGGAACAGCGAGTCCAGCGCCAGCTGGCCGGCCAGCAGCACCGCCAGCCACATCACCGCCGCGGCCACGCGCGCCATCGCCTCCGGGTCGCGGCCCAGCGCCAGTGCGAACAGCACCACCACCAGCAGTGCGAACAGCAAGGGCTGCAGCGCATCGCCGCGGCGCCGCCAGAGCAGGCGCATGTCGCGGGCAATCAGGGCCCGCGCGGTCTGCCACAGACCCGGTTCGGTGCCTGGCGCGATCATGCCGCCGCTCCCAGGGTCAGCAGGCGCGTGCGCACCGGGGGGGCCGCGTAGGCGCCGTGGGTGGTGACCAGGGCGGCGCCGCCGCTGCGCAGGTGCGCGGAAATCATGCGGTTCACCAGGTTGATGCCGTCCAGGTCGAGATTGGCGTAGGGCTCATCGAGCAGCCACAGCGGCGCGGGCGAGAGCCAGATGCGGGCCAGCGCCAGGCGGCGCTTCTGGCCGGCCGAGAGCTGTCGCACCAGGGTGTCTTCATAGCCGGCCAGGCCGACGATCGCCAGCGCGTTGCCGGGCATCTGGCGGGCGCGGCGGCCGTGCAGTCCGCACAGGAAATGCAGGTTCTCCAGCGTGTCCAGGTCCGGCTTGAGTGCGGGCAGGTGGCTGAGATAGGCCACATAGTGGGCGCGCTCCTTGTGCCCGGCGCGCTTGCCATCGATCTCGACCTGGCCGCTGCCGGCGCGCAGCAGCCCGGCCAGCACCCGCAGCAGGGTGGTCTTGCCGGCACCATTGTCGCCCTGCACCAGCAGGGCTTCCCCGGCATCCACGTGCAGGTCCAGCGGGCCGAAGACGGGTTCGTCGTTGCGACTGAAGCCAAGGCCATGCGCGGCCAGCAACGGAGGGGCGTTCAAGGGGCGGGATCTTTGCACCGGAATGGGCCGCCATTGTATCGGGGGAACGGGTCGGATGATTTGCGTACACTGGGAGTTCCCCCGGTTCTTTCCCTGCTGCCGATGCAACCGCAAACCAAGCTGCCCAAGGTGGGCACCACCATCTTCACCGTGATGTCCCAGCTCGCCGCCGAACACGGCGCGGTCAACCTTGGTCAGGGCTTTCCGGATTTCTCCGCACCGCAGCGGCTGATCGATGAAACCATCGCCGCGATGCAGGGCGGGCTCAACCAGTACCCGCCGATGACCGGCGTGGCGCCGCTGCGCCAGGCCATCGCGCAGAAGTCGCTGGATCTGTACGGCGCGCAGGTTGATCCGGACACCGAGATCACCGTCACCAGCGGCGCCACCGAGGCGATCTTCAATGCCATCCACGCCGTGGTCCGCCCGGGCGAGGAAGTGATCGTGCTCGACCCGGCCTACGACTGCTACGAACCGGCGATCGACCTGGCCGGTGCGCGCGCCGTGCACGTACCGCTGGACCCGCAGACCTTCGCGGTGGACTGGGACCGCGTGCGTGCGGCGATCAGCCCGCGCACCCGGCTGCTGATGGTCAACACCCCGCACAACCCGTCCGGCGCGATGCTCACGGCCGATGACATGCAGGCCCTGGCCGATGTGCTGCGCGGCACCGACATCTACCTGATCTCCGATGAGGTGTACGAGCACATCATCTACGACGGTCGCCGCCACGAATCCTCGCTGCGTCATCCGGAACTGCGCGAGCGCGCGTTCGTGATTTCCAGCTTCGGCAAGACCTACCACTGCACCGGCTGGAAGATCGGCTATGCGATCGCGCCGCCGGCGATGACCGCCGAATTCCGCAAGGTGCATCAGTACAACACCTTCACCAGTTTCGGGCCGGCCCAGTACGGCTTCGCCGCGATGATCCGCGACGAGCCGCAGCATCATCTGGAACTGGGCGCGTTCTACCAGGCCAAGCGCGACCGCTTCCGCGAGCAGCTGGCCGGTACCCGGCTCAAGGCGCTGCCGGTGCCGGGCGGTTATTTCCAGCTGGTGGATTACTCGGCGATCAGCGATCTGCCCGACCACGAATTCGTGAAGTGGCTGACGATCGAGAAGGGCGTGGCGGCGATCCCGCTGTCGCCGTTCTATGAGACCGCGCCCGCCGGCCAGCGCCTGGTTCGCCTGTGCTTTGCCAAGAACGACGCCACGATGGACGCGGCGATCGAACGCCTGCGGGCCCTGTGATGAGCACAGTGACCGAGCTGCAGGACCTGCGCATTTCCCTGGTCCAGGGCGACACCCGCTGGCACGACCCGGCCGGCAACCGCGCCCATTACGGCGCGCTGCTGGCGCCGCTGGCCGGGCAGACCGATCTGGTGATCCTTCCGGAAACCTTCACCAGTGGCTTCTCCAACGACGCCATCGACAAGGCCGAAGGCATGGACGGCCCGACCGTGGCGTGGATCCGCGAGCAGGCCGTGCGGCTGGGCGCGGCGGTGACCGGCAGCGTGCAGCTGCGGGTAGGCGATGGTGTCTACAACCGTCTGCTGTGGGCCACGCCGGATGGCGAGCTGCAGTACTACGACAAGCGCCACCTGTTCCGTTACGGCGGCGAGCATGAGCGCTATGCCGCCGGCAGCCAGCGCCTGAGCGTGGAGTGGAAGGGCTGGCGGATCAATCCGCAGGTCTGCTATGACCTGCGTTTCCCGGTGTTCTGCCGCAACCGTTACAACGTAGAGCGCGCCGACCAGCTGGATTTCGATCTGCAGATTTTCGTGGCCAACTGGCCCTCGGCACGCGCCTACGCCTGGAAGACTCTGCTGCGCGCGCGCGCGATCGAGAACCTCTGCTACGTGGCGGCGGTCAACCGGATCGGCGTGGACGGCAACGATCTGCATTACGCCGGCGACAGTGCCGTGATCGATTTCCTGGGCCAGCCACAGGTGGAAGTGCGCGAACGCGAGCAGGTGGTCACCACCGCCATCTCGGCAGCGGCCCTGGCCGCGCACCGCGCGCGCTTCCCGGCGATGCTTGATGCGGACAGCTTCAGCCTGCAGGAACGCAGCTGAAACGGTAGTGCCGGCCGCTGGCCGGCTCTGTACGTTGCAGGATTGCCTGGAGCCGGCCAGCGGCCGGCATTACCCGGGCCGCACGGCTGAACAGACGCCCGATGCGCGCGATGTGCATCATCCGCGCCACACGCGCACGCTGCTAGATTCGGCGCGTTACCCCTTCAGTACGAGCGGACCCGCATGAAGAAGTTCTCCCTGGCATTGATCGCATTGGCCGGTATCTCGGCCGTCCCGGCTGCGCAGGCCGCCGGCAACATCGATTGCGAGCTGCACTACAACCTGGCCGGGTGGTCGGTGCTGTACAAGACCGCTTCCGGCACGGGCACCATCCAGTGCGACAACGGCGCGCGCATTCCGGTCAAGATCACCGCCAAGGGCGGCGGCCTCACCGTGGGCAAGTCCAAGATCGTCGATGGCAAGGGCAAGTTCTCCGGCGCCTACTCGGTCAACGACCTGATCGGCTCCTATGCCGCCGTTGAAGCGCACGCCGGCGCTGACAAATCCAGCAATGCCCAGGTCATGACCAAGGGCGATATCTCACTGGCCCTGGCGGGCACCGGCAAGGGCTGGGACCTGGGCGTGGGTGTAGGCCGCTTCACCATCGAGCGACGTTGAGGGGTAGAGCCACGCCACGCGTGGCTGCACCACCGTCTCGGGCATGACGCGCAGCCACCCATGGGGTGGCTCTACACGACCGGGTTGATCGCCGCCCGCGCGGACCCAACAAAAAACCCCGGCCGAAGCCGGGGTTTTTTTGTGTCACTGATCAGCCGCCGCGCGGGCCGCCACCACGGTGACCGCCGCCGCCCGGGCCACGGTTGCCGCCGGGACGACCGCCCGGGCCGCCCGGACCGCGACCACCCGGGCCACCCG
>NZ_KV791248.1:0-131063 GCF_001807865.1 Stenotrophomonas sp. HMSC10F06 | reverse complement strand
ACCCCGCTGCTCACGCAGCGGGGTTTTCTTTTTGTCCGCGATCAAGTGCGTGTCCAACGCGTGCCCGACACGCCGCGAGGTGTCGTGTCTGTCCGTAGAGCGCGCCACTGCACGGGCGTATCGTCACGGCTGCTGATGACGATGGACGACCCCCCATGGCGCTGAACTGCGTGATTCTCGACGACTACCAGAACGCCGCGATGGCGTATGCCGACTGGAACGCGCTCGGCGAGGCGGTGCAGGTACGCACGCTGACGACGCCACACACCGGCGATGCACTGGTAGCCGCGCTCGGCGATGCCGACATCCTGGTGGTCATGCGCGAACGCACACCCATCACCGCGGCTCTGTTGGCCCGCTTGCCCCGTCTCCGCCTGCTGATCACCAGCGGCATGCGCAATGCGGCGGTCGATGTCGCGGCAGCGAAAGCACAGGGGATCATCGTCTGCGGCACCGACAGCCATCCCGAGCCTGCCGTGGAGATGACCTGGGCGCTGATCCTCGGCCTGATGCGTCAACTGGTGCCGGAGGTCAACGCGCTACGCAGCGATGGACCGTGGCAGCAGACGGTCGGCCGTGACCTGCATGGTGCGCGGTTGGGACTGCTGGGGCTGGGCAAGATCGGTCAACGCGTAGCGCAGATCGGCCAGGCGTTCGGGATGCATGTCAGTGCATGGAGTCCGAATCTCGATGCCGCCCGTGCGGCGGCGGCGGGGGTGCAATTGGCCACGTCCAAGCAGGCGCTGTTCGCCGGCAGTGACGTGGTCTCGCTGCATCTGGTCCTGGGCGAACGCAGCCGCGGAATCGTGGATGCCGACACGCTGGCCTGTCTGCCGACGCACGCGTGCCTGATCAATACCGCGCGGGCCGGTCTCGTTGATCGGCAGGCGTTGATCGATGCCGTGACTGAAAAGCGCATCGCCGGTGTTGGCCTGGATGTCTTCGACATCGAACCCCTCCCGGCAGGGCATCCGCTGCGCACATTACCCAACGTCTTGGCGACGCCCCATCTGGGCTACGTCACCGAGCGCAATTACCGGGACTATTTCGGCCAGGCGGTCGAGAACATCGCCGCCTGGCTGCAGCGCACGCCGCAGCGCACGCTGGGCTGAGGATCACGCCAGCGCGGAGTGGCGCACGGGGTGGGCCTGGTGACGGAACACGGCCACCGCCTGGGTGAGGTCGGCCGCCTGCGCTTCCAACAAGCGTGCGGCGGCACTGGCTTCCTCAACGAGCGCTGCGTTCTGCTGGGTGGCGTCGTCCATCTGCGCCACGGTCTGGTTGACTTGATCGATGCCCGCGGCCTGCTCCTGCGAGGCCGATGAAATCTCGGCCATGATCCCGCTGACGCTGGCCACGCTGCTGACGATCTCGCCCATGGTCTGGCCGGCGTCCTGCACCAGGCGCGCGCCCTCGGCGACCTGCACCACGGAGGCGTCGATCAGGTTCTTGATCTCCTTGGCCGCATCGGCCGAGCGCTGGGCGAGAATGCGCACCTCGCTGGCGACCACCGCAAAGCCGCGACCCTGCTCACCTGCGCGTGCGGCTTCCACGGCGGCGTTGAGGGCAAGAATATTGGTCTGGAAGGCGATGCCGTCGATCACCCGGGTGATGTCGCCGATCCGGCGTGATGCAGTCTGGATCCCATCCATGGTCGTTACCACTTGGCTGACCACGTGGCTGCCGCGCGTGGCGACGTCATGCGCACCGTGGGCCAGTGAGCTGGCCTGACGTGCATGTTCGGCGTTCTGGCGCACCGTGGAGGTCAGTTCCTCCATCGAGGCCGCGGTCTCTTCCAGATGCGCGGCCTGGCGCTCGGTGCGCTCGGATAGATCATCGTTGCCACTGGCGATCTCACTGGCGGCCAGCGAGATCGAACCTGTGCACTGCTTGATGCGCTCCACCATCGCGGTCAGCTGCGCTGCCGTTGCGTTCGCGTCGCGCTGCATGGCCTCGAACGAGCCATGGAAATCGCCCTGCATGCGTTGATCCAGATCCCCGTCGGCCAGCGCGGACAGCATCCGGCGGATTTCACCGACCGTGCCGCCCACGCTGTCCAGCAGCTGGTTGATGCCGCCGGTCAGGCCATTGAGGAAACTGGCGCCGCCATCGGTGGCCTGCAGGCGGCGATCAAGATCGCCCTTGCTGGCGGCGTCGACGATGCCCGCCACCGCGTTCTCCAACAGCAGCTCATGCGTGCGGTCATGCCACTCCACCGCGAAGCCCTGGCGCTGCCCCTGCGCATCGAAGACCGGCGTCACCACCTGGGCGAAGTGCACCGGGCCGATCCGGACGCGGCCATGGTGGGTGGCCATCAAGGTATTGAGGATGGCGCGGATGCGGTCCGGATTGGCATGGAAGCGATGGATGCTGCTGCCGACCAGACGCTCGGCATCGAAGTCCGGAAAGGCCTCGCGCAGGCTGGCCTGCTGGTTGCGCAGCAAGGTCACCACCGACTGGTTGACGTAGCGGATCACGTGATCGTTGTCGGCGATCATCATCGCGGTGCGCGAGACGTCGAGGGCCTGGCGGACCTGGCTGTCGTGCTGATGGACGACGTCCGCGGCCTGGTAGCGCTGGGTGAGCTCGGCAACCGCCGAGGTGGCGCGTTCTTCAGCGCGGACCAGCGCCAATGCCTGTCGCCGGGTGCGCGTCGCCAGCACCCACAGCAGCGCCGCCCCGATCGCGAGTGGCAGCACGGACCATGGCTGTCGTTGCCATACCGCGATGATCAACGAGACCAGCAACAACACACCTGCAGCAAGCAGACACACCGTATCGGTGCGGAGCGCGGAGCGCAGCACGTGATCCGGCGGACGGGGCGGGGCGTGGGAAATGGCGGACATAGCGACTCCAGGATCAGTAGAAAGCAGGGAATCCGTCGCGCGCAGACGCACAGGCGGATGCCACCCCAGACACCGGCAATGCGGTGGGCGTGGCAGCGGGATGAGAGGGGTGTGGGCGCAGAGCCGGTGCGCGTGCAAGAGGATGCGTGCGTGCCATGGCGGCAGGTGCCACCGGCATGGCGCGGCCCGGTGGGCGATGGCGCGGCCAATCCGACATTGCTTACGACCTTCCCTGGAAGCCCTGATGGATACGCGGCTTCGCAACGGCGGAGCAAGCGGCAGTGCAGACCGCGCATGGCGGGCTGCGTCCTTGGTATCGGCCCGGAAATGGAAAAGTTGAGCGGCGTGACATCGGCCGGTCACCACACTCTGCTCCAGCAGCACGCGCCGGACCGTCGCGTGCTGGCGCCTCACATGCGCCTACGCGAGGGGCGTCATTCGGCCAGGAAGCGGCGGATTACCTCGCCCACCACGTCTGGATGCTCCATGTGCAGATGATGCGTGCCCGGGAACACCGCCAGCTGCCCGTCACGCAGCAGGCCGATGCGTTCGCTGCGCAGCGGCTCGGGGTAGTACGACTGTGCGGGGGTGGCGTAGATCACCTGGGTCGGGCATTCGATCGCGGCGAGCAGGTCGTCGATCTGCGCCTCACTCAGGCGCATCGCGGTGGGCAGCATCAGGCGTTGATCGCTGCACCAGCTGTACCCGCCCTCGACCGGTTTGACGCCACGTTCGACCAGCAGGCGCGCGCACGGCTCGCTGAGCTGGTTGGCCACCATGCGGGCGCGGATCGGCGCAGCCAGATCGGGGAACACACGCAGCCTGCGGGTGGACAGTGCACGCGCGGCGCGCACGTGTTCGCGAAGACGCTGTGCTGTCTCATTCTCCGGACCGCGCAGGCCGCCGAGCGCCTCGATCGCGATCAGGCGCTCCACGCGCTCCGGTGCGGCCGCTGCGGTGAGGCTGGCGATGCCCGCGCCCATCGAATGGCCGAGCAGCACGAAGCGATCCCAGCCCAGCGCATCGGCAACTTCAAGGACATGGCAGATCGCACCGGGTGTGTTGTATTGCGTGCCGGGCGGCAGATGCGCGCTGTGGCCGTGCCCGGGCAGATCGATCGCCACCAGCTCGAGCCCGGGCAGCTGCGCGGCCAACGGCACGAAGCTGGCCGCGTTGTCGAGCCAGCCGTGCAGCGCCAGCACACGCAGGCCACCGCTCACAGGCGACCGCAGCCCCGCCACGCTGCTGCCGGCGACCGCCAGGGAGAACGGCTGCAGGGTCATGCCAATGCCGCGATGCTCAGCCGCGACAGCGCCAGTGCATGCGCCTGCGCATCGTTGAGGCAGGGGATGTAGCGCATGGTCGCGCCGCGCTGGGCCACGGTTTCGGTAAAGCCCATCGCCACTTCCTCCAGCGTTTCCAGGCAGTCCGTGGCAAAGCCAGGGCAGACCACGTCCATGCTGCGCACGCCGCTGTCTGCCATTGCCCACAGGGTGGGCTCGGCATAGGGCTGCAGCCACTTCTCGCGGCCGAACCGCGACTGGTAGGTCAACTGCCAGGCATCGTCGGTCAGCTCCAGGGCCTGCGCGATCGCCCGCGCACTGGCCTCGCAGCGTTGCGGATACGGATCGCCGGCATCGGCCAGGCGCTGCGGGATGCCATGGAAAGAGAACACCAGCTTCTCGCCGCGACCGTGGTGCTCCCACCACTGGCGGATGCTGCCGGCGACGGCGGCGACCCAGTCCGGATCGACCGCGTAATCGCGCACCAGGGTCACGGTGACGCCGGGATGCTTCGGCTGCCACTCGCGCACCTGGTCCTCGATCGAGGCCGTGGTGGTGGTCGAATACTGCGGGTACAACGGCAGTACCACGATCCGTTTCATGCCCTCGGCGGCCAGCCGGTCCAGCTCGGCCGGCAGCGCCGGGGCGCCATAACGCATCGCATGGCGCACCCGCAGATCGGGCATCATGCCCTGCATGGCCTCGGCCAGCCGGCGCGTGTAGACCATCAGCGGGGAGCCCTCCGGCAGCCAGATCTGGGCGTATTTGGCGGCCGATCGACCACTGCGCAATGGCAGGATCAGCCCGTACAGCAAGGGTTTCCAGAACAGTGGCGGAATCGCGACCACGCGCGGATCGCTGAGGAACTCAGCCAGGTAGCGACGCACCGCCGGGGCGGTTGGCGTCTCGGGCGTGCCTAGATTGACCGCCAGCACGGCGGTGTCGGGTGCGTCGAGCATGTCGCCATTCTCGCAGGTCTGCGCGATTGGCGGGATGGATTTGGATGATGAACACGATCCAGTAGGCATATCGATAGCCCGGAATACTCATTGCCGATTCATCGCCGGGCTTCTAACGTCCAGAAGCGTATCGACCCCGGTCGAACGTGCCGCTATCTTGTATGAATCGACTTTCTGGAGCCCACCCATGCGCCGCCTCAGCCTTGTACTGCTGATCACCGCCAGCCTGCTGTCGACCCAGGCCATGGCCGGGCCACAGGAGGACCAGCGCGCCCGCAATGCCGTGCGCGTCCTGAATGAAATCCAGGGCATCCCCGAGCAGGGGATTCCCGACAAGCTGCTCGACGAAGGTCGCGCGGTCGTCGTCATCCCTGACACCATCAAAGCCGGCCTGGTGATCGGTGGCCGTCGCGGCCACGGCCTGATGTCGGTCAAGACGCCCGACGGCAGCTGGTCCAACCCGGTGTTCGTGAAGCTCACCGGCGGCAGCATCGGCTTCCAGGCCGGTGTGCAGTCCTCCGACGTGGTGCTGGTGTTCCGCAATGACCGCAGCCTGGACAATCTCGTGAACGGCAAGTTCACCCTGGGCGCCGATGCCGGCGTCGCCGCCGGTCCGGTCGGCCGCAACGCCGCCGCCGCCACCGATGGCCAGCTGAAGGCCGAAATCTGGTCCTGGTCGCGCGCCCGCGGCCTGTTTGCCGGTGTGGCGCTGGATGGTGCCGTGCTGCAGATCGACGATGCCGCCAACCTGGATGCCTACGGCAGCAACACCACGCCGCGCATGGTCTTTGAAGGCCGTGTCGGTGAGCCGCCGTCGGTGGACGTGGTCGCCTTCCGGGATCGCCTGGAAGAAGCCACCTATACCGCCCGCGAGAAGCGTGGCACCGCAGGCAGCGCACCGGCGCCCGCGCCAGCGCCGCGTGCGGCCGCTGTACCGGTTCGACCTGAACAGGCACCGGCCCCGGCCAATGCTGGCGCGACCACGGCACCGCTGCAGTCCGTGCCGGCGCAACCGGCCGCGCAGCAGGGCTTCCAGCCGGTCGGCGACGGTGAAGTCCGTACCGAATCGCTGGACGGCAACTGACTTTTGTCACGCGCGCCGGCTTACCGCCGGTGCGCTATGCTCAACCGTCTGATCACTACGTAACGCGAGCGGCTCATGGGCAGTTTCAGCATCTGGCATTGGTTGGTCGTGCTGGTCATCGTTCTGCTGGTGTTCGGCACCAAGAAACTGACCAGCGGCGCCAAGGACCTTGGCAGCGCCGTCAAGGAATTCAAGAAGGGCATGCGCGACGAGGACAAGCCGAACGCGCAGCTCAGCGACAGTTCGCGTCCGCAGGACTCGACGACGACGTCGCAGACCGAGCACGACCGCGACCCGCGCTGATCCGGGCGGCTTGGCGTGTTCGATATCGGTTTCAGTGAACTGCTGGTCATCGCGGTGGTGGCCCTGGTCGTCCTCGGCCCCGAGCGGCTGCCCAAGGCAGCCCGCTTCGCCGGGCTGTGGGTGCGCCGCGCGCGCAACCAGTGGGATTCGGTGAAGCAGGAGCTCGAGCGCGAACTGCATGCCGAAGAGATCAAGCGGCAGTTCGACGATGTGAAGACCTCGATGCGCGATACCGAGTCGCAGCTGCGCGCCAGTGGCGAAGCAGTACGCCGCGAGGCCGAGCAGATGCGCCAGGACGTGGCGCAGCATGGCGATGGCATTGCGGCGGCCGCTGCGGACGACGAACCGGTGATGACCGGCCCCGCGCCGGGTTCCCCGGCCAGCGTGGCCCAGCATGTGGTGGCCCCCGATGAGGTGGAGCCGCCGCGTGATGCGATGGCGCCGCCGGGCATCGATGGCAGCGCGCCGCGTGCGGACGTGCCGACGGCCCCGCCGGCGTCAACGCACACTGCGCCACCGACGCCTGCGCCCACGCTGCCGAACGATGAGGCACCGCGATGAGCGAGCATGAAAGCAACGAGAGTTCGCTGGTCGAACACCTGATCGAACTGCGCGCGCGCCTGGTGCGCGCGTTGATCGGCCTGGGCGTGGTGTTGCTGGGCCTGATGCCGTTCTCGCGGCAGATCTACACGATGATCGCCGAACCGCTGATCTCGCAGCTGCCGAACGGGCAGACGATGATCGCGACCAACCCGGCCGGCGCCTTCTTCGCGCCGTTGAAACTGACCTTCTTCGTGGCGGTGTTCATCGCCGTGCCGTGGCTGCTGTTCCAGCTGTGGTCGTTCGTGGCACCGGGCCTGTATGCCCGCGAAAAACGCCTGGCGGTGCCGTTGCTGGCCTCGTCGGTGCTGCTGTTCTATCTGGGCTGCGCGTTCGCGTATTTCCTGGTGTTGCCGGCGGTGTTCCACTTCCTGACCGCGTTCCGCCCGGAGGTGATTGCGATCACGCCGGATGCGACCGCTTACCTGGATTTCGTGCTGGCGATCTTCTTCGCCTTCGGCACCAGCTTCGAGCTGCCGGTGGCGATGGTGATCCTGGTGCTGCTGGGCTGGATCACGCCGCAGCAGTTCAAGGAAGGCCGCGGCTACGCGATCGTCGGCATCTTCGTGCTGGCCGCGGTGCTGACGCCGCCGGACGTGGTTTCGCAGCTGATGCTGGCCATTCCGATGTGCCTGCTCTACGAACTGGGCATCCACGCCGCGCGCTGGCTGGTGCCACGCCCGGGCGGGAAAGAACAGCCGGAGTAAGGCACAAACAAAAACCCCGGCCAAGGCCGGGGTTTTCTGTTTGGATCAGGCCGCGAACACGTTGTTCGGGCCCGGCATCGGCGGCGGGGTCTGCGGACCCTGCTGGCCGAACATCTGCTTCCACGCCGTGTAGATGGCACCGGCGAAGACCGGCATCACCACGCCCATCAGCAGCAGCTGCGCCACGAACAGCGCGAGCATCGTGCCGCCGATCAGCTGCGCGATCAGGGCCACCAGCATCACGCCGAAGTAGATCGCAAACACCGCCACGAAGGCGAGCAGGAAGAACACCAGCATCGCCAGCACGTTGTGCAGGCAGGCGCGCAGGCTCAGGCGCATCGCCTGCAGGCCGTTGCGGTGCTCGAACATCACCTGCGGCGGCAGGGTGAACAGCGCCAGCGCCATCGCCAGGAAGGTCACCACCACCAGCGCCAGCCACAGCAGGATGCGCATCGCCGGCAGGCTCGCCATCAACTCTTCGATCTGCGCCGGGTCCGGCTGCGCGCCGGACTGGCTGATCGCGTTGAGCTGCACCATCACCTCGCTCAGGTGTTGCAGGCCGCTGCTGCCGATCAACACCAGCAACAGCACGCCCAGGAACAGGCCGGCCACCAACTGCGGCAGCAGCGAGGCGAGCAGGTTCAAGGCGCGGCCTTCATGCAGGCCCTGCAGCAGGTGCGACGGCTGCGCCACGCGACCCTGGTCGACTTCGCGCACGGCCCAGACCAGGCCGCCGAAGAACAGCGGGCCGGCCAGTGCCATCAACAGCTGCGCCAGCGTGCTCAGCGCCGGGCTGACCATCGCCAGCGACATCACCAGCAACGCGGCCACGGCCCAGATCACGCCGAGCAGGCCCAGCGCCAGCGGCGCCTTGCGCAGGAGGGTGAAACCCGACACCAGCCATTCCGCGCCGGCGGAGGCCGGCAGCTTGCGAATCTCGCTCATAACATTCCGGGGACAGGGGAGGAGGCGCGAACGCCCGATTGCGGTCGATTATCCCTGTTTTCCCGGCGCGTGACCTGAAGGCCGCCCTGCGCGGCGCGGACGCTGCGTTGCGCCCGGATGACGTCCCCGCACGGGCCTCAGGCGTTGCGTGCCTGGCGGACGAAACGGCGCAGCAGCTGGCGGGCCAGCGGCGCGGCGCTGACGTCGCGGGCGACGCTGCGCGCGCACCCGCCGTGCTGGCGGATGCACTCGGCGCGGGCGCGGACGTAGCCACGCATGTGGTGGGTGGCGAACTCCGGATGGAACTGCACGCCCCAGGCATGCGCGCCCCAGCGGAAGGCATGGCAGTTGTCCTGCGCCGAGCGCGCCAGGATCGCGGCACCTTCGGGTACGCGAAGCACCGTCTGCAGGTGGGTGGCGTGGGCCGGGAAGCGTGCGGGCAGGCCGCCGAACAGCGGATCGTCCACCGCCGATGGATCCAGCGCCAGCTCGATCGTGCCGGACTCGCGCCCGGCCGGGTTGTAGGCGACTTCGCCGCCCAGCGCGTGGGCGAGCAGCTGGTGGCCGTAGCAGATGCCGAACACCGGGCGGTCGTCGTGGGCGGCTTCGCGCAGCCACTGCGCGCTGCGTTCGCTCCACTCGGCGCGGTCGGTAACGTAGGCGGCCGAGCCGCTGACGATCACGCCGGCAAAATCGCGGTGGCTGGGCAGGGTGCCGCCCTGCTCGACATCCACCACCACGGTCTCGTCGGCATCCAGCCCGGCCGCGACCCGGATCCAGTGCGAAAACCGCCCGTAGCGGCGCAGCGAGGCGACGGGTTGGCCGGTTTCAAGAATCAGGAACGGGGCGGAATTCATCCGGGGGAGGCAGGACCGAGAGGACTTCCTCGATTGTAGTCAGCCCTGCCGCTACCTTTTCAAGCCCTGCGCGACGCAGGGTTCGTACCCCTTCAGCACGTGCGGCACGGTTGAAGGCGGCCAGATCCATGTCCGCGCGGATGTGCCGGCGCAGGCTGGAACCCAATGGCAGCAACTCATACAGGCCCACGCGACCGAGGAAACCGGTGCGTCGGCAGTCGATGCAGCCGACCGGTGCATATGGCGTGGGCGCCTGAGGTAATGCTGCATCGGCATCAGTCAGCACCGCCCATTGCTCGGCCGAGAGCACCGTGGGCACCTTGCAGCTGGTGCACAGGGTGCGCACCAGGCGCTGGGCCAGCACCCCGTTGAGGGTGGAGGCAAGCAGGTAATGCGGCACGCCCAGATCGAGCAGGCGGGTGATCGCCGAGGGCGCATCGTTGGTGTGCAGGGTGGACAGCACCAGGTGGCCGGTCAACGAGGCCTGGACCGCCATCTGCGCGGTCTCCAGGTCGCGGATCTCGCCGATCATGATGATGTCCGGGTCCTGCCGCAGCAGGGTGCGCACGCCGCTGGCGAAGTCCAGATCGATGTTGGTCTGCACCTGCATCTGGTTGAATTCCGGCGCGATCATTTCGATCGGGTCTTCCACCGTGCACACGTTGACGTCCGGCGTGGCCAGCCGCTTCAGCGTGGAATACAGGGTGGTGGTCTTGCCCGAGCCGGTCGGCCCGGTGACCAGCACGATGCCGTGCGGGCGCTCGACCAGGGCGCTCCAGCCAGCCGCTTCCTGCGGGCTGAAACCCAGCTGGTCGATGCTCTTGAACGCCGCATCCGGGTCGAAGATGCGCATCACGCACTTTTCGCCGAACGCGGTGGGCATGGTCGACAGGCGCATCTCCACTTCGCGCCCGCCCGGCGAACGGGTCTTGATGCGGCCATCCTGCGGGCGGCGACGTTCGGCCAGGTCCATCCGGCCCAGCACCTTGATCCGGCTGACCACGGCGGTCATCACCGCCGGCGGCACCTCGAACACCTTGTGCAGCACCCCATCGATGCGGAAGCGCATGCGGCCCATGTCGCGGCGCGGCTCCAGGTGGATGTCCGAGGCGCGCTGCTCATAGGCGTACTGCAGCAGCCAATCCACGATGTGCACGATGTGCTGGTCGTCGGCGTTGACGTCACCGGCGCGGCCCAGCTCGACCAGCTGCTCGAAGCTGGGCAGGGTGCTGCTGGCTTCGCCCCGGACATCGCCACGGGCGCCGCGCACCGAGCGCGTCACCCCGTAGAACTCCATGGTGTAGCGGTGCAGATCGAGCGGGTTCACCATCGCCAGCTCGATCCGGCGGCGGCTCAGGTGCTGCAGGTCGCGCAACCATTCCTGGGCCAGCGGCTCGCTGGTGGCGACCAGCACGCGCTCGCTGTCCACCGCCAGCGGCAGGAAGCGGTGGCGGCGGGCATAGGCATGGGAAACCAGGGCGGTGACCGCCGAGACGTCGACCCGGGTCGGGTCCACCCGCAGGTAGCGCACGCCCGCGCGCTGGGCCAGCCACTCGCTCAGGCGCTCCAGGCCGAGCTCACCGCCTGCGCTGGCGCCCAGTTTAAGGTTGGCCAGCAGCACCAGCGGGTGGACCTCGCTGGCATTGCGTGCGCCCGGGGCGGAAAAGCGGATGCGCTCCAGATCGGCGGCGGCGACCAGGCCATCGGCAACCAGGGCTGCGGCGACCTGGTCGAAATCCAGCCGCCCGTGCGGCAGGGGCACGACCCCCGCAGGGACGCTGGCAGAAGCCGCAGGCAGGCGTGGATCCATCCTCCATTTCCCCAGGCACGGAAGGCCCGTGCGGTCGGTCGCTATACTAGCGCACCCCTTCTGCAGGCAAGAATCCGCCGCATGTCCGCGATCCCGAACGTTCCGATCACTTTCCAGGGCCTGATCCAGACCCTCAACCAGTATTGGGCGCAGCAGGGCTGCGTGCTGATCCAGCCGCTGGACCTGGAGGTGGGTGCAGGCACCTTCCACCCGGCCACGTTCCTGCGCTCGATCGGTCCGGAAAGCTGGAATGCCGCGTATGTGCAGCCGTCGCGCCGCCCCACCGACGGCCGCTACGGCGAGAACCCCAACCGCCTGCAGCGCTACTACCAGTACCAGGTGGCGATGAAGCCGAGCCCGGACAACATCCAGCAGCTGTATCTGGATTCGCTCAAGGCGCTGGGCATCGATCCGCTGGTGCATGACCTGCGCTTCGTCGAGGACAACTGGGAATCGCCGACCCTCGGCGCCTGGGGCCTGGGCTGGGAAGTGTGGTTGAACGGGATGGAAGTCACCCAGTTCACCTATTTCCAGCAGGCCGGCGGCCTGGAGTGCAAGCCGGTGCTCGGCGAGATCACCTACGGTCTGGAGCGCCTGTGCATGTACCTGCAGAACTGCGACAACGTCTATGACCTGATCTGGACCTACGGTCCGGATGGCACCCCGGTCACCTATGGCGATGTGTACCTGCAGAACGAGATCGAGCAGAGCACCTACAACTTCGAATACGCCGACGTGGACGAAATGTTCCATCGTTTCGATGCCTGCGAAAAAGAAGCGCAGACGCTGGTCGATGTCGGCCTGCCGCTGCCCGCGTATGAGCAGGTCTGCAAGGCCAGCCATGCGTTCAACCTGCTGGATGCGCGCCGCGCGATCAGCGTGACCGAGCGCCAGCGTTACATCCTGCGTGTGCGCGCGCTGGCCCAGGCCGTGGCCAGGCTGTACGAGGCCAAGCGCCTGGAAGCCGTGGCCGCCAAGGAGGTGCAGGCATGAGCACGATGCAGCCGCTGCTGATTGAACTGGGGACCGAAGAACTGCCGGTCAAGGCGCTGCCGGGCTTGGCCCAGGCTTTCTTCGATGGCGTCGTGGATGGCCTGACCATGCGTGGCGTGACCATTGAACGCGGCGATGCCAAGCCGCTATCGACCCCGCGCCGCCTGGCCGTGCTGCTGCCCGGCGTGGCCGTGGAACAGCCGGAACAGCACAGCGAAGTGCTGGGTCCGTACCTGAACATCGCGCTGGACGCCGAGGGTCAGCCGACCAAGGCATTGCAGGGCTTCGCGGCCAAGGCCGGGATCGAGTGGACCGCGCTGGAGCGCACCAGCGATGCCAAGGGCGAGCGCTTCGTGCACCGCTCCACCACGCCGGGCGCGCGCACCGCGACGCTGCTGCCGGAGATCCTGCGCGAGGCAATCGCCGCGATGCCGATCCCCAAGCCGATGCGCTGGGGCAGCCACACCTACGGCTTCGCGCGCCCGGTGCATTGGCTGGTGCTGCTGCACGGTCCGGACATCATCGAGGCCGAGGTGCTGGGCCTGAAGGCCGACCGCATGAGCCGCGGCCATCGCTTCATGCATGACAAGACCGTGTGGCTGAGCGCGCCGGAGGACTACGTTGCCTCGCTACAGGCCGCCTATGTACTGGTCGATGCCGACGCGCGCCGTACCCGCATCGTCGAGCAGGTCAACGCGGCGGCGGCCCAGGCCGGCGGCCAGGCGCGCATCACCCCGGACAACCTGGAACAGGTGGTCAACCTGGTCGAATGGCCGGCGCCGGTGCTATGCAGTTTCGAGCGCGAGTTCCTGGCGGTGCCGCAGGAAGCGCTGATCGAGACGATGGAGATCAACCAGAAGTTCTTCCCGGTGCTCGATGCCGGCGGCAAGCTGACCGAGAAGTTCATCGGCATCGCCAACATCGAGTCCAAGGACGTGGCCGAAGTGGCCAAGGGCTACGAGCGCGTGATCCGCCCGCGCTTCTCCGATGCCAAGTTCTTCTTCGACGAAGATCTGAAGCAGGGCCTGGAATCCATGGGCGACGGCCTGAAGACCGTCACCTACCAGGCCAAGCTGGGCTCGGTCGCCGACAAGGTCGCCCGCGTGGCCGCTCTCGCCGAGGCCATCGCCCCGCAGGTGGGCGTCGAGCCGGTGCTGGCCAAGCGCGCCGCGGTGCTGGCCAAGAACGACCTGCAGTCGCGCATGGTCAACGAGTTCCCGGAGCTGCAGGGCATCGCCGGCCGTCATTACGCCGTGGTTGGCGGGGAGTCGCCGGAGGTGGCGCTGGCCATCGACGAGGCTTACCAGCCGCGCTTTGGTGGGGATGACATCGCGCTGTCGCCGCTGGGCAAGGTGCTGGCCATCGCCGAGCGTCTGGATACGCTGGCCGGTGGCTTTGCCGCGGGCCTGAAGCCGACCGGCAACAAGGATCCGTTCGCGCTGCGCCGCAATGCGCTGGGCCTGGCCCGTACGGTGATCGAGAGCGGGTTCGATCTGGATCTGCGCGCGCTGGTCGCCACCGCCATCGCCGGTCTGCCGGCGGGCGTGCAGCCCAGTGCCGAGCGCAAGACCGAGGCGCTGCCGCAGGAGCTGTACGACTTCGTGATCGATCGTCTGCGCGGCTATTACGCCGACAAGGGCGTGCCGGCCACGCACTTCAACGCGGTCGCCGAGCTGAAGCCAGCGTCGCTGTACGACTTCGACCGCCGCATCGATGCCATCGGCACCTTCGCCGCGCTGCCGGAAGCCGAGGCACTGGCCGCGGCCAACAAGCGCATCCGCAACATCCTGCGCAAGGCCGAGGGCGCGATCCCGGGCATGATCGACCCGGCGCTGCTGGCCGAGCCGGCCGAAAGCGAACTGGCCGAAGCGGTGGAAGCGGCCATCGACGACAGCAACGCCAGCCTGCACCAGAAGGACTACGTGAGCGTGTTGAACCGGTTGGCGCGCCTGCGCCCGCAGGTGGACGCGTTCTTCGATGCGGTGATGGTCAATGCCGAGGACCCCGCGCTGCGGGCCAATCGCCTGGCCCTGCTCAAGCGCCTGGGCGACCGCCTGGGCAGCGTGGCGGCGATCGAACACCTGTCCAACTGACGCTGCGGGGCAGGACGCCCCGAGGCTCACCAGAAGGCGCGACGGCTTCGGCGGTTCGCGCCTTCTGCGTGTGTGGGACGAGGCGATGCCGTGCGCAGGCGGCGTGCCGGATGCCTCGTCCGATGTCGCGGACGCTTCTGTCCGACACCGTGCTGTCATCGATCCGGGCCGACCTGACGCTGGCGACTTTCTCGCGGAATTTAACGGCTTCTTCACCGCCGTTCTGAAACAGCCACGCCGATTTCGCATGCTCGCGATGGCCCGTTATGCTGTCGCCATGCAGCCAACGAAATTCGCCCTTCCGCTGATGTTCCTGTCCTTTGCCACCGTCTCGGTGGCACATGCACGGGGGACCATCGAGAAAGTGGACATCAAAGGATTGGACAAGGGCGACGACGCCGAGATGATCGAGAACATCGAGGTCTCGCTGTCCCTGTACGACACCATCGGCAAGGTCCAGGGCGAGTCGCGGCTGGAGTACCTGTTGTCCCAGGCCGAGCGCCAGACCCGCGAGGCGCTGGAACCGTTCGGCTACTACAACCCGACCATCACGGTGGAAAGCCCCCGCGAAGGCGAGAACCTGCGCGTGGTGATCCAGGTCGACAAGGGCCCGCCGACCGTGGTCCGCCGCGAGCACATCGACATCACCGGCCCGGCCCAGCTGGACCAGTACCTCCAGGAAGACTTGGAGAACTTCAAGCCGCGCAAGGGCCAGCGCTTCGAACACACCGAGTACGAAGCCAGCAAGATCCGGGTGACCCGGCGCCTGGCCGAACGTGGTTACTTCGATGCCGACTTCACCCAGCGCCAGGTCCAGATCACCCGTGCCGAGAACGCGGCCGACGTCGATCTCACCTGGGACAGCGGCCGCCGCTACAACATGGGCGAAATCCGCTTCCACCAGGATTACTTCGTCGACAAGCTGTTCGACCCGCTGGTCTATTGGGACGAAGGCAGCTACTTCCACGAAGGCAAGCTGGACCGCCTGCGCGAATCACTGACCAAGCTGGATTACTTCAGCGTGATCGACATCCAGCCGCGCCCGGACCAGGCCGATGAGAACGGCGATGTGCCGGTGGACGTCAACCTTACCCGCGCCAAGCGCACGATCTACACGGCCGGCCTGAGCTACGGCAGCGAGAGTGGCGCCGGTGTGCGCGGCGGTCTGGAGCGGCGTTTCCTCAACAGCCGCGGGCACAAGATGAACACCCAGCTCGACTATGCGCAGAAGCGCAAGAGCCTGGTCACCAGCTACCGCATTCCGGCCTTCAACTGGCTCGATGGCTGGTATGCGTTCACCGCCAGCGCGTATGACGAGCAGACCGATTACATCGACCTCCGCAACTTCAAGCTGTCGGCCAGCCGCAGCGGTGAGATCAACGAGTACTGGACCGCGATCGCCTCGATCAACGCCCTGCGCGAGCGCTGGCGTTACGCTTCGGGCACCGAGTTCACCGATGCGGTCTACAACACCTCCACGCTGGTCTACCCGCAGCTGGTGGCCGACTACGTCAACGTGGACGATGAGATGTTCCCGCGTCGTGGCCTGAGTGGCAGCGCGACGCTGCGCGGCGGCATCGAAGGCGCCGGGTCGGACACCAGCTTCGTGCAGGCCAATATGGTGCTGCGCTGGTATGTGCCGATCGGCGACACCGACCGCCTGATCCTGCGCGGCGAAGGCGGCACCACCTGGACCAGCGACCTGGTGGCGATGCCGCCGAGCCTGCGCTTCTTCGCCGGTGGCGACCGCAGCATCCGCGGGTATGCCTTCCGCGAAGTCGGCCCGCGCACCGCACCGCCGGACAAGTACGCGCTCGGCGCGAAGAACCTGGTGGTCGGCTCGGCCGAGTATGAGCATTACTTCAAGGGCGGGCCGTGGGGCGCGGCGGTGTTCGTCGATACCGGCAGCGCGTTCGACAACACCATCGACCTGCACACCGGCGTGGGCTTCGGCGTGCGCTGGAAATCGCCGGTGGGCCCGGTGCGCGTGGATATCGCGCACGGCCTGAACAACCCGGATTCGCAGTTCCAGCTGTACCTGAACATCGGAGCGGACCTGTGAGCACGCCGACGCCTTCCGCACCCGCCACCCCGCCGCCGCCGCGCGTGCGTTTCTACCGCAGGCGCCGCTTCTGGGCGTGGTCCGGCTTCACCGTGCTCGGCCTGGTGCTGCTCGCGCTGCTGCTGGTGTACTGGCTGCTGCAGACCGTGGCCGGCCGCGATGTGCTGCTGGCGCAGGTGGTCGCGCGCTTGCCGGTCGGCGCGTCGCTGACGTGGAGCAAGGTGGATGGTCCCGTCGCCGGGCCGCTGGTGCTGCACGATCTGGACTTCCGCTACGACGATATCCATTTCACCGCCGAGCGCGCCTATCTGGATCCGGACATCCGCCCGCTGCTGGGGCGCAAGCTGCAGCTCGATGCCCTGCAGATCAAGAACGCGACGCTGAACCTGGCCAAGAGCGATGAGCCGTTCGAGCTGCCCTCCTGGCCGGACTCGCTGCCGCAGATCGAAATGCCACTGGCGATCCAGGCCGACACGATCATCATCGATGGCTTCCGCATCACCCAGGCGCAGCAGCCGCTGATCGACATCGCCAAGGTGCGCGGTGGCGTGGAGATCGCCAATGGCGAATTCCGCGCGACCCAGCTCAAGGTCGACAGCGACATGGGCGATTTCCGCGTGGACGGCCGTTATCTGCCACGCAGCGATTACGACACCGACATCACCATCGGCGCGCTGATGCCGGCCCCGCGCGGGCGTACCCCGGCGCGGCTGGGGCTGGTCGCACGCGGCGACCTGGGGCACATGGAAGTGGCGATCGCCGGCAACGCACCGGCGCCGCTGCAGGCCACCCTGGTCTTTGATGGCCGCACCGATCCGGTCTGGAAACTCACCGCACGCAGCAAGGAACTCGACCTGGCACTGCTGGTGCCGGGGATGGACGGGAGCACCAGCACGCCGATGGCGCTGGATGTGCAGGCCGACGGCAAGGGCGGCCAGGCCAATCTGCAGGGCAGCTTCAAGCAGGGCGACATCGCGGTGGAACTGGCGCCCTCCAAGGTCGGCCTGGCCGACCAGGTGCTGACCGTGGCGCCGCTGCAGGTGAAGGGCTTCGGTGGCCAGGCGCGGCTGGAAGGCATCGCGGATTTCACCGACAAGGAAAACGCGAGCCTGCGGTTCTCCGTCGTCGCCAACGACCTGACCTTCGTGCCCGCCGCCGATACCACCACCCCGGGCGCCGCTGCGCCGGTGCCGGTGACGCTCAAGGAGGCGCGCATGGGCCTGGCCGGCACGCTGAAGGCCTGGGCGGCGGTTGGCCGTGCCTCGGTTGAGCGCGAGAAACAGGTCGCCGACCTGACGTTCGACGTGCGCGGCAACGACCAGGCCGCCGTGATCAAGCAGCTGCAGGCCAGCACGCCGGGCGGCTCGCTGGATGTCACCGGCCAGGTCGCCTGGGCACCGCAGCTGGATTGGGACGTGGCCGCCAAACTGGCCGGCTTCGATCCGGGCTACTTCGCGCCGGGCTGGGACGGCAAGCTGTCCGGTTCGTTCGCATCGAAGGGCCGCCAGTTGCCGCCGCCCGCGGGCAGTCCGGCCGGTACCGCCGGCAGCTACGAAGCCACCGTCGATGTACCTGGCATCAAGGGCACGCTGCGCAAGCGCGCGCTGGATGCCCAAGGCAAGTTCGCCCTGCGCGGCGAGCAGGGCGAGGGCAACCTCAGGCTCGCGCTGGGCAACAGCCGCCTGACCGCCAAGGGCTCGGTCGGTGACCGCCTGGATATCGATGCACAGCTGGAACCGGTGCAGCTGGCGGACCTGTTGCCCAACAGCACCGGCAGCCTGCGTGGGCACGTGCTGATCAAGGGCGCTCGCACCGCACCGGACATCACCGCCGATCTGGTCGGCAGTGGCCTGCGCTGGGACGACTGGAGCGCCGAGGCGATCAGCATCAAGGGCCGCCTGCCATGGCAGGGCGACAGCGGCACGCTGGCGGTGCAGGGCAGCAAGCTGCAGGTGGGCATGCTGCTGGACACGCTCAACGTGGATGCGCGCGGCAGCCTGTCAAACCTGCGCGTGGATGCGCAGACGAAAAACGAACTTGGTGCCGTTGCGCTGCAGGGCGGTGTGCGCCAGCAGGGCCAAGCCTGGCGCGGTGACCTGACTGCGCTGCGCATCGCACCGATGAAGGGCGATGCCTGGAGCCTGCGTGCACCGGCCACCTTCAGCGTGCAGGGCAGCAACGTCACCCTGAGCGATGCCTGCCTGGGCGCGGCCACCGGTGGTGCGCTGTGCGCCAGCGCGAACTGGCCGCGCGAAGGCCTGCTCGTACGTGGCGATGCATTGCCGCTGGCGCTGGTGCAGCCCTGGCTGCCGCCGCAGTCCGGCCGCCGCATCTTCCTGCGCGGTGAAGTGAATCTGGACGGGCGCATCCGCCCCCGCGGCAACGCGTGGGAAGGCAGTGCCTCGGTCACCTCGCGCGAAGGCGGCGTGCGCCTGGGCGACAACGCCCGTGGCGAACTGGTGCGCTACGACCAGTTCTCGGTGAACCTGGAGATGACCCCGCAGCAGATCAACGCCAAGCTCGGTGTCGGCTTCCAGGGCGATGGCTTCGTCGATGCCAAGGTGCAGACCGGCTGGGATGCCAACGCACCGCTGACCGGCGAGCTCTACATGAACATCGCGCGCCTGTACTGGCTCGAACTGTTCTCCCCGGACATCGTGCGCCCGACCGGGCTGATCGAAGGCCACGTCAGCCTGCGCGGCACCCGTGGCACGCCCTCGCTGGGGGGCGAGGCCACGTTGAGCAAGTTCAATGGCGAGTTCCCCGCGCTGGGCCTGACCTTCGCCGAGGGCAAGGGCAGCTTCACCGCACAGCCGGACGGCTCGGCCAAGATCACCGCCCAGGCCAACTCCGGCAAGGGCACACTGTACGTCGATGGCGGGCTGTCCTGGTTCGGTGACGCGCAGCCGCTGCAGCTGCATATCCACGGTGAGAACGTGCTGCTGGCCAATACCAGCGAACTGCGCGTGGTGGCCAACCCCAACCTGGACTTCACCCTGGCCGGCAGCGCGATGCAGCTGCGTGGCACGGTGCATGTGCCCGAAGCAGACCTGGACCTGGAGCGCCTGGATCGCGGTACCTCGGTCTCCGAAGACGTGGTGGTGCTGGACCCGGTCGATCCGGAAGAGGGCCCCAGTTCGCCGCTGGACATGGACCTGACCGTCAGCCTGGGCGACCAGGTCAAGATGGCCGGGTTCGGGTTGAAGGGCGCCCTGACCGGCAAGATGCAGGTGTGGGCGCGCCCCGGACGCGAGATGACCGCCAACGGCGGGCTCGAAGTCAGTGGCCGCTACAAGGCCTACGGCCAGGATCTGACCATCACCCGCGGCAACTTGAACTGGAACTACAACGCGGTCTCCGATCCGCGCATCAACATCCGTGCCCAGCGCACTGTCGGCGACATCACTGCCGGTATCGATGTGACCGGGCGGGCGCAGTCGCCGCGCGTGGACGTGTGGTCGGACCCGGCCATGTCGCAGTCCGAAGCACTGGCCTACCTGGTGCTGGGCCGCAGCCTCACCGGTGCCAGCAGCGACCAGGCCCAGCAGGTCAACGCGGCCTCGGCGGCGCTGTCGGCCGGCAGTGGCCTGCTCGCTTCCCAGCTGGGGGCCAAGCTCGGCCTGGACGATGCCGGCGTGAGCCAGTCGCGCGCGCTGGGCGGCTCGGTCATCGGCTACGGCAAGTACATCTCGCCCAAGCTCTACATCGGCTACGGCGTCTCGCTGGTCGGCAGTGGTTCGGTACTGACGCTGAAGTACCTGCTGCGGCGTGGCTTCGATGTGGAGCTGGAATCGAGCACGGTGGAGAACCGTGGGTCGCTGAACTGGCGGCGGGAGAAGTAAGCCGCGGCCGGTGGTTCAGGTGCCCCTGACCATCGGCCGTTGCCCTGCCGGGCCTCAGTGGCTAAGGTCTCGGGCTGTTCTGACGTACCGGAAGTGCCCATGTCTTCACGCAAACCCCTCACCGCCGCGCTGGCGCTTGGCCTGACCCTCGCCGCCGGCGCCCATGCCGACGAAGGCATGTGGATGCCGACCCAGCTGCCGGACCTGGCCAAACCGCTGAAGGCGGCCGGCTTCAAGGGCAACCCGGGCGACCTGGCCAACGTTACGGCGCCCCCGCTGAGCGCGGTGGTGCGGGCCGGGGGCGGCACTGGTTCATTCGTCTCCGACGATGGTCTGCTGCTGACCAACCACCACGTGGCCATGGGCGTGATCCAGTACAACACCTCGCCCGAGCACAACCTGATCAACGACGGTTTCATCGCCAAGGGCCGCAGCGACGAGCGCGCGGCCAATCCGGATTTCCGCGTGCTGGTCACGGTCGGGTTCGACAAGGTCACCGATGAGGTGCTGCGCGATGCGCGCGGCAAGACCGGGCGGGCGTACTTCGATGCCGTGGACCGCGCCAGCAAGCAGCTGGTGGCCGAGTGCGAGAAGGAAGGCAACATCCGCTGCAGCGTGGCGGACATGTACTACGGCACCGATTTCTACCGCATCCGCCAGCTCGAGCTGAGCGATGTGCGCCTGGTCTACGCGCCGCCGCGCGCGATCGGCAACTACGGCGACGAGATCGACAACTTCATGTGGCCGCGCCACACCGGCGATTTCACCCTGCTGCGTGCCTACGTGGGCAAGGACGGCAAGCCTGCGCCGTACAGCGTGGACAACGTGCCCTACCACCCGCCGGCGCACCTGAAGATGGCGATCGACGGCCCGAAAACCGGCGATTACGCGATGTTGGCCGGTTACCCGGGCATCACCTACCGCCATCGCACCGCCGCCGAATTCGCCAGCCAGATCGATGCGGTGCTGCCGCGCCGCGTGTCGGTGTTCCAGCAGATGATCGACACGATCGAGTCGGCCAGTGCCAAAGACGCGCAGGCGCGTACCCGGTACGCCTCGCAGCTGCAGTCGCTGAAGAACAACCGCAAGCGTGCCGCCGGCGAGCTGGAAGGCCTGCTGCGCAGCGATGCGAAGGCCCAGCGCGCCGCCGATGAAGCGGCGATGCTGCAGGCCACCGATGCGAAGTACCAGGGCGATATCCAGTCGCTGCTGACCTCGCTGTCCAGCGGTGCCTCGGTGGGCGAGCGCGACCTGCTGCTCGACCTGATGGCGGCGCAGAGCCAGCTGCTGCGCTCGGCACTGACCCTGGAGCGCCTGCGCATCGAATCGGCCAAGCCCGATGCCGAGCGCGACAGCGGCTACCAGCAGCGCGATCTGGCGCTGATCGAAGGCGTGCTCAAGCAGGTCCAGCGCCGCTACGATCCGGCCATCGAAAAAGCCCTGCTGACCACGCTGCTGACCCGTTACCAGCAGCTGCCCGACGCGCAGCGCGTGCCCGAGTTCGACGCTGCCTTCGGCCGTACCCCGGCTGCGCTGGCCAAGACCCTGGATACGCTGTACGCCAGCACCCACCTGGGCGACGAAGCCGAGCGCCTGTCGCGCTTTGCCGCGGCCAAGGAGGGCAAGGCGCTGGCGCGCGATCCGCTGATCGACCTGGCCGGCCCGCTGGTGGCCGCGCAGCTGCGCCTGGATGACGAACGCAAGACCCGCGAAGGCGAGCAGCTGCGTCTGCGCCCGGCCTACATGCAGGCGCTGTTCGCCTGGCGGGCCAAGCAGGGCCGCGCGGTGTACCCCGATGCCAACCGTACGCTGCGCATCAGCTACGGCAAGGTCGAGGCGCTCTCGCCCCGCGATGCCGTGCATTTCGACCCGGTGACCACCGTGGCCGGGATCGTGGAGAAGAACACCAACGCCTACCCGTTCGATGCGCCCAAGCCGCTGCTGGCCGCGATCGCCAAGGGCGATTTCGGCTCCACCGCCGATCCGGTGCTCGAGACCCAGACGGTCAACTTCCTGACCAACCTGGATACCACCGGCGGCAACTCCGGCTCGCCGGTGCTCAACGCCAAGGGCGAACTGATCGGCCTCAACTTCGACAGCAACTGGGAGTCGGTCAGCGCCAGCTGGTGGTTCGACCCGCGCTTCAAGCGCGCGGTGCACGTGGACATGCGCTACCTGCGCTGGCTGCTGGCCAAGGTCTACCCGGCGCCGGAGCTGTTGAAGGAAATGGGCGTCCCCGCCGAGTAAGGGACGCAGGCCCGCCCCGTAGCGCCACGACCAACGGTCGTGGCCTACACTGCGGGCTGCTCTTGCGGAAACAACCCTGTGGTTTCTAGCTGGAACCTGCTGCTGGTCTCGGTGGTCTACGCCGCGCTGCTGTTCGCCGTGGCGTGGTGGGGCGACCGCCGCCCGATGTATCCGGACCGGCCATGGCTGCGCCCGGTGGTCTACAGCCTGGCGCTGGCGGTGTACTGCTCGTCGTGGACGTTCTACGGGGCGGTCGGCACGGCGGTGCGCAACGGCATCGGCTATCTGCCGATCTACCTGGGGCCGCTGCTGCTGTGGGTGTTCGGCTGGCGCATCATCGAGCGCCTGGCACTGATCGCACGCAGCCAGAACGTGGTGTCCATCGCCGATTTCATCTCTTCGCGGTTCGGCCGCTCGCGGCGCCTGGCCGCGCTGGTGGCGGTGATCGCACTGATCGGTATCGTGCCGTACCTGGCATTGCAGTACAAAGCCGTGGCGATGAGCCTGCAGGTGCTGACCGGCAACGTCGGCCCGACCGGCTTCTTCACCGACCCGGCGCTGTACGTGGCGCTGCTGATGGCCTTGTTCGCCACGCTGTTCGGCACCCGCCAGGTGGACGCCACCGAGCACCACCACGGCATGATGCTGGCGATCGCGCTGGAATCGATGATCAAGCTGATCGCGATGGTGGCGCTGGGCCTGTTCGCCTACCTGTGGCTCAACGACCGCACCGATGCGGTGATCGAGTCCGCGCATACGCTGTTCACCGGCCTGCCACCGGTCGGCTTCATCTCGCAGACGCTGCTCAGCTTCCTGGCGATCATCTGCCTGCCGCGTCAGTTCCATGTAGCGGTGGTGGAGTGCGGCGACGTGCGCGACATCCGCCGCGCGCGCTGGATGTTCGGGGCCTACCTGGTGATCATCTCGGCGATGGTGATTCCGATCGCCACCGCCGGCGTGACCCTGTTCGGCACCGGTGGAAGTGTCGCCGACGACAGCATGGTGCTGGCCCTGCCGCTGGCCGAAGGCCGCAAGTTCCTGGCGCTGGTCGCCTATGTCGGCGGCTTCTCGGCTGCGACCGGCATGGTCATCGTGGCCTCCATCGCGCTGGCGACCATGGTCAGCAACGATCTGGTGATGCCGGTCCTGCTGCGCCGCAGTGGCGATCATCAAGAGGCGGCGGATGTCGCTTCGCGCGTGTTGTGGATTCGCCGTACCGCGATCCTGCTGCTGGCGCTGGTGGCCTACAGCTATTACCGCGGCAGCAGCAACGACAGTACTCTGGCCTCGTACGGGCTGATGGCCTTCGCCGCCGTGGCGCAGTTCGCGCCGGGCTTGATCGGCGGCCTGTACTGGCGGGGAGCGAGCCGCCGGGGCGTGGAGGTCGGCATGCTGCTCGGCTTCGCCACCTGGGTGTACACGCTGCTCTTGCCCGCGCTCACGCATGCCGGCTGGATGGACGAGGCCTGGCTGGTGCACGGGCCGTTCGGGATCGGCTGGCTGCAGCCACAGCATCTGTTCGGCATGAGCGGCTGGGACCCGTTGACCCACGGCACGTTCTGGTCGCTGCTGGTCAATGTCGCGGCGATGGTGCTGGTTTCCGTGCGCTGGCGCCCGGGCGTGGACGAACGCCTGCGTGCCGCGCCGTTCCTGGACCCGTACGCACAGCGGCCTTCGGTGGCCGGTGTGTGGCCCGGCAACGTGCATGTGGGCGATCTGCTGGCGCTGGCCTCACGGGTTGTCGGTGACCGCCATGCGCGCCGATCCTTCTTCGAGCAGGCGCAGTCGATGGATCGCGAGCTGCAGGCCTCCGCGCCGGCGGACCGGGCGTGGGTGCAGTTCACCGAGCGCCTGCTGGCGGCCTCGATCGGCGCCGCCTCCGCACGCCTGCTGCTGACCAGCCTGCTGCGCGGCTCGGGCATGGACCTGGGGGAAGTGGTGGCGGTGCTCGACGAAGCCGGGCAGGAGCTGCGCTTCAACCGCGAGATTCTTTCCACCACGCTGGAGAACATCAGTGCCGGGGTCAGCGTGGTCGACCCGGACATGCGCCTGACCGCCTGGAACCGCCGTTACCAGCAGATGTTCGGGTACCCCGACGGGATGCTCTACGTCGGCCGCCCGGTGGCCGACCTGATCCGCTACAACGCCGAGCGTGGCGAGCTGGGCGAGGGCGACATCGAGGTGCAGATCAACCGCCGCATCGGCTACATGCGCGCCGGTTCGCCGCACATCTTCGAGCGTACCCGCAGCGACGGCAAAGTGATCGAGATGCGCGGCCAGGCATTGCCCGGCGGTGGCTATGTCACCAGCTACAACGACATCACCGACTACAAACACGCCGAGCGCGCGCTGCTGGAAGCCAACGAGACGCTGGAGCAGCGCGTGGCCGAGCGCTCGCACGAGGCCGAGATGGCGCAGCAGTCCAAGACGCGCTTCCTGGCGGCGATCAGCCACGATGTGCTGCAGCCGCTCAATGCCGCGCGCCTGTTCGCCTCGGCGCTGCGTGAGAGCCACCACAACAACGAAGAGCAGCGGCACCTGGCCGAGCGCGTGGATGCCTCGCTGCGCGCGGCCGAGGAGCTGCTGGATGGCCTGCTGGATGTCTCCCGCCTGGACGCCGGCGGCCTGCACCCGGTGATCGGCGATTTCGATGTCAGCCTGCTGATGCGCGAGCTGGCGGCGCAGTACTCGCCCGTCGCCGCCGGGCGCGGCCTGCGCATGGATCTGTTCGCGCGCCCGGCCTGGGTGCGCAGCGACCGCCGCCTGCTGCGGCGCGTGCTGCAGAACTTCCTGGCCAACGCACTGCGTTACACCCGCCAGGGGCGCATCGTGCTGGCCGTGCGCCATCGCGGGCCGGAAGTGGAGCTGCAGGTCTGGGATACCGGCCCGGGCATCCCCGAGCACCACATGCAGCAGATCTTCGACGAGTTCCACCGCTACCAGCAGCCGTTCGACTGGGGCGAGCAGGGCCTGGGGCTGGGCCTGTCGATCTGCCAGCGCATCTCGCGCCTGCTCGATCACCGCCTCAACGCGCGCAGCCGGGTCGGCAGCGGCAGCATGTTCTCGATCCTGCTGCCGCTGGTGGCCGCGCCGGCCCTGCCGACGGCGACCGCGCTGCCGGCGCCGAGCCCGGTCACCCGCGCCGATTCACTGGCCGGCATGCGCGTGCTGTGCGTGGACAACGACCAGGAGATCCTGGACGGCATGCGGGCGCTGCTGGGGCGCTGGCAGGTACAGGTGATCACCGCCAGCACGGTCGACCAGGCGCTGGAGAAAGTGGTCGAGCGGCCGGATGTGATGCTGGTGGACTACCACCTGCATGACCGCCTGGACGGGCTGGACACGCTGGTGGCACTGGGCCAGAAGGCCGGGCGTGCGATTCCCGGCGCGCTGCTCACTGCCGATGGGCGCGATGAGCTCAAGCGGATGGCACGTGACCGCGGCTACCGGTTGTTGACCAAGCCGATCAAGCCGGCCTCGCTGCGCGCCTTCCTGGCTGCCTTCCACGACACCCGCGGCGATCTCTAGCCGCGGGGCCGTGGCCGCGGCCGGTCAGGCCATGGCGCCGCTGAGATGTTCGTACAGGATGGTCGAGCCGATGATGATCAGGATCAGGCCGCCGATGATCTCCGCGCGCTTGCCGACCATGCCGCCCAGCACGCGGCCGAGCATGATGCCCATCGTCACCATGGTCAGCGTGCACAGGCCGATGATCAGCGCCATCACGCCGATATGCACATCAAGGAAGGCCAGGCCGATGCCCACCGCCATCGCATCGATGCTGGTGGCGAAGCCGGTCACCGCCAGGCGCCAGAAGCCATGGTGTTTGCTGGTGTCTTCGTCCTCGGCACCGTCATCCGGGCGGAGCCCGTTGATGATCATGTGCACGCCCAGCGCACCGAGCAGGCCGAAGGCGATCCAGTGATCGAAGGCCTCCACGTACTGCAGCGCGGCGCGGCCGAGCAGCCAGCCGATCACCGGGGTGATGCCTTCGATGACACCGAAAATGAGGCCGGCGCGCAGCGCGTCGGAGAAACGGGGCTTGCGCATCGCCGCGCCTTTGCCGATCGCCGCGGCGAAGGCATCGGTGGACATGGCAAAGCCGATCAGCAGGATCGAAACAGGCGACATTGGGGTACGCGGCAGGTCGGGCGATTGCGAGCAACGGACCGCGAACGCGCCCAACCTGTCGTTGCGCACGCGGACCGCTGGTCTCGCCAACCAAGATGGCTACCCGCACCACGGCGCACTGGCCGAGTATGTTGATGCGGGCGATTCCTTCAGCAGGAATCCGGCTACTCCCCAAGGGGACGCGAAGCTTAGCACCGGGGTTGTGGCGTGGCGCGTTTACCGGCAATTGCGCAGGTCACGCTGGATTTCATAGCCCCGGCTATAAGCCGTGACGGGTAGAGCCGACCGTTGGTCGGCTGCACCGCGTGATCGGGCTCTGCAGCCGACCAACGGTCGGCTCTACGCCACCGATCCGCGTGGTGCCCTCACTCCTCTTCGGGCGGCAACACGATCTGTTCGTCATCGATGGCCAGCTTGCCGGCCATCAGCACCGCCTGGGTGCGGTTGGTGACGCCCAGCTTGCGCAGGATCGCGGTGACGTGCGCCTTGATCGTCGCTTCGGAGACGTTGAGGTCGTAGGCGATCTGCTTGTTGAGGCGGCCAGCGCCGAGCATCTGCAGCACGCGGAACTGCTGCGGGGTCAGCTCGCGCAGGCGCTGGCCGATCTCGCGCTCTTCGCGGCCGGTTGGCGGCACGTTGTGTGCCTCCGGCGGGGCCCAGGTTTCGCCATCGAGGATGGTGCCCAAGGCGTGGCCGATCGTGTCCGAATCGGCGGATTTGGGGATGAAGCCGAACGCACCATGGTCGAGCGCGCGGCGCATCACGGTCGGCTCCTCGCGCGCGGACACCACCACCACCGGCAGCTGCGGGTGCAGCGCACGCATGTGCACCAGCGCATTGAAGCCCTGCGCACCGGGCATGTTGAGGTCCATCAGGACCAGGTCGGCGTCGGTGTGCTGGTCGGCCAGCTGGTACAGCGCTTCCACGCTGTCCGCTTCGTACAGCTGCACGCCGGGGATGACGCGTTGCACGGCGCCGCGAAGGGCTTCGCGGAACAGCGGATGGTCATCGGCAATCAGGAGGGTCGTCATGGTGGGGGGCCATGTTGCGAGAGGGGTGACACGACGTAACGGAACGAGTGTATCGAGCCGGCAGCCCCCTGAGTCAGGGGGCAGCCGCATAGCGGCGGGGGTGTGGGTGATGGTGAGAAGGGGCCCACGGTCCGCTTGCGGACCGTGGGAGCGACAGCGCGAATGCGATGTGGCGACCGTTACTTCACTTCACTTTCCGCTCTTCCACCAGCGAGGCCACGACCGACGGATCGGCCAGGGTCGAAGTGTCACCGAGCTGATCCGGTGCGTTCTCGGCGATCTTGCGCAGGATGCGGCGCATGATCTTGCCCGAGCGCGTCTTGGGCAGGCCCGGCGCCCACTGCAGATGGTCGGGCGCGGCGATCGGACCGATCTCCTTGCGCACCCAGGCCACGAGCTCCTTGTGCAGTTCATCGCTCGGCGTTTCGTCGGCGATCAGGGTGACGTAGGCATAAATCCCCTGGCCCTTGATGTCGTGCGGGAAGCCGACCACGGCCGCTTCGGCCACCTTGGGATGCGAGACCAGCGCGCTTTCCACTTCGGCGGTACCGATGCGGTGGCCGGAGACGTTGATCACGTCGTCCACGCGGCCGGTGATCCAGTAGTAGCCATCCTCATCACGACGGCAGCCGTCGCCGGTGAAGTAGCTGCCCGGGTAGGTGCGGAAATACGTATCGATGAAACGCTGATGGTCACCGTAGACCGTGCGCATCTGGCCCGGCCACGAATCGCGGATGATCAGGTTGCCTTCGGTGGCCCCTTCCTGGATCTCGCCATCGGCGTTGACAAGGGCCGGCTGCACGCCGAAGAAGGGCAGGGTGGCCGAGCCCGGCTTGAGATCGACCGCGCCGGGCAGCGGCGAGATCAGGATGCCGCCGGTTTCGGTCTGCCACCAGGTATCCACGATCGGGCAGCGGCTGTCGCCGACCACCTCGTAGTACCAGCGCCAGGCTTCGGGATTAATCGGCTCGCCGACGCTGCCGAGCAGGCGCAGCGAACTGCGCGAGGTGCGCTTGACCGGTGCATCGCCTTCGCGCATCAACGCGCGGATCGCGGTCGGGGCGGTGTAGAAGATGGTGACCTGGTGTTTGTCGATCACCTCCCAGAAGCGGGACGTGTTCGGGAAGTTCGGCACGCCTTCGAACATCACCGAGGTTGCGCCATTGGCCAGCGGGCCGTACACGATGTAGCTGTGGCCGGTGACCCAGCCGACGTCGGCGGTACACCAGTAGATGTCGTCCTCGCGCAGGTCGAACACCGCTTCATGGGTGTAGGCCGCATACAGCAGGTAACCGCCGGTGGTGTGCAGCACGCCCTTGGGCTTGCCGGTGGAGCCGGAGGTGTAGAGGATGAACAGCGGATCCTCGGCATTCATGCGCTCGGGCTCGCACTGGGTCGGCTGCGGGTCCACCACATCGTGGAACCAGCGGTCGCGCGGGGCCTGCATGTCCACCGCGCCGCCGGTGTGGCGCACCACCAGCACCGTTTCCACGGTGGTGGTGCCGGGCAGCTTCAGCGCCGCATCGACGTTGGCCTTGAGCGGGATCTTCTTGCCACCGCGCAGCCCTTCATCGGCAGTGATGATCAGCTTGCTGCCGCAGTCGATGACGCGGTCGGCGATCGAGTTCGGGGCAAAGCCGCCGAACACCACCGAGTGGATCGCACCGATACGCGCGCAGGCCAGCATGGCCACGGCGGCGTCGACGATCATCGGCAGGTAGATGGTGACCCGGTCGCCTTTCTTGACGCCGAGGTTGCGCAGCGCGTTGCCGAGGCGGCAGGTGCGCTCATACAGCTCGCGGTAGGTCACGCCCTGGGCGGGTGCATCGGGGCTGTCCGGTTCGAACAGCAGGGCGACCTTGTCACCGCGTTTGTCGAGCTGCCGGTCCAGGCAGTTGACGCTGGCGTTGAGTTCGCCGTCTTCGAACCACTTGATGCGGAAATCATCGAGCTGGTAGCTGACGTTCTTGATGCGGGTCGGTTTCTTGAACCAGTCCAGGCGCTCGGCGGCCTTGCCCCAGAAGGCGTCCGGGTGCTCCACCGATTCACGGTAGCGCTGCTGGTACGTGTTCCTGTCGATCCGCGATGCCGCGGCGAACGCGGCGTCGACGGGGTAAAGATCAGCCATGGCACCCTCACTTGCACGTTGACTTGGGTTGTGCGGTCGCAGCATAAGCGGCGACCTCTCCCCCTCAGTTTGCCGCATCCACCCGCCTGCGCGTTACCGGGGTGGTTAGACCATGGTCGAACGCCGACCACCCCGATATGACATGGCCGTTGACCCCGGTAGCTCACGACCGTTGGTCGTGAGGCACTGCGTACCGACCAACGGTCGGTACCTACGCGGTGCCTGCGGCACCTGCCGGTCGCCTGCCGGCGCCCGGGTCGTACTCGCCCCTTGGGGCGAGTACGACTAATGGCCAATAGCTTCGGTGCGTCAACGCGCCGCACCCTCGGCTCGACCGTGCCCCACGCGCGGCATCACTTTGCCACCCGGGAGAGAGGGCAACATGAGCCACCGTTTGCTGAGGACGACACGCCGGCCGTTGGCCGCCGCCCTGTTCGTCGCACTGATCGCGCCAGGCATGGCGTTCGCTGAAACCGCAAAAGAGAAAGCGCTGGAAGCCCGCGTCGTCGAGCTCGAGCGCCAGGTCCAGCTGCTGCTGAACAACCAGCAGCAACAGCAGGCCCAGATCAGCCAGGCCCAGACCGATGTCACCGCCGTGCGCACGGTGCAGGCGCAGCAGCCGGTGGCAGCCACTGTGCCGGCCGGCAAGCAGCCGATCCAGGTCACCACCATCACCCCCGGCGCCGCGCCGGGCACCACGGTCAAGATCGGTGGCTTCATCAAGGCCGACTTCCTGGCCACCCAGACCGGCGATGGCCAGCTGGCCGACGACGCCACCGGTCGCGCGCTGTACCTGCCGGGCCAGACCCCGGTGGCCGGTGCCGGCGGCAGCGGCAAGCGCTCGGACGTGGACTACAACGCCCACGCCAAGTTCTCGCGCTTCAACCTTGGCATCGACAATGTCAGCGAGGCCGGCAACAAGTCCGGTGCGTTCTTCGAGATGGACTTCTTCGGCAACTCGCTGGGCAACCAGACCGCGACCAATACCTACGGTGCGACGCTGCGTCACGCCTACATGTACTGGAACAACTGGATGGCCGGCCAGACCTGGTCGAACTTCATGGACGCGGCCTCGCTGCCGGAAGCGGCCGACTTCGTCGGCCCGACCGATGGCGTGATCTTCGTGCGTCAGGCCCAGATCCGCTACACCCAGGGGGGCTTCAGTGTCGCGCTGGAAAACCCGGAAACCACGCTGCTCACCGGCACCCGCAACCCGGTCACCGGCGTGTGGACCAACGTGGCCAGCAACTCCGACCGTGGCGCACTGCCGGACCTGACGCTGCGGTATGGCTGGAAGGGTGACTGGGGCACCTTCGGGGTCGGCGGCGTGGTTCGCCAGCTCAAGGTCGACAACCAGACCACCGGTGCCGACGCGGACAAGATCGCCGGCGGCCTGACCCTCGGCGGCAAGTGGGTGATGGGCCCGACCGACACCCTGCATTACCAGGTCACCGGCGGCGAAGGCATCGCGCGCTACATCGGCCTGGGTGTCACCGCCGATACCGCGTACGACATCGCCCGTGACGAACTCAACCCGACCGGCGTGCTGGCCGGTTACGTGGGCTGGCGCCACGCCTTCACCCCGAAGCTGCGCACCAACCTGATCTACGCGCGCAGTGATTACGACAACGACGGCAGTCTCGGCCCGCTGGTCACCAAGAGCGTGCAGAGCATCCGCGGCAACGTGTTCTACACGCCGATGCCCAAGGTCGATGTCGGCGCCGAGCTGATGTACGGCGTGCGCGAGATCGAGGATGGCCGCAAGGGCGATATCAGCCGCCTGCAGTTCACTACGAAGTACAGCTTCTAAATGCGTGCCGACCAACGGTCGGCACCTACCAACAACGATTGCTTCGGAGGGGAAGCGTCCCATGTCAACAACACCTGCACCGGCGAAAGCCCAACTCACCCAGGGACACAAGAAGGTCATCTTCGCGTCCAGCCTGGGGACCGTCTTCGAGTGGTACGACTTCTTCCTGTACGGCTCGCTCGCCGCGATCATCGCCAAGCAGTTCTTCAGCGGTGTCAATGAAACCACCGGCATGATCTTCGCCCTGCTGGCGTTCGCGGCCGGCTTCTTCGTGCGCCCGTTCGGCGCGGCCTTCTTCGGCAGCCTCGGCGACCGCATCGGCCGCAAGTACACCTTCCTGGTCACGATCCTGATCATGGGTATCTCGACCTTCCTGGTCGGCGTGCTGCCCAACTACGCCTCGATCGGGTTCGCCGCCCCGGTGATCCTGATCATCCTGCGCCTGGCCCAGGGCCTGGCGATGGGTGGCGAATACGGTGGTGCCGCAACCTACGTCGCCGAGCACGCACCGGCCGACAAGCGTGGCCTGTACACCAGCTTCATCCAGTGCACCGCCACGCTCGGCCTGTTCATGTCGCTGCTGATCATCCTGGCCTGCCGCTACTTCCTGGGCAATGAAGCGTTCGAAGCCTGGGGCTGGCGTATTCCGTTCCTGGTCTCGATCGTGCTGCTGGGCATCTCGGTGTGGATCCGCCTGCAGCTGAGCGAATCCCCGCTGTTCCAGCAGATGAAGGCTGAAGGCAAGGGCTCCAAGACCCCGTTCCGTGACAGCCTCAAGGACGGCAACCTCAAGCTGATGCTGCTGGTCCTGCTCGGTGCCGCAGCCGGCCAGGCCGTGGTCTGGTACGGCGGCCAGTTCTACGCGCTGTTCTTCCTGAGCAGCATGCTCAAGGTCGACGCCACCACCTCCTACCTGCTGATCGCCGCAGCGCTGGCGCTGGGCGTGCCGTTCTTCATCTTCTTCGGCTGGCTGTCCGACCGTATCGGCCGCAAGAAGATCATCCTCGCCGGCTGTCTGCTGGCCGCGATCACCTACATCCCGATCTTCAAGGGCCTGACCCACTTCGCCAACCCGGCCATCGAAGAAGCCCGCACCAACTCGCCGGCGCTGGTCAATGCCGATCCGAACACCTGCTCGTTCCAGTTCGATCCAGTTGGCCTGCGCAAGTTCACCAGCTCCTGCGACGTGGCCACCGCGGCCCTGACCAAAGCCGGTGTGCCCTATGAAGTGAAGCCGGCACCGGCTGGTACGCTGGCGACGGTCAACGTCGGGACCACTGCGGTGACCTCCTACGAGGCTGCAGGCCTGACCAAGGAAGACCTCAAGGCCAAGGGCGATGCCTTCGGCGGCGAGCTCAAGAGTGCATTGGGTGCGGCGGGCTACCCGGCCAAGGCCGACAATGCGCGCATCAACATCCCCGGCACGATCTTCATGCTCTGGCTGCTGGTGCTGTACGTGACCATGGTCTACGGCCCGATCGCCGCCTACCTGGTCGAGCTGTTCCCGACCCGCATCCGCTACACCTCGATGTCGCTGCCGTACCACATCGGTAACGGCTGGTTCGGTGGCTTCCTGCCGGCGATCTCGTTCGCACTGGTGGCCGGTACCGGCAACCTCTACTACGGCCTGTGGTACCCGATCATCATCGCGTTGATGACGGTCGTGGTCGGTGGTCTGTTCCTGCATGAAACCAAGGACGTGGACATCACCAAGTAACGGTGATCCACACGGCAGGACGAAGGGGCCGCGATGCGAATCGCGGCCCTTTCTGTGTCCTGGGTAGTGCCGGCCGCTGGCCGGCTCTGCATGAGATTCCGGAGACGCGTGCATGGCTGCCGGCCAGCGGCCGGCGCTACCGATCCCGCCATCACGCAGCCTGCCGCTATAGTCGGCCCATGAGCGATGCCCAAACCGATCCTGCCGCGCTTCCCGCGATTCTGCAGCGCCTACGTACCGCGTGGCAGGCCAAGCGCCCGACGCTGGAACAGCGCCGCGATGACCTGCAGCGCCTGCGCGCGGCCCTCAAGGCCCGCCTGCCGGAGATGGCCACGGCGATCTCGGCCGACTTCGGCCACCGCTCCACCCACGAATCGCTGATCGCCGACGGCATGACCGTGCTCGGCGACATCGACCATCTGTGCAGCCACCTGCGCGGCTGGATGCGGCCGCGCCGGGTCGGGGTCGGCTGGCGGTTCTGGCCGGCACGCGCCCAGACCCGGCCGGTTCCTCTGGGTGTGGTCGGGGTGATCTCGCCCTGGAACTACCCGGTCAACCTGGCGTTGATTCCGCTGGCGACCGCGATCGCCGCCGGCAACCACGTGATCCTCAAGCCGTCCGAGCACACGCCGCGCACCAGCGCCTTCCTGCAGTCGCTGCTGGCGGAGGTGTTCCCCTCCGATCGCGTGGCGGTCGTGCAGGGCGATGGAGACCTTGCCAGCGCCGTGGCCGGCTCGCCGCTGGACCACCTGGTGTTCACTGGCTCCCCCGCCATCGGCCGCAAGGTCATGGCCGCGGCCGCCGAGCACCTGACCCCGCTCACGCTGGAGCTGGGGGGCAAATCTCCGGCCATCGTCTGCAGCGATTACCCGTTGGAGAAGGCGGCCGCGCGGCTGGCCACCGGCAAGTTCTTCAATGCCGGCCAGACCTGCATCGCGCCGGACTACGTGCTGATCGACGGCCATCGCCAGCGCGAACTGGTGCAGCAGCTGCAGACGCAGGTGCAGGCGCGCTATGGCGATTTCAGCGACGCCGCCGATTACACCCGGATCATCCACGACGGCCAGTACCAGCGCCTGCGTGGCTATCTCGAGGAGGCCCGCGCGCGGGGCGTGCCGGTGATCGAACTGGCGACGGTCGATCCCGAGCGTGCGCAGCGCGAGCGGCTGATTGTGCCGACCATCGTGCTCGATCCGCCGGCGGACCTGGCGCTGATGCGCGAAGAGATCTTCGGTCCGATCCTGCCGGTCTGCGCGTATCCGGATCTGGACGCCGCCATCGCAGAGGTGCAGTCCCGTGACCGCCCGTTGGCGCTGTACGTCTTCAGTCACGAACGTTCGCAGGTGGAACGGGTGCTGGCGCAGGTCGTGGCCGGCGGCGTCACCGTCAACGACACCCTGCTGCATTTCGCGGTCAATGGCCTGCCGTTCGGCGGGGTCGGCCCGAGTGGCATGGGCGCCTATCACGCGCGTGCCGGTTTCGATGCGATGAGCAAGCAGCTGCCCATCCTGTGGCAGTCGCGCTGGGCCGCCAGCGATCTGCTCAAGCCGCCGTATTCGAAGATCGCCGGGATGTTGAAGGCGATGGTGCGGTGAGGGCCGCCATGGACGCCCGCTACAGACGCCTGAGCGCGGCCAGGAACGCGTCGGGATCCTCCGGGGATACCAGCAGCGTGTAACCGGCCGTCGTCGGCAGGATCACCACCTTCGCGGGATCGGTCACTGCTGCAAATGCTTTCCCCTTGCCGGTGCGGAACCACCCCAGTGAAAGGCCCGGCATGCCGATGCCATTGGTGCGTAGACCCAACGCAGTGTCATCGCTGCCGGGCAGCCGCCGTCGTGCGCCGGCATGATCGATCTGTGCCATCGGAACGGAAACGGAATACGCGCCGCCACCGACGGTCAGGGTCGTGGCGTCCGCCGTCAGCCGGATCGCGCTGAGTTGCCAGACGCCAAGCAGGCCGATGATGACGGCCAGAGAGATGGCGCCGAGCGCGGCCAACTGGGACATCCTGTCCTGCCCGAGGAAGTAGACCGCCGCGCCGACCAACAGTAGCGGGACGACGCCGATCAGCAGCACCGCAGCGAGGGTCTTGTAATTCAACGCGTGGATCGCGAATTCAGTGGGCATGAATGCTCCTTCGGGCATATGTCGCGGTCACGGGCGACATCTCGAGAATCTTCCTCCAGTCGACAGCGATGCAAGTGGGGAAGCTCCTCGCTTTCATGTGCGAAAGCACCTACAGAACTGCGATTCATTTGCAACATTTGCAGTGTGATATTCCCTTGGCCACTGGACAACGTGTTGCGCCGCTGGCCCCGGCGCCTCCGCTAGCGAGTGGCGCTGCGGGTCAATCAGGTCATGTGGCGCAAAGCACCCTCAACCCCCCGGCTGCGGCGATCGGTCTTCGTGGAACCACGCATGGGCCGCAGCTTCCAGATCGCCTTCCTCGGCGATCACCGAACCGTCCTCGTCCAGCAGGGTGTAGTGGCGCTGGTCACCGCCCAGCGCGGCGCTGCCATCCAACCCGAGCAGCAGGGTGTAGAGGGTGTCGGTGGTGAAGACATCGAGCATCTCCCGCAACAGCTGGGTCTGCTCGGGCGACAGGTCCATCGCGGCGATCCTTGCTGCGCACGCCGTGCCTGGGGTCCATGCCATGGCGAGCAGGTTCGCTTTCTCCGCGTACCACCTTGTTACGAAGGCATCTGCGTTCATTGAATATCTGCGCTACCGGGGGTGGGCCACCGCCTAGCGGGGGACGCAGGCGTGTGGCAAAAATCTGGGTGCCCGGACGCGAGAGCCTGCCGGCCAGCAGCCGGCAGGGCGTGCGCCCACCGACCAACGGTCGGTGGCTACCGGTAGAATGCCCGCATGAAAATCGCCTCCTGGAACGTCAATTCGCTCAACGTGCGCCTGCCGCACCTGGAACAATGGCTCACGGCGTTCGCGCCGGACGTGGTCGGTATCCAGGAAACCAAGATGGAGGACCACAAGTTCCCCGACGCGGTGCTGGCCGGGCTGGGCTACCGCAGCGTGTTTGCCGGGCAGAAGACCTACAACGGCGTCGCGCTGCTCTCGCGCGAACCGGCGCAGGACGTGCAGATCGGCATTCCCGGTTTCGAGGATGAGCAGAAGCGCGCCATCGCCGGTACCGTCAACGGCGTGCGCATCATCAACCTGTACGTGGTCAACGGCCAGGACGTGGGCACCGACAAGTACGACTACAAGCTGCGCTGGCTCGAGGCCGTGCATGCCTGGGTCGAGGCCGAGCTGGCCAGGTACCCGGAGCTGGTGGTGATGGGCGACTTCAACATCGCCCCGGAAGGCCGTGACACGCACGATCCGCTGGTCTGGAACGAGAACCACATCCTGACCTCCACTGCCGAGCGCGGCGCCCTGAACAAATTGCTGCAGCTGGGCCTGCACGACGCCTTCCGCCTGCACAGCGAGGAAGAGGGCGTGTTCAGCTGGTGGGACTACCGGGCGGCCGGCTTCCGCCGCAACCTGGGCCTGCGCATCGACCTGACCCTGGTCTCCGACGCGCTCAAGGCGCGCGCGCTGGCCTCCGGCATCGACCGCGAGCCGCGCACCTGGGAGCGCCCCAGCGACCATGCGCCGGCGTGGGTGGAGCTGGCGCCGTAAACAACAAGGCCCGACAGTGCCGGGCCTTGTTGATCGAACGAAGTACGTGAGCGCGTCAGCGGACGCTTCGACGCGTAAACAGATTCACGATCGCAAGCAGAATGACTGCGCCGATCAACGAGAACAGGAACGTGCGGATGGTGATCGCTTCATTGATGCCACCGCCGAACAGCCAACCGGCCAGCAATGCGCCGACGATGCCGACCACGATGTTGAGGATGATGCCTTGCTGCGCGTCTCGCTTCATGATGATGCTGGCAAGCCAGCCCACGATGCCGCCGACGATCAACCAGATGATGATGCCCATAGCGTTGACTCCCTCTGTGCGGATGCGACCTGTGCAGTTGACGGCACACCCCGTGAAGTCGTCGTGCAGCCGGCATGGCGGGGGCGTGGCATGACCCTGCCTGCGACCTTGGACGGCCCCTGGCGCTTCGGCCCGGTCACGGTCTGGCGCCTGCCGCATGTGCCGGGCACCCGCGGCGAGCCCCAGGCCCGGGTCCTGCTGGCCGAGCAGCTGGGCGGGGCGCCGCAGGACCTGCCGCTGCAGCGTGACCCGCGTGGCCGCCCGGCGCTGCATGGCCCGTTGGCCCATGTGGGCACCGGCTGGAGTCACAGCCACGGCCTGCTGCTGGTCGCGATGGGTGAGGGGGTGCGGCTGGGCGTGGACCTGGAACCGCTGCGCCCGCGCCCGCGGATGCTGGAGATCGTGCAGCGCTTCTTCCACCCGGCCGAGATCGCCTGGCTGGAATCGCTGGACGAGAACGCCCGCAACCACTGGTTCTTCCGGGTGTGGTGCGCCAAGGAGGCGCTGCTGAAGGCGCAGGGGCAGGGCATCTCGTTTGGTCTGCACCGGCTGCAGCTGGCCCCCGGCATCGACGGAGGTCTGCACCTGGCCTGGTGCGACCCGGAACTGGGGCCGGCCGAGCGCTGGCACCTGCATGAGTGGCAGGCGGCGGATGATTTCCGCGCGGCGCTGGCCTGGCATGCGATGTGAGATCGAGGGCATGGCCAACGATTGGAGGTGCGGGCGGAGGCAGCCGGCCGACCGTCAGGTATGCGAGCAGCGGCAGCCGATCGGCTCTACCGACCTGCGATAATGGTGCCATGACTGAACACATCCTCCCCGCTGGCGTGGCCGACGCGCTTGAGCGCGGCCTGGCCGCCATGCAGCTGGACGCCGCGCTGGCACCGCCGCTGCTGACCTACCTGACCCTGCTCGACCGCTGGAACCGCACCTACAACCTCACCGCGATCCGCGACCCGCTGGAGATGGTCACCCGCCATCTGCTCGATTCGCTGGCGATGCAGCCGTACCTGGAGAGCGGCACCCTGGCGGACCTGGGCACCGGCCCCGGGCTGCCCGGCATCCCGCTGGCGATCGCGCGCCCGCAGCTGCAGGTGACCCTGGTCGAAAGCAATGGCAAGAAGGCCCGCTTCATGCGCGAGGCCGTGCGCCAGCTGGGCCTGGGCAACGCCCGCGTAGCCGAGTCGCGCGCCGAGGCGCTGGCCGAACCGGCCGCCTATGACCATCTGACCGCGCGCGCGATGGACACCCTGGCCGGGATCATCCGGGTCGGTGGGCACCTGCTGCGCCCCGGCGGCCGCCTGCTGGCGATGAAAGGCGTGTACCCGCACGACGAGATCGCGCAGCTGCCGGCCGGTTGGTCGGTCGAACAGGTGCTGCCGTTGAGCGTCCCTGGATTGACCGGCGAGCGCCATCTGGTGGTGGTCATCGGCCCGTGAGCCGGTGACTCCCGCGCCCGCATCGCCCGCCCCAGCGTCGTCCCGACGCCCTCCCGCGGTGGCCCCGTGCGGTGCCATCGGCGTGCCCGTGGGCGTCGTTGCGGCATTGCGGCGCGTGCCTGCCGCGCATCTCACAGTGCATGACACGCCCCATATACGCATAATGACCAGTCCCACTCCCTGCCGATGAGGCTCACCCGCATGGCCCGCATCATCGCCATCGCCAACCAGAAAGGTGGCGTCGGCAAGACCACGACCGCCGTCAATCTGGCCGCCTCCCTGGCTGCTGCACCCAAGCGCGTGCTTCTTGTCGACCTCGATTCCCAAGGCAATGCGACCATGGGCAGCGGCGTGGACAAGCGCGAAGTCGCCGCTTCCACCTGTGATCTGCTGCTGGGCGAAAGCACCGCAGCCGAGGTCCGGGTCAAGACGCCGGAGGGCTTCGACCTGCTCCCGGGCAACATCGACCTGACCGCCGCCGAGATCCAGCTGATGGACCAGAGCGAGCGCGAGCAGCGCCTCAAGCGCGCGCTGGCCCCGATCCGCGACGAATACGATTACATCCTGATCGACTGCCCGCCGGCGCTGTCGCTGCTGACGCTCAACGCGCTGGCCGCCGCCGATTCGGTGATCGTGCCGATGCAGTGCGAGTACTACGCGCTGGAAGGCCTGAGCGCGCTGGTGGAAACCATCGAAGCGCTGCGCGCCAACCTCAATCCCGCGCTGGAAATCGAGGGCGTGCTGCGCACCATGTTCGATGTGCGCAACAACCTGGCCAATGCCGTGTCGGCCGAGCTGACCGAGCACTTCGGCGAGCAGGTGTTCCGCACCATCGTGCCGCGCAACGTCCGCCTGGCCGAGGCGCCCAGCCATGGCCAGAGCATCGTCGGGTACGACCGTGCCTCGCGCGGTGGCGTTGCCTATCTCGGCCTGGCCGGCGAGATCATCCGTCGCAACAACCAACGCAAGAAGGCCGACAAGGCCATGGAGACCGCCTGATGAGCACCAAGCCTGCCCTCGGCAAGAAACGCGGCCTCGGCCGTGGCCTCGACGCGCTGTTGGGGCCCAAGGGGGCGGTGACACAGGTGCAGGCAGCGGCCGTGGTCGAACCGCAGCCGGGTGAACTCCTGCGCAAGCTGCCGGTGGGCCATCTGCAGCCGGGCAAATACCAGCCGCGCCGCGACATGGACGAAACCAAGCTCGCCGAGCTGGCCGAGTCGATCAAGGCCCAGGGCGTGATCCAGCCGATCCTGGTCCGCCAGCTCGGCCCGGACAGCTTCGAGATCGTGGCCGGCGAACGCCGCTGGCGCGCGTCGCAGCTGGCCGGCCTGGACGAAGTGCCGGTGGTGGTGCGCGAGCTGGAAGACCGCACGGTCATCGCGATGGCGCTGATCGAGAACATCCAGCGCGAAGACCTCAACCCGCTCGAGGAAGCCGAAGCCCTGCAGCGGCTGATCAGCGAATTCGCCCTGACCCATGCCGAGGCCGCCCAGGCCGTGGGCCGCTCGCGTGCGGCGGTGTCCAACCTGCTGCGCCTGCTGGAGCTGCCGATCGCGATCCGCCTGCTGCTGGAAACCCGCCGGCTGGAAATGGGCCATGCCCGCGCCCTGCTGACCCTGGCGCCGGAACTGGCCAGCAAGCTGGCCCAGGAAGCGGCCGACCAGGGCTGGTCGGTACGCGAAGTGGAACACCGCGCGCAGCAGTTCGCTGCCGGCAAGGTGCCCGGCGCGCTGCGCAAGAAGCCCTCCGCCGCTGCACCGCAGGCCGACATCGCCTCGCTGGAAACCGAACTGTCCGAGTCGCTGGGCGCCCGCGTGGCGATCAACCACGGCCGCGGCGGCAAGGGCAAGCTGATCATCCATTACACCGACCTGGACACGCTGGATGGCGTGCTCGACCGACTTCGCGCACAGAAGGGCTGAGTCCCCCGCAGGCGTCAGAGGATTTCCCCCCAGCAATGAACCCCACCAAGGTCGACCGCAACCATCTGTTGCGTCTGACCGACCTGCCGAATGTCGGGCCGGCCTGTGAGAAAGATCTCCGTCTGATCGGCATCCGCGTGCCAGCGCATCTGCGCGGTCGCGATGCCTATGACATGTACGCGCAGCTGTGCCTGCGCACGGGGGTGATGCACGACCCCTGCGTGATCGATGTATTCCTGTCGGTGCTGCGTTTCATGCAGGGCGAAGCGCCGCGGCCGTGGTGGGATTTCAGCAAGGAACGCAAGGCCACCCTGGCCAAGGAAGCGCCGCTCAGCCTCTGGTGAAGCGGACCACCGGGACGTGTGCAACGCCACGCGGGCGTCCCGGGAAAGCACTGTATTGATACGTGGCAAGTAGGACGGACGGACCCCATGACCATTCTCGTGACCGGCGCTGCCGGCTTCATCGGCGCCAACACCTGCAAGGCCCTGCTCGCGCGCGGTGAGCGCGTCGTCGGCCTGGACAACTACAACGACTACTACGATCCGCAGATCAAGCGCGATCGCGTGGCTGCGCTGTGCCCGCAGGCCGATATCCGCGTGCTCGACCTGACCGACCGCGACGGCCTGGCCGCGCTGTTCGACGAGGTGCAGCCGACCCGGGTCATCCACCTGGCCGCCCAGGCCGGCGTGCGGTACTCGCTGGAAAACCCGCATGCCTACGTCGACAGCAACCTGGCCGGCTTCGTCAACATGCTGGAGCTGTGCCGCCATCGCGGCGTGGCCCATCTGGTGTATGCCTCGAGCAGCTCGGTGTACGGCGATTCGGCCACCCCGCCGTTCTCCGAAGACCAGCGCATCGACAAGCCGCGCTCGCTGTACGCCGCGACCAAGGCCGCCAACGAGCTGATGGCCTACACCTACGCCCAGCTGTTCGGCCTGCATGCCACCGGGCTGCGCTTCTTCACCGTGTACGGCCCGTGGGGCCGCCCGGACATGGCGCCGCTGCTGTTCTCGCGCGCGGTCCTGGCCGGCCGTCCGATCGACGTGTTCAACGACGGAAAAATGCAGCGCGACTTCACACATGTCTCCGACATCGTGGATGGCATCCTCGGCGCGCTGGCGCATCCGTCCAGCGACACGGTGCCGCACCGGGTGTTCAACCTCGGCAACCACACGCCGATCGAACTGGAGCACTTCATCGGGGTCATCGAGTCCGCCGCCGGACGCCCGGCGCAGAAGGTCTACAAGCCGATGCAGCCCGGCGACATGGTCCGCACGATGGCCGATACCACGCGGGCGCATGACGCGTTCGGCTACGAGCCGGCGATGCCGATCGAGCGCGGTCTGCCGCCGGTGGTGGCCTGGTGCCGGGATTATTTCGGGGATCACGCCTGACACACACGCCTCGATTCATCTTCGGATAACCTCGGGTGCGGAAAATGCGCGCTCTTTTTCGATCCTGGCCATTCGCAGAGCCCGACCATGAGCCAACCCCAGTTGTCGGTCGTCGTCCCGGTCTTCAATGAACGCGACAACGTCACGCCCCTGATCAACGAGATCACCACCGCGCTGCGCGGGCAGGTCGATTTCGAAATCGTCTACATCGACGACCATTCGCGCGACGACACCCTGGCGGTCCTGCAGGCCCTGAAGGCCATCACGCCCGAGCTGCGGGTACTGCACCACGTCACCCAGAGCGGGCAGAGCACCGCGGTGCGCAACGGCGTCAAGCACGCCCGCGCGCCGTGGATCGCCACCCTGGACGGTGACGGCCAGAACGATCCGGCCGACATCCCGAAGCTGCTCGCCGCGCGCGCGGCGGCCGCTACCGAGGTCAAGCTGTTCGCCGGGTGGCGTGTGAACCGCCAGGATTCGGGCAGCAAGCGCTGGGCCAGCAAGTGGGCCAATGCGATCCGCGCGCGCATGCTGCACGACGATACCCCCGATACCGGCTGCGGCATCAAGCTGTTCGAGCGTGCGGCGTTCCTGGAGCTGCCGTACTTCGACCACATGCACCGCTACCTGCCCGCGCTGATGCAGCGGGCCGGCTGGAAGACCACCAGCGTGCCGGTCAACCATCGGCACCGCACCGCGGGTGTGTCCAAGTACAACAACCTGGGCCGCGCGCTGGTCGGCATCCGCGACCTGCGCGGCGTAGCCTGGCTGATCACGCGCAGCAAGCGCACCGCCGTGGAAGAGCGCTGATGGAACTGCACTGGCTCGACCAGCCACTGACGTGGCTTTACTGGACCGGCCTGCACGTGACCGGCTGGAAGTTGATCGGCTACACCGGCGCGCTGATGTTCGGTGGCCGCTGGCTGGTCCAGTTCATCGCCTCGCGCCGTGCCGGCAAGCCGGTGATCCCGCGCCTGTTCTGGTACATGAGCGTGGTCGGCAGCCTGATGACGCTGAGCTACTTCCTGTTCTCGGCCAAGCAGGACTCGGTGGGCGTGCTGCAGAACCTGTTCCCGGCGTTCACCGCGCTGTACAGCCTGAAGCTGGATATCGACCATCGTGGGTGGAAGCGGGACAAGGCGGCGCATTGAGGGCGTGCCGACCGACCAACGGTCGGTGGCTACCTCGCGCCTTTGGCGCTGGGGTCCCAGCCTGCGGCCGGTCCCCGGTCCTGCCCGCGACGCGGGCAGGACCTTTGATCCATGCGCGGCCCCTTCGCCGGGTGCCATCATCGGGGTTTGCCGTCCCCCGGGAACCCTGATCGTGAAATCACCGCTCGTTGCTGCGCTGCTGCTCGCCCTGGCCCTTCCTGCCGGCGCCGCCCTGGCCGCGCCACCGGCTGCCCCGGCCGCTGCCCCGGCCAGCCTGGCCACCGAAAGCCCCGCCGATGCGCAGTTCCGCGCCATCTACGAGAAGGAATGGGCCTGGCGCGAAGCCGGTGGCGGTGAGGCCAGCGAAGACGGCGACGGCCCGGCCAACGCCATCCGCATGCCCGATGTCGGCGCGGCCGCGCAGCAGGGCCGGCTGAAGGTCTGGGACGACGTCCTGGCCCAGCTGGACAAGGTCGACACCCAGGCGCTCTCGGCCGAGAACCGCATCAACTACGCGATCTACCGCGACCAGGTGTTCAACCTGGCCGCCGATGTGCGCCTGCGTGCCTACGAAATGCCGTTCAACGCGGACTCCTCGTTCTGGTCCAACCTGTCCTTCATGGCCCGGCGCGAGATGAAGACCGCGCAGGACTACCGCAACTACATCGCGCGCCTGAACGATGTGCCGCGCTACTTCGACCAGCAGACCGACAACATGCGTGCCGGCCTCAAGCGTGGCTTCAGCGTGCCGCGCGCGGTGCTCGATGGCCGCGAGGTGTCCATCGCCACGGTCTCCGAACTGAAGGACCCGACCCAGTCGCCGCTGTACGCGCCGTTCAAGAAGCTGCCGGCCAGCATCCCGGCCGCCGAGCAGGCACAGCTGCAGGAGCAGGCCCGCCGGGCCATCGGCAGCAGCGTGGTGCCGGCCTTCGCCAAGCTGCGCACCTTCTTCGTCAGCGAGTACGTGCCGCAGGCGCGCACCACCCTGGCCGCCGAAGCGATGCCCGGCGGCAAGGCGTACTACAAGCAGCAGATCCACGAATACACCACGCTGGACCTGACCCCGCAGCAGATCCACGAGATCGGCCTGAAGGAAGTGGCGCGCATCCAGGCCGAGATGGACGGCATCATCAAGCAGGTCGAGTTCAAGGGCAGCTTCGCCGAGTTCCTGACCTTCCTGCGTACCGATCCGCAGTTCTACGCCAAGACCCCGGATGAGCTGCTGCATCGTGCGGCGTGGATCTCCAAGCGCGTGGATGGCGTGATCGGCAAGTACATGACGCTGCCGCGTGCGCGCTTCACCATCGTGCCGGTGCCGCCGGATATCGCCCCGTTCTGGACCGCCGGCCGCGGTGGCATGGGCACCTACTGGCTCAACACCTACAACCTGCCGGCGCGGCCGCTGTACAACCTTCCCGCGCTGACCCTGCACGAGTCAGATCCGGGCCACGCCCTGCAGGGCGCGCTGGCGGCAGAGCAGGGCGAGCAGCCCGCGTTCCGCCGCAACAACTACATCTCCGCCTACGGCGAAGGCTGGGGCCTGTACTGCGAGAAGCTCGGCGTGGAGATGGGCATCTACGAAACCCCGTACGAGGATTTCGGCCGCCTGACCTACGAAATGTGGCGCGCCGCGCGCCTGGTGATCGATACCGGCGTGCACCACAAGGGCTGGACCCGCGAGCAGGCGCTGTCCTACCTGCGCGACCACACCGCGCTGAGCGAGCACGAAGTGACCACCGAAGTGGATCGCTACATTTCCTGGCCGGGCCAGGCGCTGAGCTACAAGCTCGGCGAGATCGCGATCGTGCGCCTGCGTGCGCAGGCCGAGCAGGAGCTGGGCGACCGTTTCGACGTCAAGGCCTTCCACGACGCCGTGCTCAGCCAGGGCTCGGTGCCCCTGCCGGTGCTGGAGGAACAGATCCAGGCCTTCATCGCCCAGCGCAAGGCTGCGACCAGCTGAGATGCGCGGGGGCCGGCCATCGCGCCGGCCCCTGCCAACGTGAACCGACCTGCCGGGCTGCGATTGTGTAACGGCTTCACGCCCGGCTACCCTGCGGGCCATGTTCCGTCGTGCCCGCCTGCGTCCGTCCCTGCTGCTCCGCCTGCTGATGCTGGTGGTGGTCGGTGTGGGCGTGTTCGGCAGTTCGCTGGCCTCGGCCCTGGCCGATATCCACCTGAGCGTGCATGCCGACAGCAGCGAGCTGCATGGCAGCGATGACACCGCCGGCACCGCCTCCAGCGACGACGACGGCAACGAAGACTGGCTGCATGCCCTGGTGCATTGCGGCCACTGCCATGGCCACGGCGGCGTGCTGCCGATGGCGGCGATGGCCTGGAGCCTGCCCGTCGCCCCCAGCCACGGCGTCCCTGCCGGGTTGGTCGCGCAACTGCGCACCCAGCCGCCCGAGAACCTGCTGCGTCCTCCGATAGCGATCTGATGCCCTGCGGCCGCGTGCCGCCGTTTGCCATCTGATTGTTTTCTGGAGACTCCCATGTGGATGCGTCTGGCAGCGTTGGCTGCCATTGCGTTCGTGCCGTGCGTATACGCACAGGGCACGACACCTGCTGCACCGTTGACCCTCGACGACGCCATCGCGCGCGTTGCCCAGTACCACCCCGACCTGCGCCTGGCGCAGGCGCAGCGCCCGGTGTGGGAAGCCCGCCGTGACGCGGCCGGCCTGTCGCCCCCGCTGACCCTTGGCGTGGAGCTGGAGAACGCACTCGGCAGCGGTGACACCCGTGGCTTCGATGCCGCCGAAGTCACCGTCACCCTGGCCGGCGTGCTGGAACGCGGCGGCAAGCTGGATGCCCGCCGCGCCGTGGCCCAGGCCAATCTGGACAGCCTGGCCCCGCAGCGCGAAACCGCGCGGCTGGATCTGATGGCCGAGGTCGCCCGCCGCTACCTGGCGGTGACCGACGCGCGCCAGCAGCTGCGCATCGCCGAGACCGATATCGAACAGCGCAGGCGCGCGGTGGCCGCCGCGCGGCTGCGCCTGCAGGCCGGCGCCTCGCCCGAATCGGTGCTGATGACGGCCCAGGCGATGCTGGCCCAGGCCGAACTGGACCGCGATCGCGCTCGGCAGATGGATCAGTCCGCGCGTGCGGCACTGTCGGCGTTGTGGCGCCAGCGTGATCCTGGCTTCGATGTGGTGAGCGGCGACCCGATGCAGCTGCCCGCGCTGCAGGACTTTGCCGTGCTCGCCGACGAACTCCAGCGCACGCCGGAACTGGCGGTGCTGGCCGGTGAGCGCCGCATCCGCGAAGCGCAGGTGCAGCTGGCCCGAACTGAAGCACGGCCCGACGTCAGCTGGCAGGTGGGCGTGCGCAACAGCCGCGATACCCGCGATACCTCGCTGGTGGCTGGTTTCAGCCTGCCGCTGGGCAGCGTGCGCCGCGCCGAGCCGGAGATCCGCGCGGCCGAGGCCGAGCTGGCGCTCAACAGCGTGGAGCGCGAGGCGCGCGCGCTGCAGCTGTACGCCACGCTCGCTGAAGCGCATGGCCGCTACCTGACCTCGCGATTGGAAGTCACGCGCATGGCGCGCGACGTCCTGCCCCAGCTCAAGCGCGCCGAGAATGCCGCCGAGAAGGCCTGGCGTGCCGGCGCCATCAGCTACATGGAATGGGCCCAGCTGCAGGCGATGCGGATCGAAGCACGCCAGCGCCAGCTGGAAGCGGCCATCGCCGCACAGACCGCCCTCATTGAAATCCAGCGGCTGACCGGCCAGAGCATGGTCGCCGCCACCGACACCGTGTCCACGGAGGACCGCCGATGACCGCTTCCCTGACCCGTACCGTGCTGGCCGGCAGCCTGTTGATCGCGCTGATGGCGCTCGCCGGCTGCGGCAGCAGTGACCCCGCGGCAGCGCCGACCAAGGCCGCTGCGACGGACGCCGGCCATGGCGAGGCCGGGCATGCCGATGATCATGACGACCATGACGCCCCGGAAAGCACCACCATCGCCGCAGCGATGGCCGAACAGGCCGGCATCCGGGTGGCGCCGGTGGTGGCCGGCACCATCGCCGACGAGCACGACGTGCAGGGCCTGCTGACCCCGGTCGATGGCCGTGTCGCGCAGGTGATGGCGCGCTTCCCCGGGCCGATCCGCTCGCTGCGCGCCAATGTCGGCGACCGGGTGCGCGCCGGCCAGGGGCTGGCCAGCATCGAGAGCAACCTGAGTCTCACCACCTACACCGTGACCGCACCGATCGGTGGCGTGGTGCTCGCGCGCCAGGCCCAGGTCGGCGGCGTGGCCGGCGAGGGCACGCCCTTGTTCGAGATCGGTGATCTGTCCACGTTGTGGGTGGACCTGCATATCTTCGGCAACGACACCCAGCACATCACCGCCGGCGTCCCGGTCACGGTGTCGCGGATGACCGACGGCGTCAGCCAGGCCACCACGCTGGAGCGTGTGCTGCCCGGTACCGCCACCGCCAGCCAGAGCACGGTCGCCCGTGCCACGCTGCGCAACGATGATGGCCAATGGCGGCCCGGTGCCGCGGTCAAGGCCCGCATCGTGGTCGCCACCACCCCGGCCGCGCAGGTGGTGCCGCTGAGCGCCCTGCAGACGATGGACGGCAAGGACGTGGTGTTCGTGCGCGAAGGCGAGACCTACACCGCGCGTGCGGTCACGCTCGGTGCGCGCGATGCCGGCAAGGTGGAAGTGCTCGATGGCCTGACCCTCGGCGAAGAGGTGGTGGTCGAGCAGAGCTACGTGGTCAAGGCCGACATCGGCAAGGCGGGGGCATCGCATGAACATTGACGCCTCGCCACGCCCCGCATCCGGAGGGCGCCGTCATGCTTGAGCGCATCATCCGCGCCGCCATCGCCCATCGCTGGTTGATGATGGCCCTGACCCTGGTGCTGATCGCGCTCGGCAGCTGGAGTTTCACCAAGCTGCCGATCGACGCCACCCCGGACATCACCAACGTCCAGGTGCAGATCAACACTGCCGCGCCGGGCTACTCGCCGCTGGAGACCGAACAGCGCATCACCTATCCGGTGGAAACGGTGATGGCCGGCCTGCCGGCGATGGAGCAGGCCCGGTCGCTATCACGCTACGGCCTCTCGCAGGTGACCGTGGTGTTCAAGGACGGCACCGATATCTACTTCGCCCGGCAGCAGGTCGCCGAGCGCCTGCAGCAGGTCAAATCGCAGATCCCCGAGGGACTGGATCCGCAGCTGGGGCCGATCTCCACCGGCCTCGGCGAGATCTTCATGTACACCATCGACGCCGATCCCAAGGCGCGCAAGGCCGATGGCACGGCGTACACCGCCACCGACCTGCGCACGCTGCAGGACTGGGTGATCCGCCCGCAGCTGCGCAACGTGCCGGGCGTGACCGAGGTCAACACCATCGGTGGCTTCCAGCGCCAGGTGCACATCACCCCGGATCCGGCACGCCTGCGCGCGCTGGGCTTTACCTTGGAGGACGTGGCGCAGGCGGTGGAAACCAACAACCAGAACGTCGGCGCCGGCTACATCGAACGCAACGGCCAGCAGTTCCTGGTGCGCATCCCCGGGCAGGTCGCCAACCTGGAGGAGATCGGCAACATCGTGCTGGCCCGCCGCGAAGGCGTGCCGATCCATGTGCACGATGTGGCCCAGGTGCAGGACGGCCCGGAACTGCGCAGCGGCGCGGCCACCCAGAACGGCCATGAAGTGGTGATGGGCACGGTGGTGATGCTGATCGGCGCCAACAGCCGTGATGTCGCCCAGGCCGCGGCCGCGCGCCTGCAGCAGGCGCAGGCCAGCCTGCCCGAGGGCGTCACCGTCACCGCCAGCTACGACCGCACCGCGCTGGTCGACCGCACCATCGAGACCGTCGCCAGGAACCTGGTCGAAGGCGCCCTGCTGGTGATCGTGGTGCTGTTCCTGCTGCTCGGCAACTTCCGTGCGGCGTTGATCACCGCGGCGGTGATTCCACTGGCGATGCTGTTCACGCTGACCGGCATGGCCCGGGGCGGTGTGTCGGCCAATCTGATGAGCCTGGGCGCGCTGGACTTCGGCCTGATCGTCGATGGTGCGGTGATCATCATCGAGAACTGCCTGCGCCGCTTCGGCGAACGCCAGCACCTGCTCGGCCGCGACATGACCCGCGAAGAACGCTTCGCCGAAACCGCCAGCGCCACCGCCGAAGTGATCCGCCCGAGCCTGTTCGGGCTGGGCATCATCACCGCGGTGTATCTGCCGATCTTCGCGCTCACCGGCGTGGAAGGAAAAATGTTCCACCCGATGGCGATCACCGTGGTGCTGGCCCTGACCGGCGCGATGGTGCTGGCACTGACCTTCGTGCCGGCCGCGATCGCGCTGTTCCTCGGCGGCCGTGTGCAGGAGAAGGAAAACCGGCTGATGGCCTGGGTGCGGCGGCGCTACGAACCGATGCTGGGCTTCGCCCTGCGGCGCGGCCGCTGGATGGTGGCCGGTGCGCTGGTGCTGGTGGTCGGGTGTGGTCTGCTGGCCACGCGGCTGGGCAGCGAGTTCGTGCCGAACCTGGACGAAGGCGATGTCGCCATGCACGCCATGCGCATCCCCGGCACCAGCTTGACCCAGTCCATCGAGATGCAGAAGCAGATCGAGAACCGGCTGGTGCAGTTCGCCGAGGTGGACAAGGTGTTCTCCAAGATCGGCACGCCGGAAGTGGCCTCCGATCCGATGCCGCCGTCGGTCGCCGATACCTTCATCATGATGAAGCCGCGCAAGGCCTGGCCGGATCCGCGCAAGACACGTGCGGCGCTGCTGGCCGAACTGGAAGAAGCGGTCGAGCAGTTGCCCGGCAACAACTACGAGTTCACCCAGCCGATCCAGATGCGCACCAACGAGTTGATTTCCGGCGTGCGTGCCGACGTGGCCGTGATGCTGTTCGGCGATGATCTGGACACGCTGCTGTCGGTCGGCAAGCGCATCGCGGCGGTGGCCGACAGCGTGCCGGGTGCGGCCGACGTGCGGGTAGAAGAGACGAGCGGCCTGCCACTGCTGACCGTTACCCCCAACCGCACCGCGTTGGCCGGGTATGGCTTGAACCCGGGCCAGGTGCAGTCGACCGTGGCCACCGCGGTGGGTGGCCAGGTGGCAGGGCAGCTGTTCGAAGGTGATCGCCGCTTCGACATCGTGGTGCGCCTGCCCGAAGCGCTGCGCCAGGACCCGGCCGCGCTGGCGGACCTGCCGGTGTCGTTGGAAACCGCACTGGCGGACGCGGCCGATGAATCCAGCAGGGCGGGCAGCTGGACCAGTGGAAGTGCGCGCACGGTGCCGCTGCGTGAGCTGGCGACGCTGAGCAACAGCGAAGGGCCGAACCAGATCAACCGCGAGAACGGCAAACGCCGGATCGTGGTCACCGCCAACGTGCGTGACCGCGACCTTGGTGGATTTGTCGGTGATCTGCAGCAGGCGATCGGGCGCGATGTGCAGGTGCCCAACGGCTACTGGATCGAGTACGGCGGCAGTTTCGAGCAGCTGATCTCGGCCAGCCAGCGCCTGTCCATCGTGGTGCCGGTGACGCTGGCGATCATCTTCGCGCTGCTGTTCTGGGCGTTCGGCTCGGTCAAGGATGCGGCGATCGTGTTCAGCGGCGTGCCGCTGGCGCTTACCGGTGGCGTGCTGGCGTTGGCGCTGCGCGGCATTCCGCTGTCGATCTCGGCCGGTGTCGGCTTCATCGCACTATCCGGCGTGGCGGTACTCAACGGCCTGGTGATGATCAGCTTCGTGCGCAGCCTGCGCGAGCAGGGGATGCCATTGCCGCAGGCGGTACGCGAGGGTGCCTTGGGCCGTCTGCGCCCGGTGCTGATGACCGCATTGGTGGCCTCGCTGGGCTTCGTGCCGATGGCCTTCAACGTGGGCGCCGGCTCGGAGGTGCAGCGTCCGCTGGCGACCGTGGTGATCGGCGGCATCGTCTCGTCCACGCTGCTGACCTTGCTGGTGCTGCCGGTGCTGTATCGGTGGCTGCATCGGAAAGGATCTGGCGCGGAATGACGGGCAGGTCCGCACGTGATGCAACGTTCGGACCTGGCTGCCTTACCAATGCGCGGGTTTGTCGATGGGTTTTTTTCCAGTCTGGATCCGGTCAGGCAACTGGCAGGACGTCAACTCTTCATCGTGGATATGGCCGCGCGCCCAATGCGCATTCGCTGACAGCGAGGACATCATGTTGCGGTGGACAGCGGCACCTGCCTCGGGAGGCCGCCTCGGGGTGATCACTCCAAGGCGGATATCCGGAAAATCTTCCCTGATGGCGCGTAGCACCGGCTCCACATCACTGTCGTTTGAGCACACCACCAGCTGCGAGAATCTTCCTGACGCGGCATCGCGATACATTGCCAAGGCGATGTTCACATCCGTCTGTTTCTCCTCGAGCTTCCAGACCTTCACCCTATCTGCCCGGTTGAAGGGTTGCCCATCGACATACCGTGGCATCTTCGTACCGCTGCGATCATGCGTGTGGGTTCCCATTGTCTTCTGGAAACGGCTTCCGTGACGTACTTCGTGCCCACGCAGAAAGCTGTCCTGGGCGATCGTGGAGGCATTGCCGTGGGTCGAAAACCGGGCGAGGCAAAACGCGCTGAAGTACCTGACCAACGTCATCTGTGACGTCGGCGTCTGCTCATGCACCAAGCGTTCGAACAGCCTGACGATATCGATCCATTTGTAGGGTGTTCCCCGGATCCGGCCATAGTAGAAGTTGTAGCCATCCACGTAGACGGCGGTGGTGTCAGTCATGCGCACGTTCCTTCGGGCATGAAAAAACCGCCTTTCGGCGGTTTCTTCGTCCCAGGCCGTTTAGCCAACTGAATGACGACGGCGAGGGCGGGGTCGTGGCTCCATTACATCAGCCCATTGCCGTGGCGGTCAAATAACGGGTTCACACCTTGATGCCGCCTCATCCAATTGGCGCTGATCGATTTCCTTTCAGCCATTGTTGGATCAAATCGACCGCGTTGGCCACGCCCGCTTCCAGGCCCATTGCTTTTTCCAGCGCAGCCGCTCGCCCGCGCGTTTCGGCGTGCTCAACGAAGCTCAGCGACCGTTCCAGTGTCCCGGCGTCCAACCGCTTCGGCGACAGCGCCGCCGGTGCCACGCCCAACTGCTGCAGCCGGTCCGCCCAGAAGAACTGATCCGCGGCGAACGGCATCACCAGCGACGGCACCCCGGCCCGGCAGGCTGAGTGCGTGGTGCCGCTGCCACCGTGGTGGATGACGAGCGAGCAGCGCGGGAACAGGGCTTCGTGCGGGGTCGGCCCGAGCACGAACACGTTTGGCGGAAGCGGGGCACTGGGCAGCCCGGCCCAGCCCGGGAACAGCAGTACCCGCCGCGGCGCCAGGGCCGCCAGCAGCGCGGGCAGCACCTGGTCGCGATCGAAGCCGGTCATGCTGCCGAACCCGAGGTAGACCGGGGCGGCGCCGGCCTCCAGGAAGGCCTGCAGGGCCGGCGGCGGCAGCCAGCCGCGTTCTGGCGCGCGCCATTGGCCGCAAATTCGGTGGTTGGCGGGCCAGTCCGGTGGGGGTGGCAGCAGGCTGGGCGAGATGCCGTACAGCATCGGTAGATCCCGCCAGGGCGAGGCGCGCCCCGGCATGCCCAATGCCCGTCGCGCGGCGTTGATCGGACCGCGGAAGGTGCGCCATACCGCCTGGTTGACCAAGGTGTAGCTGAGGCGATTGAGCGCGCCGGGCAGGCGCAGCCGTGGCAGGAACGGAGAGGGGAAGCCGGCGGTCGGGGTCAGCGGAATCATCCCGGTGCCGATCACCGGCAGCCCATGGTGTTCGGCCACGGCCAGGCCCACGAACGCGGCCAGCCCGCCGGTCAGCACCGCATCGCACCCGGCGGCCGCCGCGTCGGCCTGGCGCATCCAGCCGGGCACGTGCCGTTGCGCCATCCGCGCCAAGCCCCGCGAGGCCGCAAGGCGGGCGTTGCCGCGCGACACCAGCGCCACCACCTCGTCATGGATGTCGCCCTCCAGCGCGGCATGCGGGACGCCCAGCTGGCGCGCGGTCTCCAGCGTGCCGCGCTCGGCCAGCAGCAGCACCTCATGGCCGGCGCCGATCAGCCCATGACAGAGCATCACCAGCGGGCGGGTGTCGCCTTCGGTGCCGTAGGTCAGGGCGAGCAGCTTCATGAAAGGCTGAAGGCGAAGGGCAGTAAAGGGGCTGGGGTCGTCATCGTCACATCCGCGTTGCAGGCCCGGGCAGCCTAGCGGAGCGGCTGTCACGGGGCCGGGATGGCGCGCTTGGGCCAGGCCGGCTTGCCGCAGGCCCCCGGAGCGGGCATAATGCGCGGCTCGCTGTGTCCAAAAACCTTTGGATCGGTGGCCGGGAACACGTCATCCGGCCCGCCCTCGACAGCGTAACCCTTTGATTCTCATGACGTGTGGCGGGAAACCGCCGAGGCCGCCGTCGCCCGGGCTATGGGCTGACAACTACTTTATCGAGGTGCGCAATGTCCCGCGTATGCCAAGTTTCCGGCAAGCGAGTGCAGACGGGTAACAACGTCTCGCACGCCAACAACAAGACCCGTCGTCGTTTCCTGCCCAACCTGCACGAGCGCCGCTTCTGGGTTGCCAGCGAGAACCGCTGGGTCAAGCTTCGTGTTTCCGCGCATGCCCTGCGCACCATCGACAAGAACGGCATCGACTCCGTTCTGGCTGAGCTGCGTTCGCGCGGCGAAAAGGTCTGAGGAGTAAACGATCATGGCAGGCAAGCGCGATAAGATCCGTCTGATTTCGACGGCCAACACTGGCCACTTCTACACGACGGACAAGAACAAGAAGAACACCCCCGGGAAGATGGAATTCCTGAAGTACGATCCGGTCGTGCGCAAGCACGTCCTGTACAAGGAAGGCAAGATCAAGTAATCCGCGAGGATGCTTGAGCTTCCCGAAAAAACCCGCCCCTCGTGGCGGGTTTTTTCATGGGCCGCGCCCGGGCCCGCACCCGGCATGACCGGTTGCATGCAGCGACCCATGGCAGAATGCGATTCCCCTCCCGACGGGCGACGCGATGCTGTTCGAGTGGCTGCTGGGTTCGTGGTTGTTGATGCTGGATTGGCTGATCCGGCTGGCCGCGCTGTTCTGGATTCCCAGCCGCACCACGCCCGGTGCCGCGCGCAGCTGGCTGCTGCTGGTCGGCTTCGTGCCGCTGCTCGGGCTGCCGCTGTACCTGCTGTTCGGCCACCCCTGGCTGTCGCGCCAGCGCGTGCAGCGCCAGGCCGAGGCGTCCCAGGTGATCCGCGAGGAACAGGCCCTGCAGCCGCCGCTGCGCTGGACGCCCGCGCCGGATACCGCCACCGCCGAGATCGTGCCGCTGATCGAGCGCCAGGGCGATTTCATGCCCATCCACGGCAACGCGGTGGATCTGCTCAACAACTACGACGCTTCGCTGCAGGCGCTGATCGAAGACATCGACCAGGCGCGCGAACGCGTCCACCTGCTGTACTACCTGATGTTCGACGATGCGGTCGGTGAGGCCATCGTGCAGGCACTGCAGCGCGCCGCGGCGCGTGGCGTGCACTGCCGGTTGCTGCTGGATGCTGTCGGCGCCAAGCGCGGGCTGCGCCACTATCGCCACCGCCTGCAGGCGATCGGCGTGGATGTGCGCGCGATGCTGCCCGGTGGCCTGCGCTGGCGCCGCAGTGGCCGCATGGACCTGCGCAATCACCGCAAGATCGCGGTGATCGACAACCGTGTCGGTTACATCGGCTCGCAGAACCTGGCGCGGGCGCAGTTCGTGGCCGGGTTCCCGAACAAGGAACTGGTCGCGCGCGTGCGTGGGCCCGTAGTCGCCCATCTGGAGGCCGTGTTCGCCAGCGACTGGTACATGGAAACCGGACAGCGCCTGGATGTGTTGACCGCAGTGCCGGTGTGCTCGGCCGATGTCCCGACCCAGCTGCTGCCCAGCGGCCCGGCGTATCCCTTCAGCAACGCCCGTGATGCGGTCAACGCGCTGATCCATCTGGCCCGGCGGCGGATCGTGCTGGTCACGCCCTATTTCGTGCCCGACGAAGCGACCTTGAGCGCGCTGCGCATCGCTGCGCTGTCCGGCGTGCAGGTGCAGCTGATCCTGTCGGCCAGCACCAACCAGCGGCTGACCTCCTGGGCGCAGGAGGCCTACTACGACGAGCTGCTGCGCAGTGGCGTGCGCATCGCGCTGTATGCGCCGAACTTCCTGCACGCCAAGCACCTGACCGTCGATGAAGATATCGCGCTGGTCGGCTCGATCAACCTGGACATCCGCTCGTTCGCGCTCAACGCCGAGATCGGCATGCTCTGCTACGACGCCGGCATGGTGCGGCAGTTGGCGCAGATCGAAGCAGACTATCTCGAACAGTCGCGCCCGCTGGATCTGGCGACATGGCGCCAACGGCCGGCATGGAAGCGCAGCCGCGAAGGCATCGCACGGCTGGCCGATGCCTTGATGTAGCCCGCTGTGACGCACGTGGACGGCCGGTCCACGTGCATCGCCTACAATCGGGGCATGACTGCGTCCGATACCCACCGCCAGTGTGATCTGGCCATCGTCGGCGGCGGCGCTGCCGGCGTCCTCGTCGCGCTGCAGGCCCTGCGCCATGCACAGCGGCCGTCACGTATCGTGCTGTTCGAGCCGGCCTCGGTGCTGGCTGAAGGCATCGCCTACGCCACGCCGTGGCCCGAGCATCTGCTCAACGTACCGGCCGGCAAGATGAGCGGGCTGCCGGATCAACCCGCGGATTTCCTCGATTACCTGATCGACAGCCAGGCGATTGCCGGGGTACCGCGCGAGCTGCTGGCCGACCAGTTCGTGCCGCGCCGCCACTACGCCGCGTACCTGCGCGAGCGCCTGGAGCAGGCGCGCGAGCGCAGCGTGGCGGTGCTGGAGGTGGTCGAACAGCCGGTGTTCGCGTTGGCGCCCACTGCACAGGGCGTGCAGCTGCGGCTCGACGATGAGGTGACGTGGAACGCCCAGCGCGTGGTGCTGGCATGCGGCAACAGCATGCGCCCGTTGCCGGTGCCCGGTGCCGAGGCACTGCCGCCCGCGCAGGCGGTGGAGGCCTGGGATTACGATGGTGTGCGGGTGCTGGCCGGCGATGACGATCTGGCCATCATCGGCTCGGGGCTGAGCATGGCCGACAGCGTGGTGGCCCTGGCCGCCGCCGGTCACCGTGGGCGCATTTTCGTGCTGTCGCGCCACGCGCTGCTGCCCTTGCCGCACGCGCACGGCGCAGCCGTCACGTTCGATCCGCAGCCGCTGTTGGCGATGCCGCTGCGCCAGCGCGTCCGCGAACTGCGTGGGCAGGCCCGCACGGCGGTGGCGCAGGGCATCCCCTGGCAGAGCGTGATGGACCGGATCCGGCCGATGGGGCAGGCGCTGTGGTGGAGCTTGAACGAGGCCGACCAGCGCCGTTTCCTGCGCCACGTGGTGCGCTATTGGGACGTGCACCGTCATCGTATCGCCGAATCGGTGCACGCCCAGGTGGCCGAACTGGAGCGCAGCGGCCAGCTGCAGCGTCACCGTGCCCGGCTGGACACGCTGCTGGTGCAGGAAAGCGGGCTGCAGCTGCACGGCCGCAGCCCGAACCGTGGCCTGCCGCCGCTGACCGTGGGCGCGGTGATCAACGCCACCGGGGTGGAGACGCGCGCGCTGTCCATGCGCAATCCGCTGATCCAGCAGCTGCTGGCGGACGGGCATGCCCGCCCGGGCCCGCATGGCCTGGGCCTGGATACCACGGTGGAGGAGGGCGGCCTGATCGATGGCCACGGCCAGCCGCAGCCGGCGATCCGGGTGGTCGGCAGCCTGCGCATCGGCACCCTGTGGGAAAGCCTGGCGATCCCGGAGCTGCGGGTGCAGGCCGAACAGGCGGCGCGCGGCTGAACCCGTTCGATCCGCGCGCCGGGTAACGGCCCGGAGCGACCCGCCCGAGGGTAAAATGGGGACATGGATGTTTCCCACTTGCTCGACGGGTTGAACCCCGCCCAGCGCGAAGCTGTGTCCGCCCCGCCCGGCCACCATCTGGTGCTTGCCGGTGCCGGTTCCGGCAAGACCCGCGTGCTTATCCACCGCATCGCCTGGCTCAATGAAGTCTGCGGCGTGCCGACCCATGGCATTTTTGCGGTCACCTTCACCAACAAGGCCGCCGGGGAGATGCGTCACCGCATCGACCTGCAGCTGCCGCAGGGCAGCCGCGGCGCCTGGATCGGCACCTTCCATGGCCTGGCCCACCGCCTGCTGCGCCTGCATTACCAGGACGCCAAGCTGCCCGACAGCTTCCAGGTGATGGACTCGGACGACCAGCTGCGGCTGGTCAAGCGCGTGGTCCAGCAGCTGGAGATCGACGACGGCAAGTTCCCGCCGAAGCAGATCGCCTGGTGGATCAACGAGCAGAAGGACGAGGGCCGCCGCCCACAGCACATCCAGCCCGAGCCGCATGATGCGTGGCTGGAGACCATGCGCCAGGCCTACGCGGCCTACCAGGAGCGCTGCGACCGTGCCGGCCTGGTCGATTTCGCCGAGCTGCTGCTGCGCGCGCATGAACTGCTGCGCGACAACCCTGCCCTGCTGGCCCACTACCGTTCGCGCTTCCGCGAAATCCTGGTGGACGAGTTCCAGGACACCAACGCCATCCAGTACGCTTTCGTGCGCGTGCTGGCCGGCGACAGCGGCCACGTGTTCGTGGTCGGCGACGATGACCAGGCCATCTACGGCTGGCGCGGCGCCAAGGTCGAGAACGTCCAGCGCTTCCTGAAGGATTTCCCGGGTGCGCAGACCGTGCGCCTGGAGCAGAACTACCGCTCCACCGCCAACATCCTCGGCGCAGCCAATGCGGTGATCGCGCACAACCCGGACCGCATCGGCAAGGAGTTGTGGACCGACAGCGGCGACGGTGATCCGATCGATCTGTACGCGGCCTACAACGAAATGGATGAGGCGCGTTACGTGGTCGAGCGGGCGCGCCAGTGGGTGCGCGACGGCGGCAGCTACGGCGATGTGGCCGTGCTCTACCGCAGCAACGCGCAGTCGCGTGCGTTCGAAGAATCGCTGCTCTCCGAGCAGGTGCCGTACCGCGTGTATGGCGGCATGCGCTTCTTCGAGCGTGCCGAAATCAAGGACGCGCTGGCATACCTGCGGTTGATGACCAACCGCAACGATGACGCCGCCTTCGAACGCGCGGTCAACACGCCGACGCGCGGCATCGGCGACCGCACCCTGGATGAAGTGCGCCGGTTGGCGCGCGCCCAGGCGATCTCGCTGTGGGAAGCGACCATGCTGACCACCCAGGGAGATGCGCTGGCCGCACGCGCACGCAACGCGCTGGCCGGCTTCCTGGTGCTGGTCAATCAGCTCCAGGCCGAAGCGGACACGATGACCCTGGCCGAACGCATCGACCACGTGCTGATGCGCTCGGGCCTGCGCGAGCACTGGTCCAAGGAAAGCCGCAACGCGCTGGATTCGGAATCGCGCGCGGACAACCTGGACGAACTGGTCTCGGTGGCCTCGCGCTTCGTGCGTCGCGAAGATGACGTCGAAGAGACCCAGGACATGAGCGAGCTGGTCGCCTTCCTCGCCTACGCCTCGCTGGAGGCTGGCGAAGGCCAGGCCCAGGCCGGCGAAGAGGGCGTGCAGTTGATGACGCTGCACGCCGCCAAGGGCCTGGAATTCCCGCTGGTGTTCCTGGCCGGCATGGAAGACGGCCTGTTCCCGAGTGCACGTTCGCTGGAAGAAAGCGGCCGGCTGGAAGAAGAGCGTCGCCTGGCCTACGTGGGCATCACGCGCGCGCGCCAGAAGCTGGTGCTCTGCTACGCCGAATCGCGTCGCATCCATGGCCAGGACAACTACAACGTGCCCTCGCGTTTCCTGCGCGAGATCCCGCGTGAGCTGGTGAACGAAGTGCGCCCCAAGGTGCAGGTCTCGCGCGGCACCTCGCTGGGCGCCAACCGGGTGATGGGCCACGCCGCGCTGGAAGCACCGCCGCTCAAGCTGGGCGCGATGGTCAACCATCCCAAGTTCGGCGAAGGCATGGTCACCGACTATGAAGGCAGCGGCCAGCACGCCCGCGTGCAGGTGGAATTCATCGAAGCCGGCAGCAAGTGGCTGGTGATGGCGTATGCCAACCTGACGGTGATCTGATCACCGTCGGGGGCCGGGAATTCCTGTGGAGCCGAGCCATGCTCGGCTCCACAACAGCGGTCGGTCGTCAGCCGGTGGTGAACGTCTCCACGGCTGCCACCACCCCGGCGCGTTCCATCAGCTCTTCATGCTGACGGTTCTGGATCAGCACGTAGCGCCCTTCCTCCGGCGACAGTACTTCGATCACCTCGTCGCGATAATTGGTGATCTCGATGAAGCCATCGCTCACTCCGTTGAGGTTTTCGATCTCGGCCATCAGTGTCTCAAGACTCACGATGGCCCCGTTCTTGTCCGCTCCGCCGCCAGTCCGGGGGTTGTCGAAATACAGGCTGATCTTCGGTTGCCTGATCCTGCGCCAGTTGTTGACGTCGACGATGTGATGCGTGGACCACTTGAAATCCTCTTCTGATTCGTTGCCGCTGAACTCGCACTGGAAGATCGGCAGACACAGGAACAGGTCGGTTCGATTCGCACTGCGGTTCAGGAGCCCGTGATACGTGCTGGGAACCGCTATCGCGTGGGTGAATCCATAGATGTTTGGTGGAATAGCAAAAATCGTCGGTCTGTCACGAGACAGGTGGGACGGAGCGCTCAGCCCTACGCTGCAAGCGAACTGCGGATCATGGATGTCCTTCGAGGTGATCGCCAGATCATGCCCGTCGGCGTTTCGCAGGCAGCAATAAAGCGTGTACGTCGCAACGACGTATTTGCCAACGTAGCAACCATGGGCTTCGCCGACCTCGCCAAATTCCCTCAACAGCTCATCTCTGGTGATCATGGTTATCTGGACGGTGGGGAAGCCCATGATGGCTGTCGGAACCTTCGTCAGCAATGCAGTTTGTTTAGATTGTCCTGTGGGGTCAGATCCCTTTTCCGATGGAAAAGGAATCCGCCCCCGATTACGCTGCGAGCCATGACCCGCAACGTACTTTTCCTTTGCAGCCAGAACCGCCTGCGCAGCCCGACGGCCGAGCAGGTATTTGCCGATTGGCCCGGTATCGAGACCGCCTCGGCAGGGCTGCTGGCCGACGCCGAGGAAGTGCTCAGTCCGGAACTGTTGCAGTGGGCCGACCTGGTCTTCGTGATGCAGAAGGCGCACCGCAACCGGCTGTCCAGTCGTTACAACGCATGGCTGGGCGGCAAGCGGGTAATCTGCCTGGATATCCCCGACGACTACGAGTACATGGACCCGGTGCTGGTGGAGTTGCTCAAACGTAAGGTGGCGCCGTTCCTGCGTTGACCGCGCTGTTGTAGCGCCGAGCCATGCTCGGCCGCTTACTGCCGAAAGGCAGTCGAGCACGGCTCGACTCTACACATGGGAGCCGGCCAGCGGCCGGCACTACAATGGGCGGCATTCCTTTCGCGCAGGCCCCCGCCATGACCGATTCGCCGCTGCACGTCACCGTGAAGTTGAACGCCAAGCTTCAGCCCGAGCATCGCCACGAGCTGTTCGAAGATCCGCTGGATGCCCTGCTGGGCACTGCCGAACTGGGCGAGATCACGGGCGGTGGCACCGCGCTGACCGACGACGGCGAAGTGGACTATGGCGATATCGAGATCGCGTTGAACGATCCGGCCTCGCTGCCCGGCGTGATCGAGCTGCTGCAGCAGCTGGGTGCACCCAAGGGCTCGCTGATCCAGCGCGAAGGCGTTGCCGATCAGCCGTTCGGTGTCACCGAGGGCCTGGCGTTGTACTTGAACGGTACCGACCTGCCCGATGAGGTCTACGAGCAGTGCGATTCGAACTACGTGTTCGAGCAGATCGTCGAGCGTATCGAAGGCCACGGCGAGATCTGCAGCTGGTGGCAGGGCCCGACCGAGACGGCGCTGTATCTGTATGGCGCCTCGTTCGACACGATGCACGAGCGTATCGCCGATCTGCTGGCGAGCTATCCGCTGTGCCAGGGCGCGCGCGTGGTACGCACCGCCTGATCGATCAACACGCCGGCGCGTGGCCTGCCGCATAGCGCAGGCCACGGCGCAGCTGCGCCCGCACATTCGGGTCGCCATACACCGCCGCGTCGTGGCCCAGCCCGGTGTACCAGCTGCGGCCGCCATCGAAGGGCCGGCACCAGGCGATGGGATGATCGGCGCCCATGGTGCCGCCGTCGTAGCGCGATTCGTCCACCGTCGCGATGACCTGCACCATCCCACGGGGATTGCGCCGGTAGTTGTAGAGCTCATCGCGGATCGGCCAGGCCACTCCGGAAGCCTTCCCGTCCCGTTCGGGCTGCACCAACGTGTCCTGCAGACCTTCCGGGTGTTTGTGGAACCACGCGCCCACCAGCTCGCCATACCACGGCCAGTCGTATTCGGTGTCCGCGGCAGCGTGCACGCCCATGAAACCGCCGCCGTTGCGGATGAACTGCTCCATCGCGGCCTGCTGCGTGGCATCGAGCACATCGCCGGTGGTGTTGGCGAAGACAACGGCGCGGTAGCGGGCGAGGGTGTCGGCGCGGAAGTCGCGCGGATCCTCGCTGTGATCCGCCCTCAATCCGGCCTCGGTGCTCAGCTGGCGCAGCGTCGCCACGGCCACTGGAATCGAGTCGTGGTGGAACTTGGCGGTGCGGGTGAAGATCAGGATGCGGTCGGCGCCGGGTGGGGCGGCAAGCCCGGCCATCGGGAGCAGGAGCAGCGAACACAGCAGGGCGATGAGCAGTCGGCGCATGCGCGGAGTCTGTCACGGGCCGTGGCGCCTGGCGTCCTGCGCTGCAGCACGGGCAACGCATGCGTGCGCGATCGGGCAGGGGGCGGGGCGGGCGGGCACGCTTCATCCCGGATCCTCCCCGGCTCATCCCGGATTTCACGCGCTTCGTCGCGTGCCGCTTGTCGCTTCCAAGGGCGGCGCCCAGAGTCTGCCCCTGTCCGCTGGGAGCGCACTCGTGAACAAGGGAATTCCGTATCTGCTCGCTGCACTGGTCCTGCTGACGTGGTCGGCAGGCTGGGCCGAGCCGGTGCTGGCCCTGGTCCACCACGCGCAGAGCTGCCTGGCCGGCGGCGGCGACTTCGATCTGCTGCGCCTGCGCTGCCAGCCACAGCCCAGCGTGGTGTGCATCGGCCCCGCAACGTTGTGGTTCTGGCTGAGCGGCGTCGTCTTCGCGGTGGTGGCACTGCTGGGCACGCGGCGTGGCGCACGCTGACACGCACGTGGGCAACCGGCATCATCGGGCTCTGTCTGATGGAGGCCACATGGGTCCGAGCGAAAAGGAAAAGATGCTGTCCGGGATGCCGTATCGTCCGGGCGACCCGGAACTGCAGGCCGAGATGGCGGCGGCCAAGGTCTGGATGGTCCGTTACAACGCGGCCCTGGCCGAAAGCCCGGCCGTGCGCCGCGCGCTGTTGCGCGAGCAGCTCGGTGCGGTCGGCGAAGGCGCGGTGATCCGGCCGCCGTTCCACTGCGATTACGGCAGCAACATCCGCCTGGGCCAGGGCGTATTCCTCAACTACAACTGCGTGATCCTGGACGTGGCCGAGGTCAGCATCGGCGATGGCACCCAGATCGGTCCGGCGGTGCAGATCTATGCGGCCGACCATCCGCGCGATCCGCAGGCACGCGCGCAGGGCCTGGAGTCGGCCAGGCCGGTGCGCATCGGCCGCAATGTCTGGATCGGCGGCGGCGCGATCATACTGCCCGGCGTGACCATTGGCGATGACGCGGTGGTCGGTGCCGGCAGCGTGGTCACCCGCGATGTACCGGCCGGTGCGACGGTGGTGGGCAACCCGGCACGGGGAGTGACTGCACGTACCCACGGCGATTGATCCAGCTCAAGGCACCGCGTCCACATCGGGTGTGCAATGGTGATGTTCCCATTGCCACCCCAAGGAGCTCTGCCATGTACAAGCGCATCCTGATCGCCACCGATGGTTCGGAGCTGGCTGAAAAAGGCCTGGCCAAGGGCCTGGAGCTGGCCAGGGACCTCGATGCCGAGGTCGATATCGTGACCGTCTCCGAACCGTGGGCGGTGGGCATGTACGACGCCATGGGCTGGAGCGTGGGCTACATGAACACGCCCGAGTACAAAGCCGACCGCGAAGAGACCGCGCAGAAGGTGCTGCAGCCGGCCAAGGCCGCCGCCGAGGCGCAGGGGCTGCGCACCACCACCGTGCACGTGCTTGACCGCTATGCCGCCGACGGCATCATCGATACCGCCACCGAACGCGGCAGCGACCTGATCGTGATGACCTCGCATGGCCGCCGTGGCGTCACCCGTGTACTGCTCGGCAGCCAGACCGCCGAAGTGCTGGCACGCAGCACCGTACCGGTACTGGTCATCCGATAACGGGGAAGCGGTAGTGCCGGCCGCTGGCCGGCTCCCAGGTTGGCCCGATGCAGGCGCAGCCGGCCAGCGGCCGGCACTACCTCCCCCTTCGTCGCAAAGCGTGCGCGTCCGATCAGTCGCGCAGCTTCAACGTCTGCGATTCATCCAGCGTGCCATCGGGCTGCAGCACCACATAGCGCTCGCCGTGGCGGTCGAACAGTACCGGGATCGGGTCGCGGAACAGCGGGCGGCGCACGAAGCGCAGCTGCCAGCCGAAATGCTCCAGCGTTTCCACCGCCTGGCGCTGCTCCGCCGTCAGGCCGGCGCGCAGTTCAGCCGGGTTCGGGGCAGTGCGGCGTTCGGGTGTGGTCATCGAGCGTAGGCGTGCAGGGACGGGCGTGTTGCCCCGCCACCGCGTGCGGACACGGGGCGGCCGGGCGGGCAACGCCGCGGTTCACCAGCTGTAGAGCTTCCAGTAGACCGGGGAGACGCCGTCCTTGTCACTGTCCATGCGGCCATCGCCGTTCTGGTCGTACATGTAGAACGGGGCACCGCGCGACGGGGTCACCTTGACCATCCGCAGCTGGCCGCCCACCCGGTATTCCTCGATGGTGTCGCCGTTGTCCTGCACCGTCTTGACCACATCGGCACCAGTGACATCGACCGGGGGCCTGCCGCCACCACCGGTGGCACAGCCGGCCAGCGCGAGCACGCCTGCGAGCAACAGAATCTTCATGGGCCGGGAGTCCTTGGGCGAAGAGGGCCTGATTATGCCCGATGGATCGTGAGGCCGGTGCCGACGACGGTCAGGGCCGGGCGCGTAGAATCTCCCCATGAGCCGATTAGTCCTGATTGACGGGTCCAGTTACCTGTATCGCGCGTTCCACGCGCTTCCGCCGCTGACCAACGCACACGGTGAACCCACCGGCGCACTGTTCGGTGTGGTCAACATGCTGCGCGCCACCCTGAAGGAGCGCCCCGAGTACGTCGCTTTCGTGGTCGATGCGCCGGGCAAGACCTTCCGTGACGACCTGTATGCCGACTACAAGGCCAACCGCCTGCCGATGCCCGACGACCTGCGCCCGCAGATCGAGCCGATGTGCCGCATCGTCGAAGCGCTGGGCCTGAGCATCCTGCGCATCCCCGGCGTGGAAGCCGATGATGTGATCGGCACGCTGGCCCTGCAGGGCCACCGCGATGGCCTGCAGGTCACCATTTCCACCGGTGACAAGGACTTCGCCCAGTTGGTCCGCCCGGGCATCGAGCTGGTCAACACCATGACCGGCAGCCGCATGGATTCGGACGCGGCGGTGATGGAGAAGTTCGGCGTGCGTGCCGACCAGATCGTCGACCTGCTGGCGCTGATGGGCGACGCGGTGGACAACGTGCCGGGTGTGGAAAAGTGCGGCCCCAAGACCGCTGCCAAGTGGCTGGCCGAGTACCAGCACCTGGACGGCGTGATCGCCGCGGCCCCGACCATGAAGGGCAAGATCGGCGAAAACCTGCGCGCGGCGCTGGAGCGCCTGCCGCTCAACCGCGAGCTGGTCACGATCCGCACCGACGTGCCCCTGGAGGTGACGCCGCAGACGCTGCCGCTGCGCGAGCCGGATGTGCCCTCGCTGAGCGAGCTGTACCTGCGCTACGGTTTCACCCAGGCCCTCAAGGAGCTGGGCGGCCCGGTGCCGGCCCCCGCCGCCGCCAGCGATGCCCCGGTCAGCCTGCGCGGCACCGCGGCCGGCTACGCCCGCGGCACGGCGGAGGAGGCGGTGGTGCCGGTCGACCCGGCGCTCTCCGCCCCCGGTGAGTACGAGATGGTGCTGACCACTGAACAGCTGGACGCCTGGGTGCAGCGCCTGGCCACGGCCGAGCTGATCTCCTTCGATACCGAGACCGACGCGCTGGACGCCATGCGCGCCAACCTGGTCGGCATCAGCCTGGCGGTCGAGCCGGGCCGGGCGGCCTACATCCCGGTCGGCCATGATTACCCGGGTGCGCCGGCCCAGCTGCCGCGCGAGCAGGTGCTGGCAGCGCTGCGCCCTGCCCTGGAAGACCCCACCAGGAAGAAGCTTGGCCAGCACGGCAAGTACGACCTGCACGTGCTGCGCCGCCACGGCGTGAACCTGCAGGGGTACCACGACGACACCATGCTGGAGAGCTTCGTGCTCAATTCCACCGCCACGCGCCATGACATGGACTCGCTGGCGATGCGCTACCTGGGCTACACCACGATCAAGTTCGAGGAGGTGGCCGGCAAGGGTGCCAAACAGATCTCGTTCTCGCAGGTGGGCCTGGACGAAGCCTGCCGCTACGCCGCCGAAGATGCCGACGTGACCCTGCGCCTGCACCACGCCCTGCAGCCACAACTACAGGCCACGCCCTCGCTGGACAGCGTCTACCGCGACATCGAGATGCCGCTGGTGCCGGTGCTGACCCGCATCGAAGCCAATGGCGTGCACATCGACATGGCCGAACTGCGCCGGCAGAGCCAGGACCTGGGCTCGCGCATGCTGGCTGCCCAGCAGAAGGCCACCGAGCTGGCCGGGCGCACCTTCAACCTGGATTCGCCCAAGCAGCTGCAGGCCGTGCTGTTCGACGAACTGCAGCTGCCGGCACTGGTGAAGACCCCCAAGGGCCAGCCCAGCACCAACGAAGAGGCGCTGGAGGCGATCGCCGAGCAGCATGAACTGCCGCGGGTGATCCTGGAGTACCGCGGGCTGGCCAAGCTGCGCAGCACCTACACCGACAAGCTGCCGGAGATGATCAACCAGGACACCGGGCGGGTACACACCAGCTACCACCAGTCCGGCGCCGCCACCGGCCGGCTGTCCTCGTCCGACCCGAACCTGCAGAACATCCCGATCCGCACCGAGGATGGCCGCCGCATCCGCCGCGCCTTCGTGGCCCCGCCGGGCCGCAAGATCCTGGCCTGCGATTACTCGCAGATCGAACTGCGGATCATGGCCCACCTCTCCGAGGACCCCGGCCTGGTGCGGGCGTTCGAGCAGGGCGTGGACGTGCACCGGGCGACGGCGGCGGAAGTCTTCAGCCGCCGCCTGGAGGAGGTCACCTCCAACGAACGCCGGGCCGCCAAGGCGATCAACTTCGGCCTGATGTACGGCATGAGTGCGTTCGGGCTGGCCCGCAACCTGGGCATCGACCGCGGCCAGGCCCAGGATTACGTGGCGCTGTACTTCAGCCGCTACCCCGGCGTGCGTGATTTCATGGAACGGATGCGCCAGCAGGCCCGTGACCAGGGCTACGTGGAGACCCTGTTCGGCCGTCGCCTGTACCTGAACGACATCAACGCCCGCAACCAGGGCCTGCGTGCCGGGGCGGAACGCGCCGCCATCAACGCCCCCATGCAGGGCACGGCGGCCGACATCATCAAGCGCGCCATGGTGAAGGTGGACAGCTGGCTGCTCGACCACAGCGACCAAGCCAAGATGATTCTGCAGGTACACGATGAACTGGTCTTTGAAACCGAAAGCAGTTTCCTCGATACCTTGCGTTTGAAAGTCGTTGAATTGATGTCGTCAGCGGCCGAACTGCGGGTACCGCTGGTGGTGGATGCCGGCGTCGGTGATAACTGGGATGAGGCACATTGAGGCCTGAATCACAGTCAAAAGGCTGAATTGGTTCATTGCGCCGCGATAATCTGACTGTTGGATGAATGTTTCCGGGAAGAGGGGCGGATTAATTGGGCCCCTTCACGAACTATCAATGTTCGGAGTGCTTTGATAGACCTCGACAGGCGCAATGCCTGTTGTGGATCTCTCCCATCCCCTGGAGCAGATCTCGGAACGGGGGCTCCTCCCCAAGCGCCCGTTCCCCGGCCCCGCTAACCTCCCCCTGGTTGGCGGGGCTTTTTATTTGTGGGGCCGAAAACCCCGCGCGGCCCGCCGCACGAGAGACCCCGCGCTGCCGATTGCCGTTTGCCCTGCGCGCGGCCCATGCTGTGGGCTGGACCCGGGGAGAACCGCATGAGCGACCTGTTTGCATTGGCCATGCCGTGGTGGGAATTCATCCTGCGCGCGGTGGTGGTGTACGCGGTGGTACTGGGCATGGTCCGGCTCTCCGGCAAGCGCGCGCTGGGCCAGATCACCCCGTTCGATGTCTTGCTGATCGTGCTGCTCGGCAACGCGGTGCAGAACGCCCTGCTGGGCCAGGATACCTCCCTGGGCGGCGGCCTGCTGCTGGCGGCGACCCTGATCTCGATCAACTACGGCGTGGGCTGGCTCAGCACGCGCAGTCGGCGCGTGGAAACGCTGGTCGAAGGCGAGCCGATCCTGATCGCCCGTGATGGCAAGGTGCTCGATTCCGTGCTCAAGCGCGAGCTCGTGACCCCGGCCGATCTGGACGCAGCGATGCGTCAGCAGGGCTGCCTGTCCATCGACGATGTCGCCCTGGCGGTGCTGGAGATCAACGGGCACATCACCATCGTGCCGAAGAAGGCGTAGAGCCACCCATGGGGTGGCTCTACCCGACGGGTGCCACCCATGCACCGCATGCGAAATCCATGCCGGCCCATGCGGTGGCGCGCTGGGTTACACCCAGTCGCGCGGAACCAGGTAGTCGGCCAGGCGGGCTTCGTCGCTGCCGGTTTCAGGTTGGAAACCGTATTCCCAGCGCACGCGCGGGGGCAGGCTCATCAGGATGCTCTCGCTGCGCCCACCGCTCTGCAGCCCGAACAGGGTGCCGCGGTCGTAGACCAGGTTGAACTCGACATAGCGGCCGCGCCGGTACAGCTGGAACTCGCGCTCGCGCTCGCCATACGGCGTGTCCTTGCGGCGCTCGACCAGCGGCAGATAGGCGTCCATGAAGCCATCGCCGACCGCGCGCAGATACGCAAAATCGCGCTCGAAGTCGCCATGCAGGTCGTCGAAGAACAATCCGCCTACGCCCCGCGTCTCGTTGCGGTGGCGCAGGAAGAAATACTCATCGCACCAGCGCTTGTGCGCCGCATAGCGCTCTTCGCCGAAGGGCGCGCACAGATCGTGCGCAACCTGGTGCCAGTGCCGCACGTCTTCGTCGATCGGGTAGAACGGGGTGAGGTCGAAGCCCCCGCCGAACCAGGACGCCACCGCCACGCCATCGCGCTCGGCGCGGAAGTAGCGCACGTTGGCGTGCGTGGTCGGCAGATAGGGATTGGCCGGATGGAACACCAGCGAGACGCCGGTCGCGCGCCATGACGCGCCGGCCAGCTCCGGCCGGTTCGCCGAGGCCGATGGCGGCAGGCGGGTACCGGCCACATCGGAGAACCCGATCCCGGCCTGCTCGAACACGGCGCCATCGCGCAGGATGCGGGTACGGCCACCGCCACCCTCCGCACGCTGCCAGAGATCTTCGGCAAAGCGGGCCTGGCCGTCGGCGGTTTCGATCGCCGCACAGATGCGGTCCTGCAGGTCGGTCAGATACGCGCGGACGCGGTCGAAGTCGTTCATGGCGCTACTTTACCGCAGGCCGGTGCACGGCCTGCGTGTGCTCAGTGGCCGCTCTTGCGGTTGCGGTTGCTGCTGTCCTTTGTCGCGGCAGGGGCCTGGGCCGGCGCATCGGCATCGTCGTCCGCCTCGGCCTCGGCGGCCATGCGCTCGGCGATCTGCTCCAGCCCGGCGCTGACCTGCATCAGGCCCCAGTTGCGGGTCGCGTGCACATCGCAGGCCACGTGCGTGCCGTTTCCATCCTTGGCGCAGATCGAGGCCATCTGCTCGGGCAGCGCCTCGTCACCGGTGTGTTCGTAGACGCTGGCCAGGTTCTCGCAGCCCTCGCGTACCCCGGCGGCGCAGAGCTTGAGATAGAACGGCGCCGCCTCGGCCCAGCGGTTGCGCAGCGCCAGCTGGTGACCGGCGGCATTGCAGCCCTGCAGCTTGCCGGCCGCGCAGCACGCCTGGGCACCGCCTTCGCGGGCCAAGGTCGGGCAATCCTGCGGCAGCGGGGTTTCGACGAAGACCACCGGCGCGCTGCACTGCTGCGCCTCGCCGGTGCGCTCGTAATAGCTGAAGCGGTTCCAGCTGTCCATGCCGATCAGGTTGCCGTTGGCCAGGCGCTTGAACACGAAGTCGTCGCCCTGGTCATGGCGCACACGGATGTCGCCATCGACCAGCCGCGCGCGCAGCTTGCCGCCGAAGCCGCTGTCGAGCATGCCGCCATCGCCGAACGGCAGATGGTCCATCAGGCCCTGGCTGGCCACATAGCTGCCGCAGGGCAGGGACGTGGCCGCCACCGGGCTCAACGCCTTGGCGTCCAGCCCGGCCAGCGGGTCGGCCCGCTCACAGGCGCGCGGGTCGTGGCCACGGGTGCAGGCCCGCTGCAGTGCGTCGCGAGCGGGAACCAGGCGGCCGGCGTCCCACAGTGCTTCGGCGGCCTTGGCGCAGAACGTGCCGCCGGTCTGTGCCTGGCAGATCGCGGTGATCTCATCGAGCTGCGCGGCCGGCAGCGGCGAGGCATCAGCGGCGGCGAGGCCGCCGAGCAGGGCCTTGGCAAAGGCCTGGCCCATGGCGTCACGCGCGGCCTCCAGGCAGGCGGCCTGGTCGTACTGGGCGGAGTCGGGCTTGCAGACCGCCGGCGCGTCCCTGTCCGGGCCTTCATCCCGCGTGGCGGCCAGCGTCCTGGCTTCGTGCGCCCCGGACTGGAAGTTGGCCAGCAGGCGCTTACAGGCGGCCGGGACCTCCTCGCGGCACCACTGGCGGAGGCGGTCGTTGCTGGCGAAAAGCATGTCGTCCAGGCAGGTGCCGATCTCGGCCCGGCAGGACGCAGCGGGGAACACCGTGGCGGGGCGACAGGTGGCGGCCTTCTGCAAGCGGTACGCGTTGAAGCGGTCGCTGAGCAGGCGGCCGCCGTCCTCTACGGTCAGCGCGCCGACGCCGCCATTGTCCAGGTCGGCCAGCTTCAGCTCGTCGCCGAGGCGGCTGAGGAGGTACGGCTCGGGTGCCTGGCCCGGAATCTGCCGCACGCCTTCATTCGCACTGTGCAGGGTCAACGTGGTGCCGGTGTCCTCGGAGACGAACGTGCCGCACACCATCGCCTGGGCGGCTGCGGTCGCGGGCAGGCTGACCGCCGTGAGCAGGGTGAACAGGGTCGCGCGCCAGCCGTGGCGGCGCAGAAGCGGGAGGGAAACAGTCACACCATCATCCTTGCAGGTCGTGCAGCGCACCGTGGCGCTGCGGGAAACAGGTCAGCGGCGGAACAACGCACGTACATCAGCCGCGCACAGGCGCACGATCAGCCAGCCCTGCAGTACCGCGAAGGCCAGCGCGGTGATGCCGGCGAGGCCGCTGCAGATCACGCGCTGTACGCGCAGCTCACTGCGCAACTTGAGCAGTTCGATCGACAGGGTGTCATCGGGTATCTGCGCCAGCAGGTGGCGGAACGCATCGTCCAGCAGCCACGCGGCGACCACGTTGAGCACGGCGGTGACCGCCAGCAGCACGATGAACAGTGCCCATGCCCAGCGCCAGCGACGCAGCATGCCCCAGCATGCGGCAACGCCCAAGAGGCTCGACACGCACAGCAGCACGTTGGCCAGCACCGGGTGGGTGAGCAGCCAGCGCAGCGAGCCAGGCAGCCAGTGCAGGTCCTCATCGGCCAGCAGCGCCTGTAGCGCCTCCGAGCCTGACAGGGGGATCGCAATCAGGGCCAGTACCCCCCACATCGCGGCCGTGACCAGGCAGACCAGCAGCACGGACTTGAGCAGGGGGGCGAGAAACGCAGGCGCACCCTCCCTGCTGGGGCGGGGCGTGCAGGAAGGCAATTGCGGGGGAAGCGGGGCTGACATCCGGTGTCCTGGTTGGGCAGGCCGCAGACGTCTAGGTCCCAGCCACCGCGTTCGCGGCCGCGGGCAGGATATGGTCTGCGCTCAGCGGTGCCAAGCAAACGCCATGCGGCGGGCGCAGCGGCACCCAGGCCAGTTCGGCGATTTCCGCCTGTGCGCGGGGCGAACCGGTCACCGTCACCAGATAGGCGTGGGCCCGTACGCGGTGCCCGGCTTCGTGCACCGCCCAGGCCTCGAACCGGCCCAACAGCACGGCCCTGGCAAGGTCCACCGTGACCCCGAGTTCTTCTTCCAGCTCGCGCGCCAGCGCGGCCAAGGGTGCTTCGCCGGGCTCGGGTTTGCCGCCGGGCTGGATGAAGGTGTCCGAGCCGTGCTTGCGCACCACCAGTACGCGGCCGTCGGGATCGAAAACGACCGCGGCGACGATATCGATCGTCGCCGCGGCGTGCTGCACGTCAGTGGGCACCGACGTCATCGCTGGATTACTTCAGGTTCTCTTCGAACAGCTTGAGGATGCGCTTGTACTGGTCCAGCCAGGAATCGGCACGCACATAGCCGTGGCGTTCCAGCGGGTACGGCGCGATCGACCAGTTGTCCTTGTGCAGTTCGATCAGCTTCTGGGTGAGGTTGACCGAATCCTGGAAGAACACGTTGTCATCCATCATCCCGTGCGCGATCAGCAGGTGGTCCTGCAGCCCGTCGGCGTACTCGATCGGCGACGATTTGCGGTACGCCTCCGGGTCGATGTCCGGGGTATTGAGGATGTTGGCGGTGTAGCCGTGGTTGTACTGGTGCCAGTCGACCACCGGGCGCAGCGCGGCACCGGCCTTGAACGTGCCCGGCGAGCGGAACAGCGCCATGAAGGTCATGAAGCCGCCGTAGGAGCCGCCGTAGATGCCGGCGTGGTCGCGGTCGCCCTGCTTGGTGGCCACCAGCCAGTCCAGACCGTCCTTGTAGTCTTCCAGTTCCGGGTGGCCCATGTTGCGGTAGATCGCCGTGCGCCAGTCGCGGCCGTAGCCGGCGCTGCCGCGGTAATCCATGTCCAGCACCACGTAGCCCTTCTGCACCAGCAGGTTGTGGAACATCTGCTCACGGAAGTAGGCCGGGTACTGCTGGTGCACGTTCTGCAGATAGCCGGCGCCGTGCACGAACATGGCGATCGGGTACTGCTTGCCCGGCTCGAAGGTCTCCGGTCCGTAGTACTTGGCCCAGACCACGCCCGCGCCGTGCTTGGACGGCACCTGTACCAGCTTGGGCTGGATCCACTCGCGCGCCTTGAACTCGGCCGTGCGGGTGTCGGTCAGCACCTTGGCCTGGCCACCGGCAGCGGGCACCACGGCCAGCTGGGTCGGCAGGTAGGCGCCGGAGTAACGCACCAGCAGCTGCTGGCCATCCGGGGACAGCGAGAAGTCTTCCACGCCGTTGAGCGAGGTCAGCTCACGCACCTGCTTGCTGGCGGTGTCGACCGCGCACACTTCGTAGTCGCCCGGCGACTGCTGGTTGCACAGGAAGTAGAAGCCGCGGCCGTCGGCGCTGGGCACCGGCATCGAGCTTTCCCACTTGCCGCCGGTCAGTGCCTGAGGCTTGGCCGTGCCCTGCTGGGTATACAGGTGCGAATAGCCGGATTCTTCGGACAGCAGCCACAGCGTGCGGTTGTCGTTGGACCAGCCGAAATCGTTGAAGCTCCAGTTGATCCAGGCGCTGTCGGTCAGGCGATGACGCGTCTCCAGCTTGGCGCTGGCCGGGGTCACGCTGGCGATCCAGCGGTCCTTGTTGTCGTTGGCGCGCAGCATGATCGCGGCCTGCTGGCCATCGGCGCTCCAGCGGATGCCGGGCGCGCCGGGGCCACCGAGTACTTCTACCGGGCGGTTGCCCTTCAGGGCGTCCTTGCCGGCGGCCTTGCGCAGCGCGGCCAGCGGGTCGGTGCCGATGCCCGGCAGGCCGTCCAGCGACAGCGGCTTGACCGTGCCGGCGACGGCATCGACCAGCCACAGCGCGTTCGGCTCCGGGTCGTTGCGGCCCACGCGGGTGCGGGTCTCTTCGAATTCTTCGTAACCCGATTCGGTCACGTATTTGGGCATCTTGCCGCCGCGGCCTTCATCGAAGCTCTTCGGCTTGGTGACCACGATCAGGGTGCGCGCATCGGGCGAGAGCACGCTGTCGACGATCTCCACGTCGGCGCCCAGATACACCGGGCCCGGTGCACGGGTGCCGTCGGCACGGCGCCAGCTGGCTTCCTGCGCCTTGAGCGCCTCGCGCTGGGCGCGGTCGTTGCGCAGCGTGGCCAGGGTGCGCAGCTGCTGCTCACGCAGGGTGTCGGCCTTGGGCGCATCGTCCGGGTTCTTCTCGGCCTTCAGGCTGGCCACCTGCTGCACGCCGGCGGCGGCGGTCCAATGGAACCAGTTCTGGCCGGTACGCCAGATCACGCCGCCATCGCGGGCGAAATTGACCGCGCCGGACTTTTCCGTGCTGCGGGTCAGCTGGGTCAGCGCGCCACTGCGCAGGTCACGCACGAACACATCGCCATTGCGCACGAACGCCGAGCGCTGGCGCGCGCTGTCGTAGACCGGGCTGTCCACATCCAGGGTGCCACGCTGGTCATCGCCGACCTGCGCAGCCACGCCACCGGCGACCGGCTGGCGGAAGGTATCGCGCACCGGGCTGCCGGTGCGCTTGAGCTGGTACTCGACCTGCTGGCTGTTCCAGGACCACCACGCGCTTTCGACCGGGGGGCCGATCCAGTCCGGGTCGGCCATGGCCTGCTCGATGGTGATCGGCGTCGGCGCCGCATGGGCAGCGCCGCCAAGGGCGGCGAGCAGCAGCAGGGACAAAGGCAGCGTTCTGGGCATTGCGGGCGGCACCAATGAGGAAAACCCGCCAAGCGTAGCAGCCGCAAGGGCCGCGGGAAGGGGCCACAGGTCATGGGCGTGCGTTCATGAGCGACGGCCGGTGGGTCGGGCGCTGGGCCCCCATACCCTTGGAGGCGAAATAAAGGGGGAGGGGGCGGCCGCAGGCCGACGCCGGAGGACATTCACCGGAAAGGGTATGGGGGCCCAGCGCCTGACCCACCTGCGACAAAGTGAAGCAGCGCGTCACCGGGTCGCATGTGCCTTTCACGGATACAGGCCCAGACTGGTGCGGATTCCAGAAGCCAGTCGGAGGCGTCTCTTGGACGCGTTGTTGTTGTCCCGGATCCAGTTCGGGTTCGTCATCAGTTTCCACGTGCTGTTCCCGGCCTTCACGATCGGCACGGCCAGCTGGCTGGCCTTTGTCGAATCGCGCTGGCTGCGCACCGGCAATCCGGTCTGGCGCGAGCTGTATTTCTTCTGGCAGAAGATCTTCGCCGTGTCCTTCGGCATGGGCGTGGTCAGCGGCATCGTCATGGCCTTCCAGTTCGGGACCAACTGGCCGCGGCTGAGCGAGGTCGCCGGTACCGTGATCGGGCCGCTGCTCACCTATGAAGTGCTCACCGCGTTCTTCCTGGAGGCCAGCTTCCTGGGCGTGATGATGTTCGGCTGGGGCAAGGTCTCGCCGCGGCTGCATTTCTTCTCCACCTGCATGGTGGCGCTGGGCACGCTGGTCTCCACGTTCTGGATCCTGTCCTCCAACAGTTGGCTGCAGACGCCGGCCGGCTACGACATCATCGACGGCATCGTGCACCCGCAGAACTGGTGGCAAGTGGTGTTCAATCCGTCCTTCCCCTACCGCTTGGCGCACATGGCGCTGGGCTCGTTCATCACCACCTGCTTCGTGATCGGCGGCGTGGGGGCGTGGTACCTGCGCAAGGACGTGCACCGCGAGGCCGGTCGCAAGATGCTGCTGGCCGCGGTGGGCTTCGCCGCGCTGACGGTGCCGGTACAGATCTTCGTCGGCGACATGCATGGCCTGAACACGTTGAAGCACCAGCCGATGAAGATCGCGGCGGTGGAAGCGCACTGGCATTCCGAAGGCGAGGGCAAGGGCGTGCCGCTGGTGGTGTTCGCCGTGCCCAACGAGAAGGCCGAGCGCAATGACTACGAGATCGCGATTCCGCGCCTGGGCAGCCTGATCCTCACCCATTCGCTGGACGGCACCTTCGATCCGCTGACCTCGGTGCCTGCCAGCGATCGGCCGCCGGTGGTGCCGGTGTTCTTCGCGTTCCGGGTGATGGTCGGGCTGGGCACGTTGATGCTGCTGCTGGCCTGGGTCTCGGCGTTCCAGTGGTGGCGCGGCAAACTGTTGCAGTCGCGCTGGTTGATCCGCGGCTGGAACTGGATGCTGCCCAGCGGCTTCATCGCGCTGATCTCCGGCTGGTTCGTGACCGAGATGGGCCGGCAACCGTGGGTGGTCTATGGCGTGCTGCGCACGGCCGATGCAGTCGGCCCGCAGAGTGCGTGGATGACGGCGTTGTCGCTCGGTGTGTACATCGTGGGCTATGCGTTCGTGTTCGGCTGGGGCATCTGGTACCTGGTGAAGATCATCCGCACCGGTCCCAAGCCGCATGAGCCGGCACCGAAGCTGGATGCCGGCAGCCACACCCCGGCGCGGCCGCTGTCCGGTGCCGATGAACCGCTGGAGGAGCGCTGAGATGGAGATGACCACCTGGTTGCCCGTGGCATGGTTCGCGGTGATCGGCTTCGGCGTGCTGATGTACGTGGTGCTGGATGGCTTCGTGCTCGGCATCGGCATCCTGGCGCCGATGGCCGAGGATGAAGAACAGCTCGACATCATGATGAACACCGCCGCGCCGATCTGGGACGGCAACGAAACCTGGCTGGTGCTGGGCGGGGCCGGGTTGATGGCGGCCTTCCCGAAGGCGTACGCCGCGCTGCTGTCCGCGCTGTACCTGCCGGTGCTGCTGCTGGTGGTGGCGCTGGTGTTCCGCGGCGTGGCCTTCGAATTCCGCTTCAAGGCACACCGCTCGCGCAAGCTGTGGAGCGTGGCGTTCGGCCTGGGTTCGCTGCTGGCCGCGTTCGCGCAGGGCGTGATCCTTGGCGCGCTCGTGCAGGGCCTTCAGGTCGTGGATGGTCGTTACGTGGGCGGCGCCTTCAGCTGGTTCAGCCCGTTCTCGATGCTGACCGGCGCTGCCGTGGTGTTCGGTTACGCGCTGCTGGGCAGCACCTGGCTGATCCTCAAGACCGAGGGCCGCGAGCAGACCTTCGCGCGCACCTTGACCCGCCCGCTGGTGGTCGCCGTGATCGTGTTCATGGGCCTGGTCAGCGCGTGGCTGCCGTTCCTGGATTCGCGCCTGATGGCGCGCTGGTTCAGCGATGGCAACTTCTGGTGGCTCTCGCCGGTGCCGTTGCTGACCTTGGCGGTCGCCACGGCGCTGTGGCGCAGCGCGATGCACCCCAAGCGCGATCTGCCGCCGTTCCTGTTGACGCTGGGCCTGTTCGTGCTGGGCTTCATCGGCCTGGTACTGGGCATGTGGCCGTACCTGCTGCCCCCCAGCATGACGTTGTGGCAGGCGGCCGCGCCGGCCTCGTCGCTGAGCTTCAGCCTGGTCGGGCTGGTGATCCTGCTGCCGGTGATCCTGGGCTATACGGCGTGGTCGTACCGGGTGTTCCGCGGCAAGGTGCGGGCGGATGTGGGGTATCACTAAGCGGCTGGCGCTTCCCTGCTGCGCGTGGGCGAGGGCGGTCAGACCCTGCCCGGACGCGACGTAAACCCATCCATGGGGGCTCGACGGGTGCGAGCGATGGCGAAGAGCAGCCGACCGACGGTCGGCTCTACGGGCAGCACGCCACCCACGCCGACCCCGATCAGGCACGACCGGCACATCACGGCGTTCGGCTCAGCCGTGCAGTCCCTCGATCTCCACCAGCAGCTCCGCGCGGCATACCTCCGCATGCAGCACCACGAACGGCGGTGCCGTCGGCAGCGCCGCCATCTGCACCGCCACCGGGCCCATATCCTCCGCCCGGCGCACATACACCTTGAGCACCGAGCCCGAACCCAGTACCGGTGACAACGACGGCCGCTGGCCGCGCGCCGTATCCACCAGGCTCTGCAGATTCGTCAGCGTCTCGCGCAACTGCTCATCCACCGCCCCCGTGTGCTGCGACACATGGCCCACGATCGCCGCCGTCCCCGACTGCAGCAGCGGCAGGCCCGTCGCCAGCGGCGGCAGCAGCGCACGCGAAAAACTGGGCGACTGCGGCCCGTACTGGCGCGGATACCGGAACGCGCTCACCTGGCGCGGATTCTCCAGCGGCTGGCCCGGTTCACGCGCGGCCAGCCAATACACCTGCAGACGGCGCTCGCCATCGAAACGGCCGATGCAGGTCGCCGCCGGCAGCGCGGCCTCGTCCAGCTCGCGCAGGCCACGGACGCGTCCCACGCAGAAGCGCCGATAACGTTCCTGGTCACCGTCGCCCTCGGTCACGGCATCAAGATAGTTCCAGGTCCGCAGCAGGTGCGGATAGCCGCACCGCGACAGGAACGCGCTCATCCGCGCGTAGGCCTCGGCCGCAGCCGATTCGATATCGCTGTCGGTCTCCTCGATCTCCAGCACCCCGAACAGCAGGCTGTCGTTGTGCGACCAGCGCACCCCGTCGGTGACCCCGTGTTCGACCGGCGTGCCGCTGCGCCAGACCTCGATCTGCGCCGGGCCCTGTTCGGCCAGCGGCACCTGCAGCCAGCGCGGGTCGTCCAGCGTGGCGCGGGGAAGGCCGAAGCCGAACACGGCCAGTGTGCGCGGGTCGGCCAGTGCCGCCTCGCGCTGCGTGGCCGGGACGTACGCGACACGGAACAACGCGGGTCCGGAGGAAGGGGAAGCGACTGCCGGGGCCGTTGCGTTGTCGATCGTGTTGCTCATTTCAGAATGTGAATGCAGCCAGTGCCGAGAGTGTCATGATAGCGTGCGCTCCTTTCCCGGCGCCGCCACCGGTGCCAGGCGATGTCGACGGCCTTCTCCTGGTACCCATCCATCATGTTGGCGGGAATGATTGAGTTTTCTGTAATCGATTGGGCGGCGTGGGCGCCGGGCATCACCACCCACGCGCAGTGGCAGGCGTGGGCGAAGGCCCCCTGGCTGCCCACCGGTGAGGACACCCCCGCGTTGTCCGAAGTGCCCGCCATGCAGCGACGTCGCATCGAGCGGCTCGGACGCATGGCGATCCAGACCGCCTGCTGGTGCGAGCAGCCCGACGACGGTGGCCGGGTGCCGCTGGTGTTCGCCTCGCGGCACGGCGACGTGGCCCGTTCGATGGAGCTGCTCAACACCCTGAGTGCGGACCAGCCGATGTCGCCGACCGGCTTCGGCCTGTCGGTGCACAACGCGATCGCCGCGCTGTACTCGATCGCCCGCGGCCAGCGGGGCAACTATCTGGCCCTCGCGGCCGGCCGGGCCACGGTGGAAACGGCCTGCGTGGAGGCCTTCGGGCTGCTCGCCGATGGTGCGCCGGAGGTGCGGCTGGTGGTGTACGAATCGCCGCTGCCGCCGATCTATGCCGGCTTCGCCGACGAGCCCGACCCTTTCTTCGCGTGGTGCTGGCGGCTCGGGCCGGCCAGCGGCCCGGGCACCCGACTGTCGCTGGGCTGGGGTGCCGGCGGCGGGGATCGTCCCTCCGACGGTCTGCCGCATGGCCTTGAAGCGCTGCGCTTCCTGCTGGCGGGGTCGCCTTCGCTGGGCCTGGAGGCCGACGGCCAGCACTGGAGCTGGCAACGCCATGGCTGAGCGCTGGCCGGCCCGGATCAACCGTGCTTGGCGGGTGCTGGGCACGGGGCTGAGCTTTGCCGCCTTCGGGATCGGCGGGCTGGTCCTGGGCGGGATGCTGTTCCTGTCCCTGTTGCTGGTCCGCGACCCGGTCCGCCGGCGCGTGCTGGCGCGGCGCCTGGTCCAAGCCGGTTTCGCCACCCACGTCGGCCTGATGCGCCGGCTGGGGCTGATGACCTACGAGATCCGCGGGGGCGAGCGCCTGCAGCGCAACGGCCTGCTGATCCTGGCCAACCATCCGACCCTGATCGATGTGGTGCTGCTGATCGCCCAGCTGCCCAATGCCGACTGCGTGGTCAAGCAGGCCGTGGCCCGCAACCCGTTCATGCGCGGCCCGGTGCGTGCCGCCGGTTATGTCTCCAATGATGATGGGGCCGGGCTGGTGGACGACTGCATCGCCGCGGTCCAGGCCGGCGGCAACCTGGTGATCTTCCCGGAAGGGACCCGCACCGTGCCCGGGCAGCCGCTGCGCCTGCAGCGTGGCGCGGCCAACATCGCGGTGCGGGGCCGGCTGGACATCACCCCGGTGCGGATCACCTGCACCCCGCCGACCCTGACCAAGGGCCAGAAATGGTATCGTGTGCCATCACGGCGATTTCACGTTCAGCTGGAAGTCGGGGAGGATCTCCCGATCGCCCCGTTTCTGAACGAGACCGGCGATGCGCCCAGGGGGGATGCCTTGGCGGCCAGGCGTGTGACCGATCATCTTGCCCATTACTTCGACTTCGCTGGAGACCCGACCCGTGCAGGCACTTGAGCACGAGATCAAGGAATTGATCATTTCATCGCTTTCACTGGAAGACATCACTCCCGAAGACATCGATTCCGCCGCCCCCCTGTTTGTCGAGGGGCTGGGCCTGGATTCGATCGACGCGCTGGAACTTGGATTGGCCCTGCAGAAAAAGTACGGTGTCAGCCTGTCAGCCGATTCGGAAGAGACCCGTCGCCATTTCTCCAGCGTGCGTGCCCTGAGCGAGTTTGTCGCCGCACGCCAGCCGTCCTAACGGCGCGTCAGGATTTACCCATGACCAAGAACGAACTTTTCGAGCGCATCGTCAAGATCCTCAAGGACAGCTTTGAGATCGAGCCGAGCCGCATCACGCCTGCCGCGCGGCTGTACGACGACCTGGACATCGACAGCATCGACGCGGTCGACCTGATCGTGCAGCTCAAGCCGCTGCTCGGCCGCAATCTGCAACCGGAAGCCTTCAAGCAGGTGCGTACCGTGCAGGACATCGTGGATGTGGTGCACGGGCTGTTGCCCGGTCAAGCGGCCGCCTGACGGCCATCGCTGAAGACTGACCATGGTCCGGGTACGCGTCGCGGCGTTTGCGTTGCTGTCGCTGGCATACCCGCTGGTGGTGTACCTGTCGCTGGGCCGGTTCGAGCCGCGCTGGTTGTCGCTGCTGCTGTTCACCCTGGCCGCGCTGCGCGCGCTGACCACCCGCCAGGCGGTGTGGTGGGTGGCCGCGCTCGGTACCGGCGTGCTCGCCCTGGTCGCCACGGCCTTCAACCAGGCGCTGCCGCTGAAGCTGTACCCGGCGCTGGTGAATGCGGTGATGCTGGTGATCTTCGCGACCAGCCTGCGCTTCGGCCCCAGCGCGGTGGAGCGCCTGGCGCGGCTGAGCGAGCCGGACCTGCCGCCGTTCGCCGTGATCTATACCCGCCGGGTCACCTGGATCTGGTGCGGCTTCTTTGTTCTCAACGGAAGTCTGGCCCTGGCCACGGCGCTGTGGGCGTCCAACCAGGTCTGGGCGTTCTACAACGGATTGTTGGCGTACGTGATGATGGGTGCTCTGTTTGGTGGGGAATGGCTGGTCCGGCGACGGGTCAAGGCGGCGCATGCGCATGGCTGAGTGGATCGCACTGGACCGGTTGGCGCTGGTGCCGCGCCCGGGCCGCATCGTCGGCATGGCCGGCGACACCGTGGTGGACCATCCGCAGTTCCGCACGCAGGTGCTGCGCTGGCAGCAGGCCTTCGCACGCGCGCCCGGCACCGACTGGGCGCTGTATTTCGATGACACGCTCACCTTCGCCGCCGCCCTGCTGGGGGCGTGGCATGCCGGCAAGCGCGTGTTCCTCGGAGGCGACAACCTGCCGGCCACGCTGGAAGGATTGAGCCCGCGCGTGGCCGGTTTTGCGGGTGACGTGCCGGCGCGCTATGCGCCGCTGCAGCCGGATCCGGAGGTCGATCCCGCCGTCGTGCTGCAACCGCTGGATGAAGCCGCACTGGCACTGGTGGTGTTCACCTCCGGCAGCACCGGTGCGCCGAGCGCGATCGTCAAACGCATGCGCCAGCTGACCCGCGAGGTGGATGCGTTGCAGGCCGCCTTCGGCGAGCAGATGGACGGCGCGCAGGTGCAGGGCACGGTCTCGCACCAGGACATCTACGGCCTGCTGTTCCGCGTGCTGTGGCCGCTGGTGGCCGGCCGCGCGATCCAGCCGCGCCGGTTTTTCCATGAGGATCTGGTCAGCGCGCTGGGCGGCCAGCCGTCGGTGCTGGTGGCGACCCCGGCCCACCTCAAACGGTTGCCCGAACAGCTGGACTGGTCCTCGCTGGGCGGCCAGCTGCGTGCGGTGTTCTCCTCCGGTGGCCCGCTGCCGACCGAGGCGGCGCTGCAGGTCCGCGCCCTGATGGGCGTGGCCCCGACCGAGGTCTTCGGCAGCAGCGAGACCGGTGGCGTGGCCTGGCGGCGCTGGAGTGCCGCCCAGCCGCAGTGGCATCCGTTGCCGGGCGTTGCCTGGCGGATCGAGGAAGGTTGCCTGGCGGTGCGTTCGCCGCACCTGGACAACGACGACTGGTGGCTGACCCAGGACCGCGCCGTCGCCGATGACGGCCACAGCTTCCGGCTGCTCGGCCGCGCCGACCGCATCGTCAAGATCGAAGAGCGCCGCGTCTCGCTGGACGCCCTCGAACAGCAGCTGCGTGCGCACCCGGCGGTGCAGGACGTGCGCGTGCTGGTGCTGCCGGGCGCGCGCGAACAGCTGGCCGCCGTGGTGGTGCCGCAGGCGGCGGGCGCCGCGAACTGGGACGATGCACAGCGCCGCCGCCAGGCGCAGCAGCTCGGCGCGCATCTGGCCCAAAGCCACGATGCCGTGACCCGGCCGCGCCGCTGGCGTTTCATCGACGAACTGCCGCTCAACGCGCAGGGCAAGGTTACTGCCGCGGCACTGGCGGCCCTGTTCCGGCCGCTGATGCCGACCCCCGAGTGGCAGCAGCGCGATGCCACCAGCGCCTCGCTGCAGCTCGTGCTGGATCCGGACCTGGTCGCATTCGACGGGCACTTCCCGCAGGCCAGGATCCTGCCCGGCGTGGTCCAGCTGGACTGGGCGATCCACTACGGCCGCAGCGCATTCACGATGCCGCCGCAGTTCCTGCGCATGGACGCGGTCAAGTTCCAGCACGTGGCCCGCCCGGGCGACTGCCTGCAGCTGAGCCTGGGCTGGGATGCGGCCAGGTCGGCGATGAGCTTCCGCTACGTCTCCGTCCATGGCGTGCACGCCAGCGGCCGGGTGGTGTTTGGTGATGCGTGATGACTCCGGTGACGGCATGAGCAGGTCGGCCTTCGCCCCGCTGGTGGTGATCCCGGTGTACGACCACGCGCATGCGATCGGTGCGGTGGTGCAGGGCGTGCTGGCCAGTGGGCAGCCGTGCCTGCTGGTCGACGATGGCTCGCACCGGGAGTGCGCGCAGGTGCTTGATGCGCTGGCCCGCGAGCACGCACCGCAGGTGACGCTGCTGCGGCTGGCGGTGAACCAGGGCAAGGGTGGCGCGATGCTGGCCGGCTTTGCCGAAGCCGCGCGCCTGGGCTACAGCCACGTGCTGCAGATAGATGCCGACGGCCAGCACGAGACTGCCGATATCCCCCGTTTCGTCGCGCTGTCGCAGGCGCAGCCGGAGGCGGTGATCTGTGGTATCCCGCGCTATGACGCCAGCGTGCCCAAGGCGCGCCTGTACGGTCGCTACGCCACGCATATCTGGGTCTGGATCAACACGCTGTCGCTGCAGATCCGCGACTCGATGTGTGGCTTCCGCCTGTATCCACTGGCCCCGGTGATCCGCCTGATGGGCGAGGAAACCATCGGCCGGCGCATGGATTTCGACAGTGAAATCCTGGTGCGGCTGTTCTGGCGTGGGGTGAAGGTGATCAGTGTGCCGACCGCCGTCACCTATCCCAGCGATGGCGTCTCGCACTTCGATGTGTGGCGCGACAACGTGCGCATCAGCCGCATGCACGCGCGCCTGTTCGTCGGAATGCTGTGGCGCGCGCCGCGGCTGCTGTGGCAGCGCATCGCAGGGCCCGGCGCATGACCACGCCCGCCCCCGGCAGTGCCCCGCACTGGGCCGACATCGGCGAGTCCACCTCGGCCGCCGGCGTGCTGTTCCTGTGCTGGGTGCACCGCTGGTTCGGCCGCTGGCCGTTCCGGCTGTGCGTGTACCCGGTGGTGCTCTGCCACTGGTTGAGCAACCGGGTCGCGCGCGAATCGTCGCTGCAGTACCTGGAGCGCCTGCAGGCCCATACCGGCGTGTTCCCCTCGGCACCCGGGCGCTGGCAGAGCCTGAAGCACTTCGCGCTGTTTGCCGACACCATGCTCGACAAGCTGCTCGGCCTGGGCGGCCGCTATCCGCCCGAGCACATCCATCTGCAGCGCGACCTGGTGCTGGACAAGATCGCGCGCCGCGAAGGCGGGCTGATCCTAACTGCGCACATCGGCTGCCTGGAGCTGTGCCAGGTATTGGCCGAGCGGGTGCCGGGCTTCCACATCACCGTGCTGGTCCACACCGCGCACGCGCAGCGCTTCAACCGCCTGATGCAGCGGCTCGATCCGCTGGCCTCGGTGGAGCTGCTGCAGGTCACCGACATGGGCCCGGCCACCGCGGTCGAGCTGCAGCGCCGGGTCGAGGCGGGTGGTTTCGTGGCCATCGTCGGCGACCGCGTGCCGCTGCGTGGCGGGCGCACCGTGCCGGCCCCGTTCCTCGGCCACACCGCGCAGTTCCCGATCGGCGCCTATGTACTGGCCGCCGCGCTGGCCTGCCCGGTCTACACCATGGCCTGCCTGCATCACGGGCGTGGCTACCAGGTGCGCTTTGAACAGTTCACCGACCGCATCGTATTGCCGCGCGGTTCGCGTGACGCCGCGCTGACCGCGCAGGCGGAACATTTCGCCCGGTGGCTGGAAGTTCAGGTCACCCAGGCACCCTTGGACTGGTTCAATTTCTTCCCCTTCTGGGATCAGGCATCTCATGGCAAGTAAGGCCGATCAGGCACCCTCCGTCCGCTTCGGCGATGCGCCGCTGACCATCGAAGACGTGGTCGCGCTGTCACAGCGCCAGGCCCAGGCCGTGGTCACCGACGATGCCGCGTTCACCGCGCGCATCCAGCGCGGCGCGGACTTCCTCGATCGCCTGCTGCGCGAAGACGGCGTCATCTACGGGGTGACCACCGGCTACGGCGATTCGTGCACGGTGAACATTCCGCCGGCGCTGGTGGCCGAACTGCCGCACCACCTGTTCACCTATCACGGCTGTGGCCTGGGGCGTTTCCTGGACCCGCAGGAAACCCGTGCCGTGATCGCCGCGCGCCTGGCTTCGCTGGTGCGCGGCATGTCCGGGGTCAGCCACCCGCTGCTGCAGGGCCTGGCCACGCTGCTGCGGCATGACGTGCTGCCGCTGATCCCGGCCGAAGGCTCGGTCGGCGCCAGCGGCGACCTCACCCCGCTGTCCTACGTGGCCGCGGTGCTGTGTGGCGAGCGCGAGGTGATGTACCAGGGGTCGCGCCGCCCGGCGGCCGAGGTGCTGGCCGAGATAGGCATGGCGCCGCTGCGGCTGCGCCCCAAGGAAGGCCTGGCGATCATGAACGGCACCGCCGTGATGACGGCGCTGGCCTGCCTGGCGTACGACCGCGCCGACTACCTGACCAGGCTGGCCACGCGCCTGACCGCCTTCAACGTGCTGGCCAGCGACGGCAACGCGCACCATTTCGATGAAATGCTGTTCGCAGCCAAGCCGCACCCGGGGCAGACCCGGATCGCCGCGCGCCTGCGCCAGGACCTGCACAGCGACCGGCCGCCGCGCAACGAACAGCGCCTGCAGGACCGGTACTCGCTGCGCTGCGCCCCGCACGTGATCGGCGTGGTGCAGGACGCCCTGCCGTTCTTCCGCCAGCTGATCGAAACCGAACTCAACAGCGCCAACGACAACCCGCTGATCGATGTCGAGGGCGAGCGCATCCTGCATGGTGGCCACTTCTACGGCGGCCACATCGCCTTCGCGATGGACGCGCTGAAGAACACCATCGCCAATCTGGCCGACCTGCTCGACCGGCAGATGGCGCTGGTGGTGGATGCACGCTTCAACCATGGCTTGCCGGCCAACCTGTCGGCCGCCACCGGTGAGCGCGCGGCGATCAACCACGGTCTGAAGGCGCTGCAGATCAGTGTCTCGGCGTGGACCGCCGAAGCGCTCAAGCAGACCATGCCGGCCTCGGTGTTCTCGCGTTCCACCGAATGCCACAACCAGGACAAGGTCAGCATGGGCACCATCGCCGCGCGCGACTGCCTGCGTGTGATCGAGCTGACCGAGCAGGTCGTGGCGGCGCTGCTGATCACCGCCCGCCAAGGCGTGGCGCTGCGTGAGCGCGTCGGCATGAAGGCCACGCTGCACGGCGATCTGGCCGCGATGTACCAGGACCTGTCCGAGCGCATCGCCCTGATCGAGGAGGATCGCGCGCTGGATGGCGAGCTGCGCGCCCTGCTGGACGATATCCGCGCACGGCGCTGGGAGCTGTATGTCCACGAATGATCTGAGCGTCGAGGTCGCGCTGTCGCCGGCCTTCCATGACTGCGATGCGATGCAGGTGGTCTGGCACGGCAACTATTTCAAGTACTTCGAGATCGCGCGTTGCGCCCTGCTGCAGCGCCATGATTACGACTACCCGCAGATGCGCGATTCCGGTTACCTGTGGCCGGTGGTCGATGCGCGGGTGAAGTACATCCGCCCGCTGCTGTACGGCCAGGCACTGCGCGTGCGCGCCACGATCACCGAGTGGGAAAACCGCCTGAAGATCGCCTATGAAATCGTGGATGCGGACAGCGGTACTACGCTGACCCGCGCCCATACCATCCAGGTCGCGGTCGACGCGGCCACCAATGAAATGCTCTACCTGTGCCCGCCGGTGCTGTGGGAGCGTCTGGGAGTGCAACCGCAATGAACCGTTTCCTGAGCATGCTGTGCGTGCTGCTGATGCTGGCCATGGTCGCCCCGGCGTTCGCCGCCACCGATGTGGAGGCAGTCAAGCAGCGCGTGGCCAAGGTCGACGTGCTGCGCGGCGAGTTCACCCAGGAGAAACAGGTCGCCGGGTTCAAGAACCCGCTGCGCTCGCAGGGTCGCTTCGTGCTGGCCCAGGACCACGGGGTGGTCTGGACCACGCTCAAGCCGTTCCCCTCCGAGGTGGTGGTCACCCGCGACCGCATCCTCAGCCGGCAAAGCGATGGCAGCAGCCGGGTGGAACTGGATGGCCGCCAGCAGCCGGCGATGCGCTCGGTCAACGCGATCATGTTCGCGTTGATGAGCGGCGATGCGCAGGCGCTGTCGGCGCAGTTCACGGTCAAGGTCGAGGTGTTGCCCGGCAATGCCTGGCGCATGCAGCTGACGCCGCGCTCGGCGATGCTCGGCAAGGTGTTTGCGCAGCTCACTCTGAGCGGTGACCGCTACGTGCGCGAGGTGCAGATCAACGAGGCCAACCAGGATGTCACCCGCATCCACTTTGCCGGCATGAGCGATACGCCGGCGGCGTTGAGCGTCGACGAGGGCCGCAAGTTTGAATGACGTGCTGACGTCCAACGGCCGCCTGCAGCGCCTCTGGCGCTGGCTGGCCATTGCCTGGCTGCTGGTGCTGATCGGCCTGGGCGTGCAGCAATGGCAGTTGTGGAAGAGCGAATCGCGGATCGATACCGACATCCTCGCGCTGTTGCCGCAGGATGCGCACGACCGCCTGCTGTCCGATGTCACCCGCCGTATCGCCGATGCCAACGCGCGCCAGATCGTGGTGTTGCTGGGCAGTACCGATGCGGCGCAGACCAAGGCGGCCGAGGCCGCATTCCGCGATGCCATCAAGGTGGAGCGGGGCGCTGCCCCGCTGCTCCAGGAAAGCGACTCGATCGAAGGCTGGTTCGATCAGGCACGGGCGTTCTACACACCGTATCGCGACCGCCTGCTGACCAGTGCACAGCGCGAGCGGCTGCAGAACGAACCCACCGATGGCCTGGCCGAATCGGCACTGGCGGCGCTGTACGGCCCGATGGGCGCGCCGCGCCTGACCGAGTGGCGCCAGGATCCGCTCTCGCTGTGGCCGCAGTGGTGGCAGGAGCGCGCGCTGGGTTCGGGCCTGCAGATGGGCGATGACGGCCTGCTGGAAGCCGATGGAAAGCATTGGTCGATCGTGCAGTACGACACGGTCGGCTCGGCGTTCCAGCTCGATGGCGAGCGCCATATCGACCTGCTGCTGGACACCGCCGCCGAGGCCGCCATGAAGCAGGCGCCGGGTCTGGAAGTGCTGCGTGCCGGCGTCCCGCTGCATGCGGAAGCCGCGGCCGTGCAGGCCAACTGGGAGATCAATACGATCGGCTGGGGGTCGCTGGCCGCGGTACTGCTGCTGGTATGGCTGGCGTTCCGTTCGCTGCGCCCGATCCTGCTGGTGGCCGCCTCGCTGCTGATCGGCTGTGGCGTCGCGCTGGCGGTGACGGTGCTGGTGTTCGGCAAGGTGCATGTGCTGACGCTGGTGTTTGGTGCGTCACTGGTCGGTGTTGCCGAGGACTACGGCATCCACTGGTTCGCCTCGCGCCAGGCGGAGCCGGCTGACCGTCGCTGGAAGCTGCTGCGGCATCTGCTGCCGGGCCTGTGGCTGGCGTTGCTGACCAGCGCGCTGGCGTATCTCGCGCTGGGGCTGGCCCCGTTCCCGGGGCTGCGCCAGATGGCGCTGTTCTCGGTGGTGGGCCTGGCCGCCGCCTTCCTGACCGTGATCTTCTGGTTCCCGTGGCTGGATGGCGGCGAAATCCGTCGTACCGGCTTCGCCCGCTGGCTCGGCGCCACGCTGGAGCGCTGGCCGCGCCTGCATGGGCGCAAGGCGGCGATGTTCCTGGGCGTGGTGACGCTGCTCTCGGCGATCGGCATCGCGCGCCTGCAGACCAACGATGACCTGCGCAGCCTGCAGTCGTCGCCACCGGAGCTGATCGCCCAGCAGATCCGCATCAGCCAGATGCTGGGCATGCCCAGCCCGGCGCAGTTCTATCTGGTCCAGGGTGATACCGCCGAGCAGGTGCTCGAGCGCGAAGAAGCGCTGATCGACCGCCTGCGCGTGCTGGAAGCAGACAAGCAGATCGGCGGCTACCGTGCGATCAGCGACTGGCTGCCCTCGCAGCAGCGCCAACATGCCGATGCGGCCCTGACCGCCAAGGTCGAGCCGCAGGTGCTGGCACGGGTCGGTGCGGCGGTGGGTGAGCCACTGCTGCGCCCGGCCTATGCTGCGCAGGACCTGCAGGCCGACGCCTTCCTTGCCTCGCCGGCAGCCATGCCGTTCCGACATCTGTGGCTGGGCGCGGTCGGGCAGGGCGTGGCGTCGGTGGTGATGGTCGATGACCTCTCGCGTGCCGATGCGCTGGCGCTGCTGGAAGCACAGGCCAAGGGCATCGATGGCGTGCGGTGGGTGGACCGTACCGCCGATTTCTCGCAGCTGCTCAAGCATTACCGCAAGCTGATGAGCGGGCTGCTGCTGATCGGCATCGCGCTGGTGTTTGCGGTGCTGTTCTGGCGCTACCGCGGCCAGGCCTGGCGCGTGCTCGCCCCGACCCTGATCGCCGGCGCACTGACACTGGCGCTGCTGGGGCTGTTCGGCCAGCCACTGCAACTGTTCAACGTCCTCGCGCTGATGCTGCTGCTCGGCATGGGCATCGACTACGGCATCTTCCTGATCGAACACCGCGGTGATGCCAGTGCCTGGCTCGCGGTCTGCGTGGGCGCGGCCAGCACCTGGTTGTCGTTCGGCCTGCTCGGGCTGTCGGCCACGCCGGCGCTGCGCGCCTTCGGCTTGACCCTGTTGTTCGGCATCGGCCTGGTCTGGCTGATCTCGCCGCTGTTCCGCCCGCCACCGCACGACGCACCGCACTGAGCGACCGCGTTTCCCTCTCATGATCTGATCAAGGATGTATCGATGAACCCGCAGGTGGAACGTACTGAAATCCTCGTCATCGGCGCCGGCCCGGCCGGCTCCGTGGCGGCGGCGATGCTGCGCCGGCAGGGGCGCCAGGTGCTGATCCTGGAGCGCCAGGCGTTCCCGCGGTTCTCGATCGGCGAGAGCCTGCTGCCGCAGAGCATGGAATACATCGAGGCGGCCGGGCTGCTGCAGGATGTGGTGCAGGCCGGGTTCCAGTACAAGAACGGTGCGGCGTTCGTGCGCGGCGAGGCGACCACCGAGTTTGATTTCCGCGACAAGTTCTCGCCGGGATGGGGCACCACCTACCAGGTGCAGCGCGCCGACTTCGATGACGTGCTGGCGCGCGGTGCCGAGCGCATGGGCGCTACGCTGCGCTTCGGTGATGAGGTGCTGTCCGTGCAGCCCGGGCGTCCGGCGCAGGTGCAGGTGCGCCGGCCCGATGGCAGCGAGTACACCATCGAGGCCGGTTTCATTCTCGACGCCAGCGGCTTCGCCCGGTTGCTGCCGCGCCTGCTGGACCTGGAGTCGCCGTCGAATTTCCCGGTGCGCGGTGCGATCTTTTGCCATGTGCGCGACCACATTCCGGCCGGCGCGGGCTTTGATCGCAACAAGATCCTGATCACCACCCATCCCGAGCACGTGGACGTGTGGTACTGGACGATTCCGTTCTCCAACGGCTGCTGTTCGCTGGGCGTGGTGGCCGAGCCGAGCTTCTTCGCGCGCTACCCGGGCACCGATCTGGAGAAGCTGCAGGCCATCGTCGGTGAGGATCCGAACCTGGCCCGCCTGCTCGGGAACGCCGAATGGGCGGTGCTGCCGGTGCGCACCATCACCGGGTACTCGGCCAATGTCTCCTCGTTGTGGGGCGAAGGCTATGCCCTGCTCGGCAACGCCGGCGAGTTCCTCGATCCGGTGTTTTCCTCGGGGGTGACTATCGCGTTCAAATCGGCCCAGCTGGCCAGCGATTGCCTGGCCCGCGAGCACGCCGGTGAAACGGTGGACTGGGAACAGGACTTCTCGGTGCCGCTGCGCGCCGGGGTGAAAACCTTCCGGCGCTTCGTCGAGGCCTGGTACGCCGGTGGCTTCCAGAAGATCATCTACCATCCCGATCCGCAGCCGGGGGTGCGCCGAATGATCTCCTCGATCCTGGCCGGCTATGCCTGGGATACCAACAATCCGTACGTTGCCGACGCCAGCGGTCGGCGCCTGCGCGTGCTGGAGGAACTGTGCAGCGCCTGATCCTGACCCTGTTGTTGAGCCTGCTGCTGGCCGCATGCGCCAGCACCCGCATGCCCACGCCGCTGGTACAGCTGCCCGTGCTGCAGCTGGCGCCCTCGGCATTGCCGCAGGCGGTGCAGCTGCAGCAGCGCCTGCAGTTCCGCTTCGGCAGCCACGAGCGTGAGCTGGATGCCCTGCTGGAGGTGGATGCCGAACAGGTGCGGCTGGCGGTGCAGGCGATGGGCCAGACCGGCGTGCGCATGGTCTGGGACGGGCAGCATCTGGAACAGACCCGGGCCCCGTGGCTGCCGCCGCAGGTGCGCGGCGAGCGCGTGCTCGACGACCTGCAGTTCGCGTTGTGGCCCGCCGCGGCGATCCGTGCCGCGCTGCCGGACGGCTGGAGCCTGCAGGAAACCGACGGCGTGCGCAGCCTGGTCCAGGGCGGCACACCCTGGCTGGTGCGCGAGACATTGCCCGATGGTCGCGTGCGGCTGCGCAACCTGGCCGAGGGCTACGAACTGGTGATCGAATCAATGGACATGGGGCAGGGCCGAGAGTGAGCAGCAGCGCGGTCTATCTGAACGAGCTGGGCGTGATCTGCGCACTGGGGGCCGACCGCGCCCAGGTGCGCGAGGGCCTGTTCGCGGCGCAGCCCGGCGGGCTGCACGACAACGACACCATCCTGCCCGGCCGCACGCTGGCGCTGGGCGAAGTGCAGGCGCCGCTGCCGGACCTGGCCGACCTGCCGGTCGCCCTGCGCGGCCGCAACAACGGCCTGCTGGACGCTGCGCTCGGCCAGATCCGCGAGGCCGTCGATGCCGCCGTCGCCCGTTTTGGTGCCGAGCGCGTGGCGGTGATCATCGGTACCAGCACCTCGGGCATCGGCGAGTCGGAGCACGCACTGCGCACCTATCACCGCGATGGCGTGTGGCCGGCGGATTTCCATTACGCCCAGCAGGAAATGGGCACCGCCGCGCGCTTCGTGCGTGAGCGGATCGGCAGCACCGGCCCGGCCTGGACGATCTCCACCGCGTGCTCGTCCAGCGCCAAGGCGCTGATGTCGGCCGCACGCCTGCTGCGCGCCGGCGTGGTCGATGCGGTGGTCGCCGGCGGGGCGGACTCGATGTGCCGCTTCACCGTGGCCGGGTTCAGCGCGCTGGAGTCGGTCTCGGCGGTGCGCTGCAATCCCTTCTCGGTAAACCGCAGCGGCATCAACATCGGCGAAGGCGCCGCGCTGTTCCTGATGACCCGCGAGCCGGGCCCGGTGCGCCTGTCCGGCTGGGGCGAATCGTCCGATGCCCACCATATGTCCGCGCCGGATCCGCAGGGACGTGGCGCGATCGATGCCATGCAGCAGGCGCTGGACCGGGCCGGGCTGGCGCCGGCGCAGATCGACTACGTGAACCTGCATGGCACCGCCACCGGTCACAACGATGCGATGGAAAGCCAGGCGGTCGCCGCGGTGCTGGGCACGCAGGTGCCGGCCAGCTCGACCAAGCCGCTGACCGGGCACACGCTCGGCGCCTCGGGCGCGATCGAAGCGGCGCTGTGCTGGATGACCCTGGCCGACAACCCGGACCAGCAGCTGCCCACCCACTGGTGGGACGGGCAGCCCGATGACGCCTTGCCGGCGCTGGCCCTGGTGGCACCGGGCACGCGCGCTGCGCAACCGCTGCAGCACGTGCTCAGCCATTCGTTCGCCTTCGGCGGCAGCAACGCCGTGCTGGCCCTGGCGCGAGGATGAGCATGCCGCTGCCCGATGACATCGATGCGGTGCTGCCGCACCGCGACAGCATGCGCCTGATCCACCGCGTGGTGGCCTGGCAGGACGAGTCCATCGCCGTTGAGGTGGACGTGCCTGCGCAGGGGCTGTTCTGCACGCCTGATGGCGTGCCCGCCTGGGTCGGGGTGGAGTACATGGCGCAGGCGATCGCCGCCTGGGCCGGGTGCCGCGCACGCCACGCCGGCCGCGCGCCGTCGATCGGCTTCCTGCTTGGCACCCGCCGGTACACCGCCCACCAGCCGTTCTTTGCCGCCGGCAGCTGCCTGCGGGTGGAGGCGAACTGCGAGTTGTTGGGCGAGAATGGCCTGGGCATGTTCGCCTGCCGGATCCTGGCGGGCGATATCGAAATGGCGGTTGCCAACGTCTCCGTGTTTGAACCCACGGACGCGATGGCCTATCTGGAGAGTGGAGAGGCATGACAGGGAATCTGACCGTGCTGGTGACCGGCGCCAGCCGGGGCATCGGCCGTGCCGTGGCGCTGCGTTGCGCGCGCGACGGCTTCGATGTGGTGGTGCATTGCCGCAGCCGCATCGAGGAAGCACAGGCCGTGGTGGCCGAGATCCAGGCGCTGGGCCGACAGGCCCGGATGCTCATGTTTGACGTCAGCGACCGCGATGCCGCGCGTACCGCGCTGGAAGCGGACATCGACGCGCACGGCACGTATTACGGGGTGGTCTGCAATGCCGGCATCGCCCGCGATGGCGCCTTCCCGGCGATGCCGGCCGAGGATTGGGATGCGGTCATCCACACCAACCTGGACAGCTTCTACAACGTGCTGCACCCGCTGGTGATGCCGCTGGTGCGCCGGCGCAAGCCCGGCCGCATCGTCACCTTGTCGTCGGTCTCCGGCCTGGTCGGCAACCGCGGCCAGACCAACTACAGCGCGGCCAAGGCCGGCATCATCGGCGCCACCAAGGCGCTGGCGCTGGAGCTGGCCAGCCGCGCGATCACGGTCAACTGCGTGGCCCCCGGGCTGATCGAGACCGAGATGGTCAATGAAGAAGTGGTCGAGCACGCGCTCAAGCTGATCCCGGCCAACCGCCTGGGCCAGCCGGAGGAGGTCGCTGCCGCGGTCTCGTTCCTGCTCTCCGAATCGGCCGGCTACATCACCCGCCAGGTGATCTCGGTGAACGGAGGGATGGTCTGATGGCCCGCCCCGATCGTCGCGTGGTGGTCACCGGCGCGGCTGCCATCAGCCCGCTCGGGCAGGACTGGGCGAGCATCCGTGCGCGCCTGCAGGCCAGGACCAATGCCGTGCGCTACATCCCCGAATGGGAGGTCTTCGATGGCCTCAACACCCGCCTGGCCGCACCGGCCGAAGATTTCGAGCTGCCGTCCAACTACAACCGCAAGACCACCCGCAGCATGGGCAAGGTGGCGGTGATGTCGGTGCGTGCCACCGAGCTGGCGCTGGAGGCGGCCGGCCTGCTCGGCCATCCGGTGCTTCGCAGTGGCATGGCCGGCGTGGCCTACGGCTCGTCCTCGGGCAGCCACGAGGCCACCGCCGAGTTCGGCCGGATGCTGCATGAGCACACCACCGAAGGCATCAGCGCCACCACCTACCTGAAGATGATGAGCCACACCTCGCCGGTGAACATCGGCGTGTTCTTCGGCTTGTCCGGGCGGGTCTACACCACCTCCAGCGCCTGCACCTCGGGCAGCCAGGGCGTGGGCTCGGGCTATGAAGCGATCCGCAGCGGCAAGCAGACCGTGATGGTCACCGGCGGTGCCGAGCAGCTCGACGCCACCGCCGCCGCCGTGTTCGACACCCTGTTCGCCACCAGCGTGCGCAACGATGCGCCGCAGACCACGCCCAGTCCGTTCGATGCCCACCGCGACGGCCTGGTGCTGGGCGAGGGCGCCTGCACGCTGATCCTGGAAGAGCTGGAGCATGCCCAGGCCCGCGGCGCCACGATCCTGGCCGAAGTGGTCGGCTACGGCACCAACAGCGACGGCCAGCACGTCACCCAGCCCAGCGCCGGGACCATGGCGCAGGCCATGCGGCTGGCGCTGGAGGATGCCGACCTGGCTGCCGACCGGATCGGTTACGTCAACGCGCACGGCACCGCCACCGAGCATGGCGACATCGCCGAAACCCAGGCCACCCACCAGGTGTTCGGCCCCGGCGTGCCGATCAGCTCGCTCAAGAGTTATGTGGGTCACATGCTCGGTGCCTGCGGCGCGTTCGAGGCCTGGCTGAGCATCGAGATGATGCGCGAGGGCTGGTTCGCCCCCACCCTGAACCTGCACGAGGTCGATCCCCGCTGCGGTGCGCTGGATTACATCCATGGCGACGGCCGTGCCTTGCAGACCGACTACGTCATGAGCAACAACTTCGCCTTCGGCGGCATCAACACCTCGTTGATCTTCCGCCGCTGGCAGGATTGACCGCAGTTTCCGGCCCGCGTCGCGGGCCGGCCGTTCCGTAGACCCCTCGCATCCCCCCAACAAGGAGAAAGTTGAATGCGTCGTTTTGCCCTGATCGCCGCCACCGCGCTGCTCGCCCTGGCCAGTACCGCCCAAGCCCGCGAAACCCGTGTCGAGCAGTCGCTGCATGAGCTGGTCAATTCCGCTGAAGCCCGCAACGTGGGCATCGACGGCAGCGTGAAGTTCTATCTGGCCGGTGAAAAGGTCAGCGTAGTGGAACGCCTGGGCGAGGACGTGACCAACAAGAAGACCAACGCCGCCAACAAGAGCGATGCCGAAGCCTGCCGCTGGGTGGCGCTGTCGGCGCTGCGCGCGCTGCAGGATGGGGCAAAGTCGCGCGGTGCCAATGCCGTGGTCGACATCGTCAGCTACTACAAGAAGAACGAGTTCAAGAGCACCGCCAACTACGAATGCTACGCGGGCGCGATCCTGGCCGGCGTGGCGCTGAAGGGCACCTACGCCAAGGTGAAGTGAGCCCCCGGACCACCGTCCCTGCCGGGGCGGTGGTCCATGCAGCGGCCAACGCAGGTACCGGCGGCATCGCCGCAGCGACGCATTCATCACAGCGGCATCGGCAGACTGCAGCGGCGCCCAGCTGAACGACATCACGACATTGATGAACCTGATGCTGTCGCGTGACGGAAAACCGACGGTAGACAGTGCACGTGGCTTTCACCTGTGCCGGCTTTCCTCCACAATCATTGTCATTCACTACCCTGGGCAACGCCCTGCGGCATGCAAGCCTACGTCTATAAAAGCCAACGCAAGCAGGACAGCTTCGTCTATCTCGCCGTTCGTGATGACTTCTCGGTCATCCCTGACGCGGTAAAGGCCTCGCTGGCGCCGTTCCAGTTCGTTCTCGAAGTGGCCCTGACTCCCGACCGTCGCCTCGCCCAGGTCGATGCCGCACAAGTGCGCCAGAACCTGACCGAGCGTGGATTCCATCTGCAGTTGCCGCCGCCTCCCTTGGCGCCGGTCAGGTTCCCGCGACGCAATGATTGAATCCCAACGCCCCCGCGCCGTCGCATCTGCTGCCGCCCTCGGTGCGCTGCTGGCCCTGGCTGCGGCCATCGGCGGCGTGTCCGGTGCCGTGTGCGCCGCATTGGCCCAGCCCGCGTTCGCGCTGGCGGTCTCGTGGTGGCGCCGCACCCGCTCGCTGCAGCCGCTGCCGCAGGTGGTCCGTCAGGATGCGCCTGCGCTGCTGGCGCTGTGGGGGCTGGGCCCGCTGCTGCTGACCCTGCTGGTGGCCTGGCCGCTGAGTGCCCTGCACGACAGCGGCAGCCTGGCCGCCGTGCTCGGCGTGAGCGTGGCGGTCAGCGCCGCGCTGCTCGGGGTCTGGCGGACCTGGCCGCTGTGGAATGACGTGGAACGCAGCGAAGGCAGCCTGGCCCGTCACTGGCAGACCCTGGCCGGACGCGACCTGACCGCCTGGCGCGGGCTGGCCGTTGCTGCGCTGGTGGTGCTGGTGTGCGCGCTGGTGGTGCTGCCGGCGTGGCCGGGCCTGGTTTCGGCGGCGCTGCACTGGCCGATCGCCGCTGCAGTGGTACTGCTGTCCCCGCTGGCGCACGTGCTGCTGCAGGCGATTGCCCCCGCATCGACCCTGAGCGCACCGGTACCGGCCGAGACCCGCGGTGACCGCGATGATCTGTTCGCCGACGCGTACGCCGAGCCCAAACCGCTGGAATCGATCAGCCTGCACGAACAGCAGCCGGCGCTGTATGACGCGGCGCGCAGCGGCCGGGTCGACCGTGCCCTGCAGTTGCTGCAGGCCGGCGCCGACCCGCACGGGCTGCCCGATCCAGCCTGGCGCGACCAGCGCAGCCTGGCCGTGCTGGCCGCGGTGCTGCCCGACCTGCGCCTGCTGCGCGAACTGATCGCGCGCGGCGTGGGCGTCAATGCCCCGCACCGTGGCATGACCCCGCTGCTGGCTGCTACCCGCGACAGTTGGCACGGTCGCCCCGAGGCGGTGATGACCCTGCTCGCCAATGGCGCCGACCCGCGCGCGGTGGACAGCGAGGGCAACACGCCGCTGCATCACGCGGCGCGCAGTTCCGATCCCGGTGTCGCCGCGCTGCTGCGCGATGCCGCCGCGGAAGTGGACGCGCTCAATGACGACGGCTGGTCGCCGCTGGCCGTGGCCTGCCAGGTCGGCAACTGGCGGCTGGCCAAGTTCCTGCTCGAACGCGGGGCCAAGACCGAGCCGGCCGAGGGCACGCCCGTGCTGCTGGCCGCGGCCGGCACTGAAGAAGACGACCCGGCCGGTGTGCAGCTGCTGCTCAAGCACAAGGCCCGCGCCGATGCGCGCGACCGCCAGCGCCGCAGTGCGCTGCACGAAGCCGCGCTGGCCGGCCATGTCGACATCATCGACGTGCTGCTGGCCGCCGGCGCCAACCTGGAAGCACGCGATGCACTGGCGCGCACGCCGTGGCTGGAGGCCGCGCGTGGTGGCCGGGCCGGCGTGGTCGAACACCTGCTGCCGCACCATCCCGACCTCAATGCGGTGGATGGCGAAGGCCGCAACGCGGTGCTGCTGGCCTGCATGGCCGACGACGTCTCGCCGCTGCTGGTGCGCCGCCTGCGCGACCTGGGCATCGCCGCCGACGTGGCCGATCCGCAGGGCCGACGCGCGGTGGACATCGCCGCCGGTGCCGGGCGCTGGGCCATCGTGTCGCTGCTGGATCCGTCCTATCCGCTGCCCTCGGCGGTCAGCGATGGGCTGGTGATGTCCGGTGACAGCGATGCGGCTCCTGCGTCGCTGCCGGACCGCCCGCCACTGGAACTGCTGCGCGAAGCACTGAGCTTCGGCAACGTCGAGGGCATGGCGGCCCTGGCCCGCCTGTGCGCGCCCGAAGAACTCGGTGCGCTGCTGCACGATGCCGAACTGGCCCTGGACCCGCAGGCGCTGGACTGGCTGCTGGCGCATGGCGCGGCCCCGGAAGTGCTCGATGCCTGCGGGGATACCCCGATGTTCGCGCTGCTGGCGCGCGGCATCGATGCGGTGCCGGCCCTGCAGGTGCTGCTGCGCCGCGGCCTCTCCCCGGCCGGTCGCGGTGGCCTGGCGCGCCTGCTGAGCGCCTGCGCCCAGCATGACCACGCCTCGCGTGGCCTGGAGCAGCTTGCACTCGAACTGCTGGAACGCGGCGCCGACCCGTTCGCGCCGTCGCCGGCGGGCGACCCGCCGCTCTCGCTGGCCGTCCGCCTGGGCTGGCTGCGCCTGCAGCAGGCCCTGCTGACGCTGGGCGTGGACCGCGAAGCGCGCGACAGCCATGGCATGACCGCCCTGCATCTGGCCACGGCGCTCGCGCGCGAAGGCTCGATCAAACTGCTGGTGCAGCAGGGCGCCTCACCCGAAGCCCGCGCCGCCGACGGCCAGACCCCGCTGGGCGTGGCATTGTCGATCGGCCGCCGCGACCTCGCCGACTGGCTGGACTGGCGGGTGTGGCCGTTGCCGCGCCGCGCGCTGCGCGACGGTGACCTGCCGGCCGCTGCGATGGCCGGCGATGCCGATGCCGTGCGTCGCCTGATCGACCTGGGGTTCGGGGTCGATGCCGTCGACGCCCAGGGCTGCACCGCGCTGCTGCGCGCCGCTGGTGGCGGTCACCTGGCCGTGGTGGATCTGCTGCTGACCCGCGGTGCCAACCCGCAGCATGCCGCCGCCAGTGGCGCCACGCCGCTTTCGGCGGCAGTCAGCATGCGCCAGGTGGATATCGTCTCGGCGCTGCTCGATGCCGGTGCCGAACTCGAATACCGCCTGCCGGGCGGCGTCACCGTGCTGATGCTGGCCTCCGCGCTGGGCCTGCCGGACATCGTCTCGCGCCTGCTCACCGCCGGTGCCAACGTGCACGCCGGCGATGCCCAGCAACTGGGTCCGCTGCACTGCGCGGCGCTGTACGGCTTCAGCGCGCGGGACCGTGCGCGTCTGCTCGCCCTGCTCGACACCCTGCTGCTGGCCGGTGCCGAACCGGACCAGGCCGCCGCCGGCTCGGTCACGCCGTTGCTGCTGCTGCTCGGCGCACGCGCCGAGCCGGGCACCGCCTGCGACGAGCAGATCGTGCTCGCTGCGGTGGAGCGTCTGCTGGACGAAGAGGTCTCGCTGGACGTGCGTGATCCGCGCGGCTTCGGTCCACTGCATCTGGCGGCGCTGCACGGCCTGCCGCTGCTGGTGCAGCGCCTGCTGCGTGCCGGTGCCGATCCGGATGTACGCGACGCGCTCAACCGCAGCCCGCGCGAGATCGCGGTGATGCGCGGCTTCATCGACGTCGCTGGCGAATTCGAACCGCTGGTGCCGGGCGTCTCCTCGATGGCCCGGTTCCTGCGCGATAACGGCTGACTCCGCGGCGGGTAGTGCCGGCCGCTGGCCGGCAGCGGATCAATGATGCACGCGACGGTGCATCCGCAGGTTCATCAATGCTGCGGACGGTCGTCCGCGCCCTTCCCATCACTCTCCGCATCCGCCTCGAACAGATGCATCAGGTCCGCACGCGCATCGCGCGAGGTCTGGATCACCGCCGCTTCGTCGTCGTAGACCAGGTACTGATCGCGCAGGAGTTTTTCGTCGTGCTCGCGGAAGCGCTGCACATGGCTGCGTGCGGTCTCCACCGACATGCCCAGCGCGATCAGCATCCGTTCGCTCAGTTCCAGGCTGGTGCCGAACACCTCGCGGAACGGCTCGGCGGACATGTCCATCAGCCGCCACGCATGCTGGCGGTTGCGTGCGCGCACCAGCACCACCGCATCCGGATACATGCGCCGGATCAGCCGCGTGGCCCGCATGTTGGCGTCCGGATCATCCAGCGTGACCACGTACACGCGGATGTGTTCGCCACCTGCGGCGCGCAGCATCTCCGGTCGGGTCGGGTCGCCGTAATAGAGTTTGTTGCCGAACCGGCGCAGGTCCGAGACCGTGTCCGGGTTCGACTCCAGCGCCACGAAGGGAATCTTCTGCGCGGTCAGCAGGCGCGCCACCACCTGGCCGAAGCGGCCCATGCCGGCGATCATCACTTGCGGCTGTACATCGTTGATGTCGACCTTGTCAGCAGGCTGGACGGGGGCCTTGGGTCCCTCGTCGCGACCCAGCAGGCGGATCAGGACGATCATCAGCAGCGGTGTGATCGCCATCGACAGACCCACGATCGCCACCAGCCGATCATGGTTGGCGCTGCCCAGCAGATGCGCGCGCTGCGCCTCGTTGAACACCACGAAGGCGAACTCGCCGCCCAACCACAGCACGCTGCCCAGCAGTACCGCATGGCGGGTACGCAGCTTGGCCAGCTTGCCGATCCCGAACAGCAGGCCGAACTTCACCACCAGCAGGATCGCCACGCCGGCGGCGATCATCATCGGCTCGGCGATGATGCGGTCCAGGTCGATGCCCATGCCCACCGCGATGAAGAACAGGCCGAGCAGCAGGCCCTTGAACGGCTCGATCTGCGATTCCAGTTCGTGCCGGAATTCCGAATCGGACAACAGCACGCCGGCCAGGAACGCGCCGAGGCTGGGGCTCAGGCCGGCCTCCTGCATGAACCACGCGGTGCCCAGCACCACCAGCAGCGCAGTGGCGGTGAATACTTCGGGGCTGCGTGTACGCGCGATGATGTTGAACAACCGGCGCAGCACCGGCCGGCCGCACAGGATCACCACGGCCAGCGCGCCGATCGCGATCGCCACGTCGTTCCACTGCAGGGTGTCGTTGCGCGCACCGCCGAGCAGCGGAATCGCGGCCAGCAACGGGATCGCGATCAGATCCTGGAACAGCAGGATCGCAAACCCGAGCCGCCCGTAATCGCTGTTGATCGCCTTGTGCTCGGACAGCAGCTGCAGGCCGACCGCCGTGGAGGACAGCGCCAGCGCGATGCCGACGATCAACGCACTCTTCCACTGGAAATGATCGAGCATCAGCAGGCTGCCGAGCACGAGGGCGCTGAGCGCCACCTGCAGCGCGCCGGCCCCGAACACCGAGCGGCGCATCACCTTCAGGCGGGCGGGGGACAACTCCAGGCCGATCACGAACAGCAGCATCACCACGCCGATCTCGGCGGCGCTGAGGATGCGGTCGGCGTCCTGCACGAAGCCCAGCCCATCGGGGCCGAGCACCACGCCGGCGGCGAGGTAGCCGAGCACCGCGCCCAGGCCGAGCTTCTTGAACACCGGCACAGCGATCACCGCGGCCAGCAGCAGCACCAGGGCCAGCTCGAGCGCGCCGCTATGCATGGGAGAACCTGCTCATGGGATCGTGTGCCGTGCGGGTGGAAAGCCTCCCCGGGGCAGCCGGGGCCCGTGGCCGGGGCCACGCGCCATTATGCGGCCGCGATGCCGGCCGAAGGCCACTGTTACCCGAACGGCGCGCTCCCCAAGGGTTGACCTGCGTCACACCGGGGTCCAGACTGCCCGCCGCTGCTGGCGTCCGCCGTCGGCAGTAAACCCATCCGGAGTCCCCAACCCATGTCCAGCGACAGTAGAAGTCGACCTTGCTCGACGCCAGCGATGGCGACCGCCTGACACGGGTCGGTTCGCCAGCGTTGGCGTCGCGCAATGCGATACCCACAGGCGAATACGATGAACCAGAAAGACCTGCTGCGCCCGGTGGCCGATGCCGCCTCCTTGAGCGCACCCCTCGATAATTTCAACACCGCCGATGCGGTGGAATTCCTCAACACGCTGAGCCTGTCGCGCGCCGCCGACACGCTGGCCGCGTTGCCGTTGCCGCGCGCGGTGAAGATGCTCGAGCAGCCCGAGCTCAACCGCGGTGGCGATCTGGTGGCGGCCATGCCGGTGGCCCGCGCCGCCGCCCTGCTCGGGCTGATGGCCGATGACCGCGCCACCGATATCGTCCACGAGCTGGACGAGGACGAGCGCGCGCGCCTGATCCCGCTGCTCAGCCCGGAGGCGCGCAAGGCGATCCAGCAGTTGCTGAGCTACCCGGCGCACACCGCCGGCGCGCTGATGACCACCGAGTTCGTCAGCGTGCCCTCGGACTGGACGGTCGGCCGCACCCTGCAGCACATCCGCGAGGTCGAGCGCACCCGCGAGACCGTCTACGCGATCTATGTGCTGGACCCGCACACCCGCGCGCTGGTGCAGGTGGTGACCATGCGCCGGCTGATCACCGGGCTGCCCGAGGAGCCCATCCTCGACGTTGCCCAGGTCAACCCGCCGGTAACGGTGGAGGTGCAGCTGGATCAGGAAGAGGTGGCGCAGCTGATCCGCCGCCACGACCTGCTCGCGATTCCGGTGGTCGACGCGCAGCACCATGTGCTTGGCATCGTTACGGTGGATGACATCCTCGATGCCCTGATCGAAGAATCCACCGAGGACGTGCACAAGTTCGGCGGTATGGAGGCGCTGGAAAAGCCGTACATGCAGATCGGCTTCTTCGAGATGCTGCGCAAGCGTGCCGGCTGGCTGAGCGTGCTGTTCCTGGGCGAGATGCTGACCGCCAGCGCGATGCAGCACTACGAGGACGAGCTGGCACGCGCGGTGGTGCTGACGCTGTTCATCCCGCTGATCATGAGCTCGGGCGGCAACTCCGGCTCGCAGGCCACTTCGCTGCTGATCCGCAGCCTGGCCCTGCGCGAGCTGCGCCTGCGTGACTGGTGGAAGGTGGCGCTGCGCGAGGTGCCGACCGGCATCACCCTGGGCGCGATCCTGGGCGTGCTGGCGATCATCCGCATCGTGTCCTGGCAGCTGCTGGGCCTGCACGACTACGGCGAGCACTGGCAGCTGCTGGCACTGACCATCGGCGCGGCCCTGGTCGGCATCGTCACCTTCGGCTCGCTGTCCGGCTCGATGCTGCCCTTCATCCTCAAGCGCCTGGGCTTCGACCCGGCCAGCGCCTCGGCCCCGTTCGTGGCCACGCTGGTGGACGTCACCGGCCTGGTCATCTACTTCAGCATCGCCGCGATGATCCTGCGCGGCACCCTGCTTTAACAGGGACGGGGGTGGTTAATAACCACCCCCGTCCCTGTTACTGTCTGGTCGCATGAGCACCTACCACCTGCAAGCCGTCTTCCGCCCGCAGTCGGTCGCCGTGATCGGCGGCAGCCCGCGTGAACGTTCCGCCGGCCGGGCGGTGATGCGCAACCTGCGCGGCACCGGCTTCCCCGGCAAGGTCGCCTGGATCAACCCACGGTACAGCGAGATCGACGGCATCCGCACCGTGAAGCGGCTCAAGGACCTGGATTGGGTGCCCGAGCTGGTGGTGATCACCGCCCCGGCCAGCATCGTGCCGCAGGTGGTGGCCACCGCCGCCGAGCGCGGCGTCAGCGCGGCGATTATCCTCACTGCCAACCTGGGCGAGGGCCCGGGCTCGCTGGCCGCACAGGTGGAAGCGGCGGCACGGCCCAAGGGCCTGCGCATACTCGGTCCGCACTGCCTGGGCGTGATCGCCCCGCACGCGCGCTTGAACGCCAGCATCGCCGCGCATTTCCCGCAGGCCGGCGATCTGGCCCTGATCTCCGAATCCAGCGCGATCGCCGCGGCCCTGGTGGAGTGGGGCGTGGCACGCTCGGTCGGTTTTTCCGCCGTGGTCTCGCTGGGTGACACCCTGGATGTCGACTTCGGCGATCTGCTCGACTACTTCGCCACCGATTACCGCACCCGCGCGATCCTGCTCTACGTCGAGCACATCCGTGACGCGCGCAAGTTCATGTCGGCCGCGCGCGCCGCGGCGCGTGCCAAGCCGGTGGTGGTGGTCAAGTCCGGCCGTCATATCCGCATCAATCCCGATGCCGATACCCACGTACAGGCGCTGGCCAGTGCCGATGCGGTGTATGGCGCGGCGTTCAACCGCGCCGGCCTGCTGCGCGTCAGCGCGCTGGACGAACTGTTCACCGCGGCCGAAACGCTGGGCCGGCTCGGCACCTTCCCCGGGCGCCGGCTGGCGATCCTGAGCAACGGCGGTGGGGTAGGGCGGCTGGCGGTGGATCAGCTGCTGGCCCTGCGCGGCAGCCTGGCCGAGCTGTCGCCGGCCACCGTCGCCCAGCTCGATGCGGTGCTGCCGCAGGGCTGGTCGCGCAGCAATCCGGTCGACATCGTGGTCGATGCCGACGGCGACCGCTACGCTGCGGCGATCGAAGCGCTGATGTCCGATACCGAGAACGACGCGGTCCTGGTGGTCAACGTGCCGACCGCGTTCACCTCCTCGGCCGATGCCGCGCAGGCGCTGACCCGTACGCTGGGCCTGCGCCCGCGCCATCACCGCGACAAGCCGGTGTTCGCGGTGTGGCTGGGCAACGACGACCGCGCCACCGCCACGCTCAATGCCGCACGTGTGCCGACCTACCCGACCGAAGCCGAGGCCGTGCGCGGCTTCCAGCACCTGGTGCGCTACCGTGACGCGCAGGCCGCGTTGATGGAAACTCCGCCCAGCCTGCCCGAGGATTTCGTGGTCGATACCGCCGGCGCCCGCGCGCTGGTGGAGGCGGCGCTCGCCGCCGGCCAACAGTGGTTGGACCCGATCGCTACCCACCAGCTGCTGAGCGCCTATGGCATTCCGTCCGCACCGGTGATGCAGGCACGGGATGCGCACGAGGCGATGGACCTGGCCCAGCCGCTGCTGGAGCAGGGCGCCACGGTCGCGATCAAGGTGTTCTCGGCCGACATTCCGCACAAGTCCGATGTGGACGGGGTGCGCTTGAACCTCAGCACCCTGCAGTCGGTGCATGCGGCGGCCACCTCGATCATCGCGCGCGCGCACGAGAAGCGACCCGATGCGCGCATCGATGGCGTGCTGGTGCAGCCGACCATCGTGCGGCCCAAGGCGCGCGAGCTGATTGCCGGCATCGCCGATGACCCGACGTTCGGCCCGGTGATCGTGTTCGGTCGCGGCGGCACCGCGGTCGAAGTGATCGACGACAAGGCGATCGCCCTGCCGCCGCTGGACTTGCGCCTGTCGCATGAACTGATCGGCCGCACGCGGGTCTCACGCATCCTCAAGGCGTACCGCGATGTCCCGGCCGCCGACGAACGTGCAGTCGCGCTGATCCTGGTCAAGCTTGCCCAGCTTGCCGCCGACATTCCCGAGATCCGCACGCTCGACATCAATCCGCTGCTGGCTGACCGCGACGGCGTGATCGCACTCGATGCGCGCGTGGCGATCGAACCCTCGCGCAAACTGCACAAGGGCCGCGGCCATCCGCGCTTCGCGGTATTTCCGTACCCGAAGGAGTGGGAGCGCACCATTACCCTGTCCGACGGCGCGCCGGCGTTCGTACGTCCGGTCCGCCCCGAGGACGACGCGCTGTTCCGCGCGTTCTTCGCCCGCGTGACCGACGACGACCTGCGCCTGCGCTTCTTCCAGTCGGTGAAGCATTTCAGCCACGAGTTCATCGCACGCCTGACCCAGCTCGACTACGCGCGCTCCATCGCGCTGGTGGCGATCGACCCGCGCAGCGGCGACATGCTCGGCGCGGTGCGGCTGCACGCCGATGCGGACTACGACCGCGGCGAGTACGGCATCCTGATCCGCTCCGACCTCAAGGGCCACGGCATCGGCTGGCGGCTGATGGCGATCATGATCGAGTACGCCCAGTGGCTCGGCCTGAACATCATTGAAGGCCAGGTGCTGCGCGAAAACAGCACCATGCTGGCGATGTGCCAGAGCCTGGGCTTCAAGACGCGACTGGACCCGGACGATTCCACGGTGATGGTGGTGACCCTGCCTGTGCAGGACGTGCAGGTGCCGCAGGCGCCCGATCCTGCAACGCACTGAGCCGATCGCGGTACGACGTGTGCACGTTGGCGGAGCGACAATACGGCATGACCGATCGCCTCCCCCTGCTGCTGCTCCCCGGCCTGCTCAATGACGCTGAACTCTGGCGTGCGCAGATTGCCGACCTGTCCGATATCGCCGACTGCATCGTCGGCGACCAGACCCGTGGCGAGACGATGCAGGCGGTGGTCGATGACGTGCTGGCCCAGGCACCGGCGCGTTTCGCCCTGGCCGGTTTCTCGCTGGGTGGGTTCGTGGCGCAGGCGATCCTGCGCACCGCGCCGGAACGCGTTCTGCGGCTGGCCCTGATCGATACCTCGATCCATGCCGACTCGCCCGAGCGTGCCAGGCGACGCCAGACCCAGCAGGCCAGCGTGCGCCTGCCCGGAAAATTCCACGGCTTCGGCGATGCGTTGATGCGCAGCTACATCGACGCCTCGCGGCTGGATGACGATGTGCTGGTGCAGCGCATACGCGACATGACCGCGCGGCTGGGTGCGGAGGTGTTCCTGCGCCAGAGCGCCCTGGATCGGGTGGATGGCCACGACGTGCTGGCCGGGTACCGCGATCCACTGTTGATCGTGTGTGGTGCGAACGACCGCATCACCCCGCTGGCGATCAGCGAGGAGATGCATGCGCTGGTGCCGCACTCGCACCTGGTGGTGCTGCCCGACTGCGGGCATCTGGCCCCGATGGAGAAGCCGGACGAGGTCAGCGCCGCAATGCGGGACTGGTTGCGGTGATACCGGCCAGCGGCCGGCGCTTCCCGATGATGCCCACGTCGTTGATCAGGCGCTGGCTCTTCCGGTAGGTGCCGACCGTTGGTCGGCACGCACCACCCACGCCCGACCAACCCTCGGACCCTGCCGATCAATCCCAGGCTGGCGCGATCGCTTCCGGATTGGCCAGGCGATGCCCGCGATCCAGCGTGGCGATCTGCGCCATGTCCTCATTGCTCAAACGCAGGTCGGCCGCGAGCAGATTGCCGGCCAGGTTGTCGCGCTTGGTCGAGGACGGAATCACCGCAAAGCCCTGCTGCAACGCCCACGCCAGCGCGACCTGGGCCGGGGTGGCCTGGTGACGCTCGGCGATGGCCTGGATGACCGGGTCCTTGAGTACTTCGCCGTAGGCCAGGCTCATGTATGCGGTGACATGGATGCCCTGGTCCTTCAGGAACGCGATCATCGCGCGGTTCTGCAGGTACGGGTGGACTTCGATCTGGTTGGTGGCAATCGCCCCGGCCCCCAGGATCTCGATGGCCTGGCGGGTCTGGGCGATGGTGAAGTTGGAGATGCCGATCTGCCGGGTCAGGCCCTGCGACTTCGCCTCGGCCAATGCACCCAGATACTCGGCCATCGGCACGGCATCCTTCGGCGACGGCCAGTGGATCAGGGTCAGCTCGACATGGTCGGTGCGCAGCTTGCGCAGGCTCTCGCGCAGGCTGTCCAGCAGCGCGTCGTGGTGGAAGTTGGCGATCCAGATCTTGGTGGTGATGAACAGCTCATCGCGGGCCACGCCGGATTCGGCGATGGCCTGGCCGACCTCGGCCTCGTTCTCGTAGATCTGCGCGGTATCGATGGCGCGGTAGCCGACGTCCAGCGCGTTGCGCACCGAATCGATGACGGTCTGGCCTTTCAGGCGGAACGTGCCGAGACCGAATGCGGGAATGCTCATGGAAACTCCTTCATGGGGTGAGGTGCAGGCTACGCCGTGCACCGTAAAGCGACGGTAGAGCCGACCGTGGGTCGGCTGTGGTTGCATGGAACGAATCGTTGCTCGTCTGTCACGTAGAGCCGACCGTTGGTCGGCTGTCAGGTAGAGCCGACCGTTGGTCGGCTGCGGTCACGGGTCCGCGACCGGAATCCCTCAATGCGCACTCACGGCGATGCCTTCGGCACGGTCGGCCACCCCATCGCGGCGGTCCAGGCGGCCGCTCAACGCGGTCAGGCCGAAGGCGCCCATCACCACCAGCGCGCCCAGCCACGGGGTGTGCATCAGGCCGAAGTGATCGACCACCAGGCCACCCAGCGAAGCACCGAGCGCGATGCCGATGTTGAAGGCGGCGATGTTCAGGCCCGAGGCCACGTCGGCGGCCTGCGGGGCGAAACGCTGTGCCTGCTTGACCACGTACACCTGCAGCCCCGGCACGTTGCCGAACGCCACCGCGCCCAGCGCCAGGACGGTCAGCAGCACCAGCCAGGTGTTGTAGGCGGTGAAGGTGAGCACGAACAGCACGGCCGCGAGCAGGGCGAAGATCAGCTTCAGTGCCGGGATCGGACCGCGGCGGTCGGCCAGGCGGCCGCCCCACAGGTTGCCGATCGCCACCGACACGCCATAGACCAGCAGCACGCCGCTGACCGCATTGGCCGAGAAACCGGTGACGTCCTGCAGGATCGACGCCAGGTAGGTGAACGACAGGAAGGTGCCGCCGTAGCCGAGCGCGGTGATCGCATACACCAGCAGCAGGCGCGGCTGCGCCAGCACCGACAGCTGCTGGCCGAAGGTCGCCGGCGCGCTGCGCTGCAGGTTGCGTGGCACGAACAGCAGGCTGCCGACTAGCGCGATCACGCCCAGCGCGGCCACCGCCAGGAAGGTCGCACGCCAGCCCAGGTGCTGGCCGATGAAGGTGCCCAGCGGCACGCCGGTGACCAGGGCCACGGTGAGGCCGGTGAACATGATCGCGATCGCGCTGGCCGCTTTCTCCTTGGGCACGACCGAGGTGGCGATGATCGAGCCGATCGAGAAGAACACGCCGTGCGCCAGGCCGGTGAGCACGCGCGCGACGATCAGCGAGCCATAGCCCGGCGCCATCCAGGCGATCACGTTGCCGAGCGTGAACAGCAGCATCAGCGCGACCAGCAGGGTCTTGCGCGGCACCCGGCCGGTCAGCGCGGTGAGCACCGGGGCACCGACCGCCACGCCCAGTGCGTACAGCGACACCAGCAGGCCGGCCGAGGGCAGGGTGACGCCGAGGTCGGCGGCGATCGTCGGAATCAGGCCGACGATGACGAATTCAGTCGTGCCGATGGCGTACGCACCCAGCGTCAGCGCCAACAAGGCCAAAGGGATACCACGGGACATGGACGGATACCGGTGGGGAGTGAGGCTGCGCAGTCTGCGCGCCGCACTCTTGCGGAAAAAGCGGCCTTCACGCCAATCACTGTTGCTTCATGGTCAATAATGGGCGGTCTCCCGCCGTGTCACCGCCATGAAAACCACCCTTGATGAAATGCAGGCCTTCATCGCCGTGATCGACAGCGGGTCGATCACCGCTGCCGCCGAACAGCTGGGCCAGACCACCTCCGGTGTGAGCCGGGCGCTTGGCCGGCTGGAGGAGAAACTCGGTACCACGTTGTTGACCCGCACTACCCGTCGTCTGCAGCTGACCGAGGAGGGCGACGCTTTCCTGGCCCAGGCACGCGCGATCGTGGCCTCGGTGGAGGCGGCCGAAGAGCAGATCGCCGCACGCCGTGAGCGACCGGCCGGGCGCCTGCGCGTGGATGCGGCGATGCCGTTCGTCCTGCACGTGATCGCCCCACTGGTGGCCAGCTACCGCGCGCGCTATCCCGAGGTGGCGCTGGAGCTCAACAGCAGCGAGCGCTACATCGATCTGCTGGAGCGGCGCACCGATGTGGCGATCCGGATCGGGCCGCTGGCCGATTCCACCCTGCACGCGCGGCCGCTGGCCCACAGCCGGCTGCGCGTGATGGCCAGCCCGGCATATCTGGCGCAGCACGGTACCCCGCGCGACGTGGCGGCGCTGGCGGGGCACACCCTGCTCGGCTTCAACGAGCCTGACTCGCTCAATCACTGGCCGCTGCCCGGGGCGACCGACGCGCTGCTGCACGTGCGCCCGGCGGTGGCGGTCTCCAGCGGCGAAACGCTGCGCCGGCTGGCGCTGGAAGGGGTCGGGATCGTCAGCCTGTCTGATTTCATGACCCACCGCGACCGCGAGGCCGGCGCCCTGGTGCAGGTGCTGCCGGATATCACCGTGGAGGTCCGCCAGCCGATCCACGCCGTGTACTACCGCAACACGGCGGTCTCGGCGCGGATCAGCTCCTTCCTCGATCACCTGGCGCAGGCCATGGTCGGCACGCCCTACGTCCGGTAGTGCCGGCCGCTGGCCGGCTCCCCCGCGATGCCCACTGCGTGCGGTTGCCGGCCAGCGGCCGGCACGACGGCTGCATTACGCCGCCCGCGCCAATCCGCCCATCGCACCGCGCCCGGCATCCAGCACGAACACATCCACCGCCGCGTTCAGGGCCAGCGCCTGGTCTTCCATGCTGCGCGCCGCCGCCGAAGCTTCTTCCACCAGCGCTGCGTTCTGCTGCGTGGTCTCGTCCATCTGCACCACGGTCTGGTTGACCTGCTCGATCCCGGCGGACTGTTCCTGCGAGGCGGCTGCGATGTCGGCCATGATGTCGGTGACGCGCTGCACACTGCCGACGATCTCGCCCATGGTCTGCCCGGCCTGCTGCACCAGTGCGGCGCCGCTGTCGACATCGGTGACGGATTGATCGATCAGCCCCTTGATCTCCTTGGCCGCGCTGGCCGAGCGCTGCGCCAGCGTGCGCACTTCGCTGGCGACCACCGCAAAGCCGCGGCCCTGCTCGCCGGCGCGCGCCGCTTCCACCGCAGCGTTGAGCGCAAGGATGTTCGTCTGGAACGCGATGCCGTCGATGACGCTGATGATCTCGGCGATCTGCCGCGACGAGGCCTGGATCGCCCCCATCGTGGTGACCACCTGGCCGACCACCTCACCGCCTTGCGAAGCGACCGAGGCGGCGTTGATCGAGAGCTGGTTGGCCTGGCGCGCATGCTCGGCGTTCTGGCGCACGGTGGAGGTGAGTTCCTCCATCGAGGCGGCGGTTTCTTCCAGGTTGGCGGCCTGCTGTTCGGTGCGGCGCGACAGGTCGCTGTTGCCCGCGGCGATCTCGCCGGCGGCGGTCTGGATCGACTGCGCGGCGTGCTTGATGTCGCCAACGATGGTGGTCAGCTGACCGGTGGTACGCGCCATGTCATCGCGCATGCGCGCGAACACCCCGTGGAAGTCGCCGTGCATGCGCGCGCTCAGATCACCCCCGGCGATCGCCTGCAGCACGCGCGACACTTCGCCCAGATCCTGCTCGGTGGTCTGCATCAGGCGGTTGAGGCCGCCGACCATCTCGCCGAAGTCGTGCTGGTAGCGTGCCTCATCGCCGCGCTGGCTGAAATCGCCCACGGCCGCTGCCGCCGCCAATCGTTTGATCTCGGCATTGATCGCACCGAGGTTGGCCTTGGCGGTATCCAGCGCCTGGGTGATCACCGCCTTCTCGCCGGGCAGGCGTTCCATGTCCACCGATAGATCACCGACCGCGTAGTGGCCCATGATCTCGATCGCCCGCAGCTTCACCTGGATGTGGTTGGCGACCAGGGTGTTGGTGTCGCGGACCATCTGCCCATAGCCGCCCGGGAATGCCGTGGCGTCCATGCGGTAGCTGATCTCACCGGCGTCGTGGCGCTGGGCCATCGTCGCCTGCGCGGCCAGCACGCCCTTCAGGGTCTGGGTAACCTCGCGCATCGCGGTGCCAAGGCGACCGATCTCATCGCCGCTGCGCACCACCACCACATGCTCCAGATCGCCGCGCGCCACCGCGCGGGCCGCGGCTTCGACCGCGACCACCGGGGCGATCACCGCGCGCCGCAGCCACAGGGTGAGCACGGCCAGCAGCACCAGCGCCGCCAGCGCCGTGACCATGGCCGAGGCGACCAGCGCGGCGCGTGCCCGCTCGGAGGTTGCACTGGTCTCGTACTCGGCCCGTTCGCTGGCGCGCGCCGCCAGGGCATCCAGCGTGGCGCCCACGGCGCGGTCGGCGCCGCGCACCAGCGCGTCGCCGGCCTGGGTGTCATAGCCACTGGCCGCGAACGCCTCCAGCGCTCCGCGGTAGCGGGCCTCCAATGCGCGGTGCTCGGCCAGGAACCGGTTGGCCAGCGTGCGTGTCTGTTCATCGCGGCTGGTCGCCAGCGTGCCGGCGAGGGCTTCAATGCGGCGTCCTTCCGCATCGAACGCCGCCAGGTGGCGCTCGCGCAGCGCTTCATCGGCGCCGCGGATCAACACGTTCTTCCACTCCTGCACCTGCAGCCGGAACTCACGCTGCAGCAGCTCGGCCTGCGCTTTGCGGGCGACCTCGACCGGTACCTCGGCCGACAGGTTCCGCCAGGCCGACCCCAGCCCGGCCAGGGCCGCCAGCACGATGATGACCAGGCCGAGCGACAGCGCGCCCAGCAGTTTGAATTGAAGACTCAGGGCGCGTGGACGCGCCGGTGCGGAGGACGTCATGAGAGATCAAAAGTAAGGAAGGGCGATGCGGTATCGGTCTGCCGGAGAAGGCCTGAAGTGCGACGCCAATCACGGTTACCGTTCCATTAAACGTTGTGACGATGGCGTGTAGATTAATTTTGGTCGCATATGGAACGAAACAGGACTGGACACGCAACCAATATGTAACTAATGTAGTTACATGAAATCCAGCAACCAGTTCTCAGACGCCTTGCATGTGATGGCCCATCTGGTCGACCAGGACGGCCCGCGCACCTCCGAGCAGCTCGCGACCTGCCTGCCCACCCACCCCGTGGTCATCCGTCGCCTGCTGTCCGCCCTGCACAAGGGCGGTCTGGTGACCACGGTGCGGGGCCACGGCGGCGGCAGCCAACTGGCGCGGGCACCGGCGCAGATCACCCTGCACGACGTGTATGTCGCCATCGGTGCGCCCCCCCTGCTGCACACCGGTGCGCGCGAGACCGGGCGCGGCTGCCCGGTGCAGCGCGTGGTCAACGAGGCGCTGGACGACAGTTACCGCCAGGCCCAGGCGCTGCTCGAGGCCCGCCTGCGTGACACCACCCTGGCCACGCTGGGCGAAGAATTCGCCCGCCACCTGGCCCACCACGCTGCAGGAGTTCCCCATGAGGTTTGATGCGATTGTCGTCGGCGGCAGTTTCGCCGGCCTGTCCGCGGCCCTGATCCTGGCGCGTGCGCGCCGCGAGATCCTGGTGATCGACAGCGGCCTGCCCCGCAACCGCTTCGCCGCCCATTCCCAGGGCGTGCTGGGCCAGGATGGCATCGCCGGTGCCGAGCTGCTGCGCAACGCCAAGGCGCAGCTGTTGGACTACCCGACGGTGCGCTGGGTCAACGATACGGTCAGCACGACCGAGCCGACCGTGGATGGTTTCGTGGTCGGCACCGCGAACGGTGACACCTGGGCCACGCGCAAGCTGCTGCTGGCCACCGGCATCGCCGATGAACTGCCCGAACTGCCCGGCCTGGCCGAGCGCTGGGGCCACAGCGTGGTGCACTGCCCGTACTGCCATGGCTATGAAATCGGCGGCGGCGCGATCGGCCTGCTGGGCGGGCATGAGAAATCCGCGACGATGGCCGCGTTGCTCGCGGACTGGGGCAACGTCACCCTGTTCGCGCACGGCATGACACTGGCACCGGAAGAACGCGCTGCCCTGCAGCACCGCGGGGTCAGCATCGAGCACGAGGCCGTGATCGGTCTCGAAGGCGAGGCACCGGCGCTGAGCGCTGCCGTGCTCGCCGATGGCCGCCGGGTTGAACTGCGCGCGCTGTTCGTCACCGCGCGCCAGCACATGGCGACACCCCTGGTGGAACAGCTGGGCTGCGTGCTGGAGAACAGCCCGATCGGCGTGCTGGTCCAGGTCGACCCGGGCAAGCAGACCAGCGTGCCCGGCATCTACGCCGCAGGCGATGCAACGCTGGTCGGCAACATCAGCCTGGCCAGTGCCGAAGGCGTGCGCGCCGGCGTCAGCCTGCACCACGCGCTGGTCGCCGAAGACAGCCGGGCCAGCCGATAAGGCGAGGGCGCTCGGCCGGGCCGGAAACCGAGCGCCCACCCCACACGGAAACAGCCGCCCTGCGGCGGCTGTCCGTCATACATGGCGGTGGGCTCAGGCCTGTTCGGCGCTCGCCGCATCCAGCTGCTGCACATCCTGCGCCGACAGCGCGACCTTCGCGGCGGCCAGCACATCGTGCAACTGCTCGACACTGGTGGCGCTGACGATCGGCGCGGTGATGCCTGGACGGGCGATCAACCACGCGATCGCGATCTGCGACGGGCTCACGCCATGCGTGCTGGCGATGTCGTCCAGTGCGCCCAGGATGCGCAGGCCACGCGGATTGACGTACTTGTCCACCACGCTCTGGCCGCGCGCGCTGCTCTTGCCCGCATCGGCGGCACTGCGGTACTTGCCGCTGAGGAAGCCGCTGGCCAGTGAGTAGTAGCTGATCACGCCGAGCTGCGCTTCGCGCACTACCGCTTCCAGCCCGGCTTCGTAACCGGCGCGGTCGTACAGGTTGTACTCCGGCTGCAGCGTCTCGTAGCGGGGCAGCTTGTAATCGGCCGAGACCTTCAAGGCATCGCGCAGGCGCTCGGCGCTGTAGTTGGACGCACCGATCGCGCGTACCTTGCCCTGTTCGATCAGGCGACCGAAAGCAGCCAGCGTGGATTCGAGCGGGGTGGATTCATCATCTTCGTGGGCCTGGTACAGATCGATCACGTCGGTCTGCAGGCGGCGCAGCGAATCCTCCACGGCGGCGGTGATGTTGTCGGCCGACAGGCCCGGGTGTTCGGACCACTTGGCCACCTTGGTCGCCAGCACCACCTTGTCGCGCTTGCCGCTGTGCTTGAACCAGCGGCCCAGGATGGTTTCCGACTCGCCGCCCTGGTTACCGAGCACCCACGCCGAATAGACATCGGCGGTATCGACCAGGTTGAAGCCGGCCTCGACGAAGGCATCGAGCAGGGCGAAGGAGGTCTTCTCGTCCGCACTCCAGCCGAAGACATTGCCGCCGAAGGCGATGGGGGCGACATGGAGGCCGGAACGACCGAGTTCGCGCGTAGCAGTCATGGGTGATGTTCTCCCTGGGAATCGTTTCCACAGGATACGGCCGGGGGGGTGACAGCGTTGCGGCAGCAGGCACAAAACAGTGTTCTGGATTGCTGCGTCGCACTAACGCTTTGTGAACACCTGTGCACGCTTGGCTGCTAGTCTCGCCGCATCCCGTTACCGGAAGCCCCGCCGATGAAAGCCCGTTCGTTGACCTGTGCCTGCCTGTTCACTGTCTCCACCCTGATGCTTGCCGCGCCCGCGATGGCCATCAAGCCCGCCGGCCCGAACGCGCAGGTCGCGATCACCCCGGCCGTGCAGAAGGCCGTGCAGGACAGCCGCCGCGATCCGGCCAACGTCAAGCGCGATGCCTACCGCCATCCAGCGCAGACCCTGTCGTTCTTCGGTGTCGCGCCGGGCCAGACCGTCATCGAGATCACCCCGGGCAACGGCTGGTACTCGGAAATCCTCGCGCCGCTGCTGCACGACAAGGGCCAGTACGTGGCCGCCGTGGTCGACCCGATGGCCGTGGCGGAGGGACGTGGCCGCGACTACCAGCAGCGCAGCCGCGATGGGCTGGACAAGAAATTTGCCGGCAACGCTGCCGTGTTCGGCAAAAGCCGTGTGGTGGCTTACGACCCGAAGGCTCCGGTGTTCGGCCCGGCCAACTCGGCGGACGTGGTGCTGACCTTCCGCAACGTGCATAACTGGCGCAGCAGTGGCCAGGCCGAAGGCATGTTCAAGGGCTTCTTCTCGGTGCTCAAGCCGGGCGGCGTGCTCGGCGTGGTGGAACACCGTGCCAAGGCCGATGTGCCGGCAGACGACAAGACCGGTTACGTGGGCCAGCAGCAGGTGATCGCGATGGCCAAGGCCGCCGGTTTCGAACTGGCCGGCAGCAGCGAGATCAACACCAACCCGCGCGACACCAAGGATTATCCGAACGGCGTGTGGACGCTGCCGCCGACCAACCAGCATGACGCGGCCGATGAGGCCAAGTACCAGGCGATCGGCGAAAGCGACCGCATGACGCTGCGCTTCGTGAAGCCGGGCAAGTAAGACACCGCGCGCGGGCTATGGCCCGCGCGTTCCAGGGAAGGTAGAGGAAAGCACGTTTGAAGAAGCTGCTGTTGATCGCGTTGGCGGTGGTCACGCTTATCAAGATCGTTGATTTCGTGTTCTACGGCCGCAACGGCTATGACCTGATGGGGGCCGCCGGTTTCGGGCTCCTGCTCGCCGGTGCAGCCCTGGACGGGCGTCGCGCGTTAAATGCGCCCGCCACCGGGCCCCGGGCACGGCAAGCCCGCATCGCCACTGTCTGCGGCGTGGTGCTGGTGCTGGTCTACTTCCTGCTCAAAATGAAGATCATCGGATAACGTTCGCCGCGGATCGCGGCGTCGGCGTGGGGATGGGACAATGGACCACCCCACCGCCGCTGTCGCCCCGATGCTGATCGCCTTCAACAAACCGTTCAATGTGCTGTGCCAGTTCACCGACCGCAGCCAGCCGCCGCGCGCGACGCTGGCCGGCTTCGGTCTGCCACCGGCGGTGTATGCCGCCGGGCGGTTGGATTACGACAGCGAAGGCCTGCTGCTGCTCACCGACGATGGCGGCCTGGCCCACCAGTTGACCGATCCGCGGCACAAGGCCGACAAGACCTACTGGGTGCAGGTGGAAGGTACGGTGACCGATGAGCAGGTCCAGGCGTTGCGCCGAGGCGTGCTGCTCAACGATGGCCCCACATTGCCGGCCGGTGTCGAGCGCTTGGAGCCCGCACCCGAACTGTGGCCACGCACGCCGCCGGTGCGCTTCCGCAAGACGGTGCCCGACGCGTGGCTGGCGATCACGCTGCGCGAGGGCCGCAACCGGCAGGTGCGACGCATGACCGCGGCGGTCGGCCTGCCCACGTTGCGCCTGGTGCGTATCTCGATGGGCGCGCATGCGATCGGCGATCTGCAACCTGGGCAATGGCGGGAGATCGGACAATAAAAAACCGCCGGCTGAGGCCGGCGGTTTCCGTGCGGATCCGGTGAAGCGTCAGCCGATCAGGCGTCGCTGCCGATATCGCTGGTTTCATCCACCACGGTGTCGTTGCGGCGGTTGCGGGCGCTGATGCGCTGCGCCTGGCCGTTCACCACGCCGCCGTTGGCGAGCTTCTTCTTCTGCTGCTTGCGGTACAGCGCGTAGCCCAGCAGGCCGACGCCGACAGCGGCGGCGGCGATGGTCACGGCCGGATTGCGGCGCACTACCTTGGCGGCGACCTTGCTGCCGGTCTTGACTGCGCCCAGCGCCGCGCCGGTCTTGATCCAGTCGGTGGCCTGCGGGCCGAAGTGGCGCAGGTTGCTGCCGGCATGCTTGAGGCCGTCACCAGCGGTGCTGGCGATGTCCAGGGCGCGCTCGAGGGCGCGGTCGGTAATCACGGTCAATCTGCTCATGGGGGGTCCTTTGCCTCGGTTCTGATCCAGTGTCGCGCGATGGCCGTGTACGCGGTGTTATCCGCCGGAGACGGCCAGGTCATGACTGTAGCGTCTCGGTGCAGCCCGGTCAGCGGGGCGTGTGGTGCCGGTCAGGTAGCAGCCATGAATGGGGGCAACGCGATGGCGGCGGAGGCGCGCTCACGTCCCGCGTGGCTTGGCTCGGTGTGTGGCCGTGGCCGTCCACGGATCATCCGGCCACGGATGCTTGGGATAGCGGCCCTTCATTTCCTTCTTCACTTCGGCATAGGTGTTCGCCCAGAAATTGCGCAGGTCCTGGGTGACCTGCAGCGGCCGGCCGCCTGGGGAAAGCAGATGCAGCGTCAGCGGGATGCGGCCATCTGCGATGCGCGGGGTGTCGCTCAGGCCGAACAGTTCCTGCAGCTTGACCGCCAGCACCGGTGCCTGCGGCGTGACGCCATCGGCATCGAGCGCATAATGGATCGGGCGCTCCATCCCGGAAGGCACGGTGATGCGCACCGGGGCATGGCGATCGATCAGCTGGCGTTGCGCCCACGGCAGCGGTGATTTCAGCGCTTCACCCAAGGTGGATTCGTCGAGCGCGTCCAGGCGGGTCCTGCCGTTGAATGCGGGGGTCAGCCAGGTCGGCAGCGTCGCCAACAGCGCTGCGTCGGAGACATCCGGCAGTTCCAGCTCCGGCATCCATGCCCGCACCGCCAGTACACGTGCCTGCCACTGGCGCAGCCCCTCGGTCCACGGCAACGCATCCAGCCCAAGTTCGGCAACCGCTTCAGTCAGTGCCTGCGCGGCGTGTGCAGGATCCACGCGGCCGGCCGAGCGGCTGTCCAGCACGATGCGGTCGAAGCGGGTTTCCCGTCGCGCGACCAAGGCACGCTTTTCACCATCCCAGCGCACCACGTCTTCCTGTTTGAAGCGATCGGGAAAATCACGGCGCAGGCGGTTCTCGTCCACCGGCGCGGCGCGCAGCAGCAACGCGTCGCGTGCCTCGTAACGCAGCTCCACCGCGACCAGCCACGGTTCGCCACGTAGATCGCTGGGATCGAACAGGCGCGCGCTGCGGCCATTGGCCAGCAGATAGCGTAGCGGATCGGTCGGATGGCGGGCAGCGATCCGGTCCGGAAATGCATGGGCGAGCAGGTCACCGAGTTGATGCGCTTCGACTGAGGAAGGAGGCGCGGCATCACAGCGCAGGCGTCGCCGCCATTGTTTGCTGGCGGCATCGATGGTCGCCAGCCCGCCGCGGTTGGCATCGGGTGGCACGCGCCCCTGGCGGAACGCCGCCAGCGCACGCCACCGCGCGGCGAGTGCATCACCCCCTTGCCGCAGCGGATCGCGCGCTTCCACCAGCGCGGCCAGATCGCAGGCCAGGGCCTGTTCCACACCGGCACCTGCCGCCATCAGCATCGCCGCCAGCCGTGGATGCGTACCGAGGGTCAGCATGCGCCGGCCCAGCGGGGTCAGCGTGCCACTGTCGCTGAGCGCGCCCAGGCGCTGCAGCAGTTCACGGGCGGCGGCCAGGGCACCGGCCGGCGGTGTATCCACGAAGCGCAGGTCGTCGCTGCCCCAGGCGGCCAGTTCCAGTGCCAGCGAGGCCAGTTCCACCTGCGCGATCTCGGGCCGGCGCTGTGCCTCCAACCGCTGCGACTGCGGCCACAACCGCCACGCCCAGCCCTCGGCCACACGGCCTGCGCGGCCGGCACGCTGGTCCGCCGAGGCCTGCGCGATGTTCACCACATCCAGGCGCGCAAAGCCGCTGTTGGGGTCGTAGCGCGGCTCGCGTGCGAGACCGGCATCAATCACCACGCGCACGCCGGGCAGGGTCACCGAGGATTCGGCCACGTTGGTCGCCAGTACGACCCGGCGGCGACCGCCCGGGTCAGGCTGCAGGACCTGCGATTGCTGGTCCACCGGCAGCTCGCCGTGCAGCGGCAGCACCTGCACGGCCGGATCCAGCACGGCCGGATCCAGCACGGATTGCAGCGCTGTCTGCACGCGTGCGATTTCGCGCTGCCCGGGCAGGAACACCAGCACATCACCCGGATGCTCGGCCAGGGCCTGCTCCACCGCGCGCCGTGCCTGCGGCTCCAGCGCCTCGTCGCGACGTGCGGGAAAATGCGCGACCGTCACCGGGAAGCTGCGGCCTTCGCTGCTCAGGCGCGGCGCATCGAGGAACTGCGCCAGCCGCTCGCCATCCAGCGTGGCCGACATCACCACGATGCGCAGGTCCTCGCGCAGCTGCGACTGCACATCCAGTGCCAGTGCCAGGCCGAGATCGGCGGCCAGATGCCGCTCGTGGAATTCATCGAACAGCAGCGCCCCCACGCCCTCCAGCAGCGGGTCGTCCTGCAGCATCCGGGTCAGGATGCCTTCGGTCACCACCTCGATCCGGGTCCGCGCGGAGATCCTGTTTTCGAAACGGATGCGATAGCCGACGGTGTCCCCGACGTCTTCGCCGCGTTGCCGCGCCATGAACTGCGCGGCGCTGCGCGCGGCCACGCGACGCGGCTCCAGCATGATGATCTTCCGGCCTTCCAGCCACGGTGCATCCAGCAGCGCCAGCGGCACCTGGGTGGTCTTGCCGGCGCCGGGCGGTGCTTCCAGCACCAGCCGGGTGCCGTGCTCCAGCGTGGTCAGGATCTGCGGTAGCAGTGTGGAAATCGGGAACATCGGGGTGGTCATGCGGCAAGGATACGGGGCCCAGGCGGGGGCGGCGAGACGCGCGCGCCGGGGCATCGCGGGGAGCACGGTAGAATGCCCGGGTTCACCCGTCCTGTAGCCCCACATGCAACTGATCGATATCGGCGCCAACCTCACCCATGACTCTTTCGATCGCGACCGCGACGCCGTGCTGGCGCGTGCGCGCGAGGCCGGGGTGGTGCAGATGGTGATCACCGGGGCCAGCCGCGAGCATTCGCCGATGGCGCTGGCGCTGGCCCGCCAGCACCCGGGGTTCCTGTATGCGACCGCTGGCGTGCATCCGCACCATGCGGTGGAATACACCGACGAGTGCGACGCGGAAATGCGCGCGCTGCACGCGCATGCCGAGGTGGTGGCGGTAGGTGAGTGCGGGCTGGATTACTTCCGCGATTTCTCGCCGCGCCCGGCGCAGCACCGCGCCTTCGAGCGCCAGCTGCAGCTCGCCGCCGAAAACGGCAAGCCGCTGTTCCTGCACCAGCGCGACGCGCATGCCGATTTCATGGCGCAGATGAAGAATTTCGAGGGCAAGCTCGGCCCGGCAGTGGTGCACTGCTTCACCGGCGAGCGCCAGGAACTGTTCGATTACCTGGACCAGGACTGGTACATCGGCATCACCGGCTGGTTGTGCGATGAACGCCGTGGCGCCCACCTGCGCGAGCTGGTCAAGCACATCCCGGCCGACCGCCTGATGATCGAGACCGACGCGCCCTACCTGCTGCCGCGCACGCTCAAGCCCCTGCCGAAAGACCGTCGCAACGAGCCGATGTACCTGTCGCACATCATCGAGGAGCTGGCGCGCGACCGCGGGGAGGACGTGGAGATCACGGCCGCCCACGCGACGGCGGCTACGCGCACGTTCTTCCGGCTCCCTGACGCGGCTTGAGAAGGTAGGTACCGACCGTTGGTCGGTACGCGTGTCGGACCCCGCATGGGTACGCCGCACCCACGACCGACGGTCGTGGGCTAGCGCAGGGCAGGGCGTCCGTCGCCGTGCGCCCACGCATCGTCCAGTCCTTCGCGGTACGTGGTGAAGCGTGGCTGCCACTGCAATGCCGCGCGCGTGGCGCGGCCGTCGATGCGCTTGTTGCTGGCGTAGAAGCGGCGCAGTGAGGCGGCCACCTCGGGTGCGTCCCACGCCTGCACGACGGGCAGCGGCATTCCACTCAGCGCCGCGGCGTAGGCCACCACGTCCTGTGGCGGCGCCGGTTCGTCATCGCTCAGCAGATGCAGCGCATCGCGTGCAGGCCGCTGCATCGCAGCCTGCACGCCGCTGGCCAGGTCCGCCACGTGCAGCCGGTTGAATACCAGCCCCGGCCGCACCACCTGCCTCGCCTTGCCCTGCGCCAACTGCACCAGCGCATTGCGCCCGCGCCCATACAGGCCCGGCAGCCGGAACACTGCCGAGGCAATGCCACGCGCCTGCGCGAATGCCTGCCACTGCTGTTCCGCGCGCAGGCGCTTCAGGGCGGTCTCATCGGTCGCATCGGCGGCAGACGTTTCGTTGACCCAACCGCCATCGCGGTCGGCGTAGACCGCGGTGGAGGAGAGATAGCCGACCCAGCGCAGCGCAGGGCTGTCGCCCAGCGCATCGATGAGCAGGCGCAAGGCCGGGTCGCCGTCTGCATCCGGTGGCACGGAGCAGACGATGGCCTCGGCCGTGCGGATCGCCTCGCGCAGGCCCGCGCTGATCGGTTCGCCTGCAACCAGACGGTGGCGGAGCAGCCCATCCGCCGGCGCACTGGCGGGATCGCGTACGGTGCCGCTGCAGGCCACCCCGTTCGAGTGCAGCAGCGCGGTCAGATGCCGCCCGCCATAGCCCAGGCCCAGCACCAGCACGTGGGACGGCAGCGCGGCAGGCATGGCGCTCAGGCGCTGCGCTGCTGCTGGTAGGCCTGCAGGTGCGCATAGGCCACGGCCAGCAGCGGTGCGGCCTGGCCGGCCGCCCGTGCCCGTACCAGCATGTCGCCGACGATATGCTCGGCCTCGACCTGTTGGCCGGCCTCCAGATCGCGCAGCATCGACGCCTTCAACGCCGAGCCGGACTGGGTGGTCGCGGCCAGTGCGATCTCCCGCGCCTTGGCCGGGATCGGCTCGCCGGCCGCCTCGGCCACCGCCAGGCATTCCTCGTACAGGCCCCGCACGATCGCCGCACCGTCATCGGTGGCCACGATCGTGCCGACATCGGCGCGCATCAGGCAGGTCGCCGCCGCCAGCGTGGTCAGGAAGGTGTACTTGATCCACTGCTCCTGCCCGATCGCATCGGTGGCGACGTGGTCCACGCCCGCCTGCACGCAGGCCGCCGCCAGCGCCAGCACGCGCGCGCTGCTGCCGGTGCCGTCGCGCTCGCCGAAGGTCAGCTTGGCCGCCGGCGCCAGATGCACCACCGCGCCGTCGCTGGCCTTGGTCGCGCTGATGAAGCACAGTCCGCCCAGCACGGCGTCGCGGCCGAAGCGTGCGTCGAGATCGGCGTAATGCCGCAGCCCGTTGAGGATCGGCAGCACCGTGGTACGCGGGCCCATCGCCGGGGCGATCGCCTCGATCGAGCTGGCCAGGTCGTAGGCCTTGCAGCTCAGGATCACCAGGTCGAAGGGCTCAGCGCTCGCCAGCGCAGGCAGCGCCTCGGCGGTGACGTGCTTGACCGGGAAGGTCGCATCGCCCAGCGGGCTGCGGATCACCAGCCCTTCGCCCGCCAGCTGGGCCGCACGCGCCGGGCGGACGAGGAAGGTGACGTCCACGCCGGCCTGGGCCAGGCGACCACCGAAGTACCCGCCGGTCCCGCCGGCGCCGAGGATCAGGATGCGCATCAGCTGCGCATCCCCACGCCCCGCTTCAGCAGCCACAGCGCCAGCGCTGTCAGCGCCACCACGAAGCCGATCATCAGCGCATAGGCCACCCACAGCGGCACATCGCTGGTGCCCAGCAGGCCGTAGCGGAACGCGTTGACCATGTAGAAAATCGGATTCGCGTGCGTCGCCGCCTCCGCCCACGTCGGCAGCAGCTTCACCGAATAGAACACGCCGCCCAGGTAGGTCAGCGGGGTCAGGATGAAGGTCGGCACGATCGCCACATCGTCGAACTTCTTCGCGTACACCGCATTGATGAAGCCGGCCAGCGAGAAGATCGTCGCGCCCAGCAGCACCGTGGTCAGCGTCACCAGCGGATGCGGGATGCGCACGGGGGTGAAGAACATGGCGATGATCAGCACGATCACGCCGACCATCAGCCCGCGCAGCACCGCACCGGACACATAGCCCCACAGGATCACCCAGTTCGGCATCGGGCTGACCAGCAGCTCTTCCACGTGGCGGCCGAACTTGGCGCCGAAGAAGGACGAGCTGATGTTGCCGTAGCTGTTCTGGATCACGCTCATCATCACCAGGCCCGGCACGATGAACTGCATGTAGCTGTAGCCGCCCATCTCGCCCACGCGCGAGCCGATCAGGCCGCCGAAGATCAGGAAGTACAGGGTCATGGTGATCGCCGGCGGCACCAGGGTCTGGCCCCAGATGCGCAGGATGCGCGCCACTTCGCGGCGCACGATGGTCATCAGTGCGATGCGGTTGCGCTGGCCGTCGGTCGGGACCGGGGTCGGGGTGCTGCTCATGCCACGTTCTCCTGGTTGCCGGTGAGGCGCACGAACAGCTCCTCCAGGCGGTTGCTCTTGGTGCGCATCGAACGCACGCGGATACCGGCGGCGTTCAAGGCGTCAAATACCCGGTTGAGGTCCATCGCGCGCGGCATGTCCACGTCCAGCGTGTGGCTGTCGGTGGCGATCAGGATCGCGCCTTCGATCTCCGGCAGCTGGGCCGGCAGGCTGCCGTCGATGTCGAACAGGAAGCCCTCCACGTCCAGCTTGGCCAGCAGTTCGCGCATCGGGCCCTGGGTGACGATCTGGCCGTGGTTGATGATGGCCAGGTTCCGGCACAGGTGCTCGGCTTCTTCCAGGTAATGCGTGGTGAGGATGATCGTGGTGCCGGCGGCGTTGATCTCCTTGAGCACGCGCCACATGTCGCGGCGGATCTCGATGTCCACGCCGGCGGTCGGCTCGTCCAGGATCAGCAGGCGCGGGCGGGTCATCATCGCGCGGGCGATCATCAGCCGGCGCTTCATGCCACCGGACAGGGTGCGGCTCATCACCTGGGCCTTTTCCCACAGGTGGGCGCGCTTGAGCTCTTCTTCGGCCATCTTCTCGGCCTCGGCACGCGCCACGCCATAGAAGCCGGCGTAGTTGACCAGGATGTCGAAGGGCTTTTCGAACAGGTTGAAGTTGATTTCCTGGGGGACCAGGCCGATCAGGCGCATGGTGGCGCTGCGGTGGCGCACCAGGTCGCTGCCGAAGACCTCGACCTGGCCTTCGCTGAGGTTCACCAGCGAGCTGATGATGCCGATCAGGGTCGACTTGCCGGCGCCGTTGGGGCCCAGCAGGGCGAAGAAGTCGCCCGGGGCCACGTCCAGCGAGACGCCCTTCAGCGCCTGGGTGCCGTTGTCATAGGTTTTGCGGAGGTCACGCACCCGCAGGGCGGGCACGGCGGTGGGCGCGGGAGTGTTCTGGGAAGCCAAGCTCTTGCCTTCGCGCCTATGGGCTGGCGCTGGATAGGGGCGGGGAGCGGCTATTATAGAAGACCCCGAGGGCTTGCCCCGGCTACACACTGTCCCGAAAAGTCGTGCCTGCTCAATTCCCCCTCAAACTGGTCGACCGGCGCATGCTGGCCCCGACCGTCGGCCATTACCAGTTCCTGCGTGATGACGGCCAGCCGCTGGATTTCCAGCCCGGTCAGTTCATCCAGGTCCATTTCGAGTACGCCGACGGCACCGCTACCAAGCGCAGCTATTCGCTGGCGACCATTCATGATCACGCCCTCGGCGCGGGCGATGCGGTCGATATCGCGGTCAGCTTCGTCCCCGGCGGTGCCGCCACCTCCCTCTTCGAGGGCCTGGACATCGGCGGCCACGTCAGCGCCAGCGGTCCGTTCGGCCGGTTCTGCCTGCAGCCGGGCGACCACAACGCCCGCTACCTGCTGATCGCCACCGGCACCGGGGTCACCCCGTACCGGTCGATGCTGCCGCTGCTGGCCACCGCCATGGCCGAGCGCGGCGTGGAGGTGGTCCTGCTGCAGGGCGCGCGCACGCCGGCCGAGCTGCTCTACAGCGACGACTTCTATGCCTTCGCGGCCGCCCACCCGGGTTTCCGCTACGTGCCGTGCCTGTCCCGCGAGCTGCCGGAGAACCCGCATCCGGACGTGCGCCACGGCTACGTGCAGCAGCACCTGGCCGAGTTCGCCCCGAGCGCGGCCACCGACATCGCCTACCTGTGCGGCAACCCGGACATGGTCGATGCCACCTTCGAGGCGCTGAAAGAGGCCGGCCTGCCGACCCCGCAGGTGCGGCGCGAGAAGTACGTCAGCAGCAAGTAACCCCGCTTTCCGGCGCGCCGCTGGCCGGTGCGCGGCAGGCAGGCGCCGCTGCCCGGTCCCGGACCGGGCAGCGCTGCACCGTGGCGGGCGGTAAGATGCGCCGCGCGCCGCTTCCGCCTGGCTGACTCGATGCCCCTGGATTTCCCCACCATTGCCGTGCTCGGCTTCCTGCTGTGCCTGGGCATCGCCATGGGTTTTTCATTGCTGCTGCTGGTGCTGCGCCGGCAGCCGGCGCTGCGGTTGTGGACGGCCAGCCTGTGGATGCTCTCGGTCAGCCTGACCCTGGTCGCGCTGCGGCCGTACCTGCCCCATGTAGCCGGAATCCTGTCCGGCAACGTCGCGGTCGCGCTGTCCGGCGTGCTGATGCTGTACGGCGTGGCGCGTCATCTTGGCTGTCGGCTGCCGGCGTGGCAGCCGGTGGCATTGGCGGCCACCTATCTTGGCGCGATTGCATTCTTCCTGGTGGTCCATCCCAGCCTGGTCATCCGGCTGCACGTGTTCAGCGTGTTCGCGGTCCTGCTCAACGGCTGGATGACCTGGCTGCTGCTGCGCCACGCACCGCCGGCGCAGCGCACCAGCTGCCGGCTGGCGGCGGTGGTCTTTGCCGCGCAGACCCTGCTGTACCTGGTCCGCCTGTTCCTGCCGGTGGCCCCGGATGCGGGTGACGACCTCCTGCGCGCGGGTGCGCCGGTCTTTGCCACCTACCTGGTCGGGCTGATCCTGGAGCTGGCGCGGTGCTTCGCGCTGGTGCTGCTGTTGGTGGAACGGATGCTGGTGGACCTGCAGCGACTGGCACGCACCGACGTGCTGACCGGCCTGCTCAACCGCGGGGCGGTGCTTGCCGACGGTGCCAGCCTGCTGGAGCTCAACCGCCGCCCCGGGCGACCCCTGGCGTTGCTGCTGCTGGACGTGGATCACTTCAAGCAGATCAACGACCGCTGGGGACACCTGGCCGGCGATGCGGTTCTGCGGCATGTCGCCGACGTACTGAGCACCTGCGTCGCCGATCGCGAGCACCTGCTGGGCCGCTATGGCGGGGAAGAGTTCGTCCTGCTGCTGCCGGGGGCCGATCAGGCCCAGGCGCGGCAGTGCGCCGATCGCCTGCGCCAGGCGCTGCGTGAGTCGCCCGCGCGGCTCGACGGCGTGCCGGTGCCGGTGACGGCGAGCATCGGCCTGGCGATCGATCAGGGCACAGGCGACATGGCGCGCCTGCTCGGTGAAGCCGATGCCGCGCTGTACCGGGCCAAGGCCGACGGCCGGGACCGCACCATGAGCGCGGTGGCCTTGACGGTGCAGTGAGGGGTACGGCGACGCCGCCGCCTTCCCCGGCACGGGGCCAGCCGTGTAAGTTGGGTCACATCGGCCACGCCCACGCGTCGTGGTGGCATGATCTTCAACAAGGGGAAGTACGGAAGATGTCTACACACCACCTGAGGCTGGCCGGTGCGCTGGTCGCCGCTCTGTGTGCCGGCTGCGCGCCGGTACCGGACGATGCATCCGGCGCGGCTGCCGCTCAACGCCTGTACGGCACGCTCGCGTTCCAGCCCTGCACCCTGACCAGCGCGCAGGCCAGCGCGAACGTGGAGGCACAGTGCGCCACGCTGCAGGTGCCGGAAAATCCGGCCGAACCCGACGGTCGCAGAATCGGCTTGAACATCGCCTGGCTGGAGGCCGGCAATGACGGCGCCGGCAAGGCCGACCCGGTGTTCTTCCTCGCCGGTGGCCCCGGCCAGGCCGCGACCGAGGTCGCCGCACCGGTGAACATGGCGCTGCGCGATGTGCGCAAGCAGCGCGACATCTTCCTGATCGATCAGCGCGGCACCGGCAAATCCAATCCGCTCACCTGCCTGGATGCGCAGGGCAAGGAGCTGCCGCTGGACGAGAACGCCGCGCCGAGCGCGGGCCTGATCGGAGACTATGCCCGTCGCTGCGCGCAGTCGTTGACCGGCCGCGCCGACACCCGGTTCTACACCACCACCGAGGCCATCGGCGACCTGGATACGGTGCGCAAGGCGCTGGGCGTGGACAAGGTCAACGTGATCGGCGGCTCCTACGGCACGCGCGTGGCGCAGCAGTACGCCGCGCATTATCCGCAGCACACCCGCACCGTCGTGATCGATGGCGTGGTGCCGAACGACCTGGTGGTCGGCGGCGATTTCGCCAACACCTTCGAAGATGCGATCACCCTGCAGTCGGCACAGTGCCGCCAGGATCCGATCTGCGCCCAGCGCTTCCCGGTCGATACCCGCACCCAGCTGCGCAACGTCATGGCCACGCTGGCCAGGGCACCGGTCGAGGTCGAGTACCGCAATCCGGGCACCGGCCAGGCCGAACGCGATGTATTGACCGCCGATTCGGTGACCGGACTGGCCTTCATGTTCTCGTACATGCCGGAACTGTCCTCGCTGCTGCCGGTGATGCTCGATGAGGCCGCGCAGGGTCGCTATGCGCCGCTGATGTCGTTGAGCAAGATGGCCAGCCGCACGCTGGGCGTGCAGATGAACCGTGGCATGCAATGGTCGGTGCTGTGCGCCGAGGATGCCGACCGCTATCAGGAAAGTGCGCAGGGTGACCGCGTGCTGGGCCCGGAAGTGGCGCGCATGTTCTTCGCGGCGTGCCCGGCGTGGAACGCCGGTTCGCGGCCGAAGGATTTCACCACGCCGTTCGCTTCGTCGCTGCCGGTGCTGCTGCTGTCGGGCCAGTTCGATCCGGTCACGCCGCCGCGCTATGCCGAGCAGGTCGTCAAGCAGCTGCCGAACGGGCGACACCTGCTGGCCAAGGGTCAGGGCCACGGCACGATCAACGCCGGCTGCATGCCGCGCATCCTCGGTCAGTTCATCGACACCGCCGATGCCAAGTCGCTCGATGCCACCTGCCTGGACACCCTCAGCCCGGTGCCGGCGTTCACCTCGTTCAACGGATGGGCCCCATGAACCGTTCCTCCCACCGCACCGGGGAGGTGCGCGCATGATCGTCGCCGAGAACCTGCATAAAGCGTTCAAGACCAAGACCGGCCTGATCCACGCCGTCCAGAACGTCGGCTTCCAGGCCGAAGACGGCCGCATCACCGGCCTGCTCGGGCCGAACGGTGCCGGCAAGACCACCACCATGCGCATGCTGTACACGCTGATGAAGCCCGACCAGGGCCGCGTGCTGGTGGATGGCATCGACTCGGCGGTGGACCCGATCGCCGTGCGCCGCCAGTTGGCGGTGCTGCCCGATGCCCGTGGGGTCTACAAGCGCCTGACCGCGCGCGAGAACATCGCCTACTTCGGCCAGCTGCACGGCCTGAGTGCCGCGCGGATCCGCGAGCGCACCAAGGTGTTGTCCACGGCGCTGGAGATGGAGGACATCCTCGACCGCCAGACTGAAGGGTTCTCGCAGGGCCAGCGCACCAAGACCGCGATCGCCCGCGCCCTGGTGCACGACCCGCGCAACGTGATCCTGGATGAGCCCACCAACGGGCTGGACGTGATGACCACGCGCGCGCTGCGCGGCTTCCTGCGCGGGCTGCGCGACGAGGGGCGCTGCGTGATCTTCTCCAGCCACATCATGCAGGAGGTGGCCGCACTGTGTGACCACGTGGTGATCATCGCGCAGGGCACGGTGATGGCCGCCGGCAGCGCCGATGAGCTGCGCGCACAGACCGGGGAAAGCAACCTGGAAGATGCCTTCGTCAAGGCGATCGGTACCGAAGAAGGATTGCACGCATGAGTTCGTTCGCCACGCTGTTGACCGTGATGCGCAAGGAACTGCGCGATCTCTCCCGCGACCGCCGCACCCTCGCGCTGACCCTGCTGCTGGGACCGCTGCTGTATCCCGTGCTGATTCTCGGCATGAGCAAGCTGGCCGAAAGCCGGGTCAAGACGCAGATCGAGCAGCCGCTGGAAATACCGATGATCGGCGGCGAGCATGCCCCCAATCTGGTGCGTTTCCTGGCATCGCAGGGTCTCAATGCGACCGAGGCACCGAAGGACCTCACCGAAGCGATCCGAAGCCAGCGCATTGATGTGGCGCTGCGCATCAGCCCGGAATTCGGCAAGGACTGGGCCGACGGCCGCCCGGCACTGGTGGAGATCATCAAGGACAGCACCCGCCGCGCTGCCGATATTCCCAGCAGCCGTCTGGAAGCGGCCTTGGGCGGCTACAGCCAGCAGGTCGGTGCCCTGCGCCTGCTGGCGCGCGGGATCGATGCACAGGTGGCGCGCCCGCTGGACGTCGCCGCACAGGACCTGGCGACCGCCGAAGCCAAGCGCGGGATGATGCTCTCGGTGCTGTTGCCGATCCTGCTCACCATCACCTCGTTCCTGGGCGGTGCCTACCTGGTGATGGATACAACGGCCGGCGAACGTGAGCGGCAATCGCTGGAGCCGCTGCTCGCCACCCCCGCACCGCGCAGCGCGATCGTCAGCGGCAAGATCGCTGCGGCCTGCGCCGTGGGTGTCGCATCGCTGCTGCTGACCCTGGCGGCCTTCAAGATCAGCGCGCAGCTGTCCTCCGGCGGGGTAGGCCGGCAGCTCAACATGGGCTTCCTGCCGATGCTGCAGATGCTGCTGATCATGCTGCCGATGCTGTTCATCGGCACCTCGCTGCTGACCTTCCTGTCGGCGGCGGCCAAGAGCATGAAAGAAGCCCAGAGCCACATGACCTGGCTGATGCTGCTGCCGATGCTGCCGGGTTACGCGCTGATGGTGTACCCGATCAAGAGTGAGCTCTGGCAGTTCGCGGTGCCGTTCCTGGCGCAGAACCAGATGCTGCTCAAGATCATCCGCCACGAAGCGATCAGCCCGCAGATGTGGGCGGTCTACCTCGGCGCGGGCTTCGGTCTGGCGGCGCTGTTCTGGTATGCCGCGGTGCGTCGCTACCATCAGGAACGGTTGGCGATTTCGGGTTGATCCACGAAGGGCTCCGAAAGGGGCCCTTCTTCAGGGGTGGATTCGCATGACGACAGCGCGCCTCAGCGCTTGACCGGTGAGGCGCGGTCCGTGTTGGATACGACACATGGGATCACTGGTAGAGGCTGCACTCGCAGGCGATCTGCGCTTACCGCGATGCTGTCCGGCTAGATTGATGGGTGACGAGCTTTCGGAGACGGAGAGCGAGCCCGCCCATGCATATCGATGCCAATCTTGTCGTGTTGTACGTTTTCAGCGTGGTCGTGATGATCGCCATGCCAGGCCCTGTTGCGGTGTTCGTGGCAGGCACCGGCATCGTCGGTGGACCGAAGCTGGCGCTTCGGGCGATTGCCGGCACCAACGCTGGCTCCCTCGTACTGATCGTGCTGTCGATGCTGGTCGTCCAAGGGCTGCTGTCCATCAATGAGACGGTGTTTACCTTGCTCAAAGGCGGCGGCGCCCTCTACATCGGCTATCTCGGCTACCAGATGCTGCACGATGCCGGAAGGGCGGCGGCGGCCACGCCGGTGGCGACGCACGGGAGTTTCACAAAGGGCTTCGTGATGTCGATCTCGAACCCTAAAGACATCATCTTCTTCGCATCGTTCTTTCCGCAGTTCCTCGAGATCACGCCTCAGCCAACGGTGAGCCTGGGGCTGCTGACCGGACTGTGGATCGTGCTGGACTTCGCCACCCTGATGACGGTCTGCCTGTTGGTCCGGCGGTTGGTGAAACCAAACGTGCACCGGGGGATGCTGCGCGTCTCAGGCGTCTTGCTGATGCTGATTGCCCTGCTCGGCGTGGGGATGGCAGGGCGTGATCTCGTCAGCGCTGGGTTGCCCGCCACCATGGCGTTGCAAGAACCTTCGACTGCCCTATAGCGGCAGTGCTGCATGCGCCACTGAAATCAGAAAAAAGGCCCGGATCACTCCGGGCCTTTCGTCCTCCCACCTTACGCTGCGATCAACCGCCTTCCGGCGCGAAGGCAAGCGTGCGGCGGGTCGTGACCGGGGCGCCGACCGGCTCGAACTTCCAACGCTTGACGGCGTTGAGCGCTTCGCGGTCGAACACGCGCGCCGGGGTGGCGCGCAGCACGCGGGCGGCGGTCACCGAACCGTCGGTGCCGACGGTGAGCTCGACCAGCACTTCGCCGGAGGTGCCCGAACGCAGCGCGTCGGCCGGGTAACGCGGGGCCGGGGTGCTGACGGGGCGCAGGCTGGGCGCCGCGGCGGCCTGGCGGGTGGCCGCGGCCTGCTGGGC